>NZ_JCAJZW010000029.1:0-103791 GCF_059510455.1 Streptomyces sp. NTD91
CACAGGCCGGTCGCCGACTGCGGGCCGGGCGGGGGCGCGGCGCAGGGTCGGGGCGGTCCGGTCCGGTCCGCCGCCGGGGGCGCACGCGCAGTTCCCCGCGCCCGTTCGGGGCGCTCCCGCTCAGCTCGCCCCTGCGAAGTGCTCGGTCACCAGCCTGCGCACCACGTCCACGTCTCCGGTGATCAACGCATCCAGCAGGGCCATGTGCTCGGCCGCGTCGGCGGCCAGGTACGCCCGGCCGTGCCGGACCGGCGGCCACTGCGAGCGGCGGTGCAGGTCGGCGGCGATGCGTACCAGCTGCTCGTTGCCGGACAGGGCGAGCAGAGCGCGGTGGAAGGCTCGGTCGGACTCGGCGTACGTCGCCGGACAGCCGGAGGCCGCCGCGCGTGCCGTCTCCTCCGCCAAAGGACGCAGCTCGGCCCACCGCTCCCCCGGCACGGTCCGGGCCAGCCGCAGCATCACCGGCACCTCGATGAGTGCCCGCACCTCCGCCAGCTCGGCCAGCTCCCGCGCCCCGCGCTCGACGACCCGGAAGCCGCGGTTGGGCACGACCTCGACGGCGCCCTCCAGGGCGAGCTGCTGCATGGCCTCGCGCACGGGCGTCGCCGAGACGCCGAACCGCTCGCCGAGCACCGGCGCCGAGTGGACCTCACCCGGCTTCAGCTCCCCGGTCGCCAGCGCCGCACGCAGCGCGTCCAGGATCTGCCCCCGTACGGAGGAGCGCTGCACCGCGGGCCGCGCACCGGGGACGGGCCGCTCACCGTGCGTGTGCTCGCCCCGCGCCGAGGGCACGGCGGTGTCCCGCTCACGGAAGCCCTCGGGGGCGTCCGCCGCGCGCGCCTGCACGGGCACCCGGGCCTCTCCGGGCGGGGTCCCCGCGCCGGCGGAGCCCTGCGCGCTCTGCTTCACGGGTCCCTCCTGGCGGCTTGTCGGCACTTGGGTCATTGACGGCAGGTCCGTCAAGCACCATAGGCGGCCGAGGCCCCGGTTCAAATTCACCGACGAGCGACCAAGGCATGCCTCGCCTGAGTTCCCCGGCACTCCCCCACGTCCACTAAGATCATCGCCGATACAGCCACCCGCACACCTCATCACCCCCGACAGGTGATTCACAGCTTCCTCACCCGTCGCGGGAACTTTCCGAGGAACCATCCGTACGGGTAGTCTTATTCGAACTCAACTCCCGCCCCTCAAGCGGCAGTTCGAGCAGAACGCCGTCCTGGGCATCCCCTTGCGCTTCCTTGGCGGCCTCTTGCCCCGAAACCCCCTGAGGGCCCTCGGGAGTGGGCCACTATGGCGGGCGTTACGCCCCATCCCAATGCAAGGGACCCGTGATGAGACTGACCGACATATCGCTGAGCTGGCTGCTTCCGGGCGCCGTACTGCTCCTGGGCATGCTGGTCGCGGTGGCGGTGCTCGCGCGCGGCAAGCGCTCCTCCGGGGAGAACGCGAGCGCGGACGACTCGTGGGAGCGCAGCGAGGAGCGCCGCAGGCGCAAGGAGGCCATCTACGGCACGGCCTCCTACGTGCTGCTGTTCTGCTGTGCGGCGGTCGCGGCCGCCCTGTCCTTCCACGGCCTCGTCGGTTTCGGCGAACAGAACCTGGGGCTGACCGACGGCTGGCAGTACCTGGTGCCGTTCGGCCTGGACGGCGCGGCGATGTTCTGTTCCGTGCTCGCGGTGCGCGAGGCCAGCCACGGCGACGCGGCGCTCGGCTCGCGGATACTCGTGTGGATGTTCGCCGCGGCGGCGGCCTGGTTCAACTGGGTGCACGCGCCCAGGGGCGTCGGCCACGCGGGAGCACCGCAGTTCTTCTCCGGTATGTCGCTGTCGGCGGCCGTCCTGTTCGACCGCGCGCTGAAGCAGACCCGCCGGGCCGCGCTGCGCGAACAGGGCCTGGTGCCGCGCCCGCTGCCGCAGATCCGCATCGTGCGCTGGCTGCGTGCCCCCCGCGAGACCTACAGGGCCTGGTCGCTGATGCTCCTGGAGGGCGTGCGCAGCCTGGACGAGGCGGTCGAGGAGGTCCGCGACGACAAGCGGCACAAGGAGGAGCAGCGGCAGCGCCGGCGCGAGCAGCAGCGCATCGAGCGCGCCCAGCTGAAGGCCATCAGCCGGGGCCACCGCCCCTTCGCGGGCCGCGGCGGACGGCAGGTGGAGGTCGAGGTGCAGGCGGTGGAGCGCGGCCCCGCCCCGGCGACCGCGGAGCCTGCCATATCGGCCGCGGAGCAGCTGCCCGTGCGCGCGCGTCCCTCCCTGCAGCCCGTCCGCAGCGCGTCCGCCGAGCCGGTGACCGTCGACCTCACCGCCGAGGACGACACCATGGCGCTGCCGCGCCTGGACTCCCTGGAGCGCAAACTGAAGGATCTTGAGCAGCAGTTCGGCTAGGACCTGTCTGACCATTCGCGTCGTTGCCCGAAGCGCGGCGGACGGGAATCGTCGGACAGGTCCTGGGACAGCCCCTCGGCGCAGTCCGGCCGTGACCCACCGCTCATCATGGGCGGGGGGCGTGACCGCACGGGTCACGCCCCCGGCCCGTTTCCGTCCGTGAGCCGGCGTGCCCGCCGGGCGTCACGCCGCCTCGGCGCCCAGTTCGAACCACACCGACTTGCCCACCCCGTGCGGCCGTACGCCCCAGGCGTCCGCGAGGGACTGCACCAGCACCAGTCCCCGCCCATGGGTGTCGTCGTCCGAGTCCGGGCCTCTCAGGTCGGGTCTGCGGCCCACGAAGTCCCGTACCTCCACGCGCAGTCCGCCCGGCTCCACGACCGCCGTGAGAACCGCGTCGTCGTCGGTGTGGACGAGCGCATTGGTGACCAGTTCGCTGGTGAGCAGCTCGGCGATCTCCGAGCGGCCCGGCTTGCCCCAGTGCCGCAGCAGTTCGCGCAGTTCCCGGCGGGCCTCGGGCACCGCCCTCAGATCGGCCCGGCCCAGCCTGCGCCGGAACCGGTGCGCGTGTTCCGTGATGGTGTCGGCCTCTTCCCCCGTCGCCGCCGAGGAGCCCCCGACGACCGCGGGACCGCCCCCTCGTGCCTGACTCTTCATGACCCCCGCCCGCACGCCGCTGGACCCTGCCCCTCGTGGTCGAACACGTTCACGGAGGATGCTTGCCCAGCCCGCACACAGCCAGTCATCACACGTGCACGATGACCGGCGGTTCGGCCACGGCCGTACGGCATCCGCGGCGCCCGCCGGGCCGTGCCGCGCCCGGTGCGCCGACCCTCAGCACGCCGCGGGCCGCCTCGGACGCCCCGGTACGGCGAGGCAGATGCGCCCGGCACCGGCCGTCGGCACACCGTCACACGCCGTGAAACTGGCCGAAATCCGCTCCCCGGTACGGTTTTCCTCACGTGCGCGGCACGTGGCGCAGATTGGAGCGGGCCATCTGGACCATGCGGCCGACGCCGCCGTCCAGCACGGTTCCGGAGGCGGACAGCGCGAACCCGGTGACCATCTCGGCGCTGATCCTCGGCGGGATGGACAGGGCGTCGGGATCGGTGACGACGTCCACCAGGGCCGGCCGCTGTGCCGGAAGGCGTCCTTGAGGGCGCCGGCGAGCTGCTTGGGCTTCTCCACCCGGATCCCGGGGGGGCCGCAGACGCGGGCGACGGCGGCGAAGTCGGGGTTGGTGTCGGCCAGCGTCAGGAAGTCACCCATCAGCATGGCGAACCCGCCGTCGCCCGACATGGAGACCACCTGCCGACTCCGGTCGGTGAACCGGGGCGGCAGCGGTCACGCCTCCCACACGGCCGCCGCCGTACGGTCATCGGCGTAGCCCTTCACCCGTACCTGGGCGTCGGCGAGGAACGCGGCGAGCCCCGGCGGGGTCCGGCCGGCCCAGCGGCGGGCCAGGTAGGCGCAGAGGGCGGCCTCGCCGCGCAGCGGATCGGCCAGGCCCCCGGTGCACATCACCAGGGCGTCACCCGGGCGGGCCACCGAGGCACGGAACCGGAAGGGCTCCCGGGGCGGCTCGGGAGCCGGCTCGTACGGGCTCGGCGGGGTCGGGATGCCGAAGTCAATGGTGAGCCGGTCGCCGTCGGGGGTCTCGGCGGGAGGCGAGCCGAAGCCGACCACGGGAACGCCGGTGCCGGCCTCGGACGTGACCTGCGGCTCGATGTCCTGCCACGCGCCGTCGCGGAGCCGGAACAGGCCGCCGCCGCCGACGCCGAAGAACACGCGGGTGCGGCAGCCGGGGTCGGCGGGCAGCAGCAGACAGCGCAGGCTCGCGGTGTACGCCTCCGGCTCGACGCCCCGCTCCGCGGCGCTCGCGCGGAGCTTGCCGAGGCTGCGGTCGGTCAGCCGGTTCAGGCCCGACTTCAACTCACCGCGCCGGGCCGCCCGGATGTCCTCGACGAGCCGGTGATGGCTGCGGCCCACGGCGCGCCCGATCCACCGGCACGCCTCGGCCGCCGCCAGATGCGCGTCGCGGGCACCGCGCACCCCGGTCGCCATGGCGACGAGCACCAGCGCGTTCTCGCCCGTCCCGAACCGCGCGGTCAGCAACGAGTCACGCCGCTGCTCGCCCCGGAACCGCGCCGAGTCCCCCCGCAACGACACCGCCCGCACCGTGCACGCCCCGTACCGGGCTCCGTCCAGCACGGTGTCCGCGACCAGGTCCCCCAGCCCGTCCGGATCGGCGACCGGCAGGGCGGTGGGCTCCGGGTCGTAGGTGGGCGGCCCTGAGCCGACGTAGTCGACGCAGGAGGGTGGCGGGGCGGGGGCGGTGCCGGACTGCACCGGCGGCTGAGCGGGCCGGGCGGGGGCCTGCGGCTCCTGCGCGGGCTGTTCGGCGGGCGTCACGGGGGGGTGCGGTCCGGTGCGCCGTGGTGGCTCGGGGGGTTGCTGCCCCGTCGGCCGGGGCGGCTCGGGTGGCGTCGGGGCGGTCGGTCGCCACGGGGCCGGGCGGCGGGACGGCGGTACGTCGGTGGCGGGGGGTGGCAGGGCCTCGGACGGGCGTTGCGCCGGCAACGCCGGGTCGCGGTGAACCGGTGCCGGGGGCTCCTCGGGGTCCGTACCGCCCAGGGGACCGTCGCCGGTGTCGGCCGGTGCGGGCGCCTCCGGCTCGCCCGGTGGTGCCGTGAGCGGCCGGTCCGTCACCGTGCGCTGCGCGGAGGCGAAGCGGTCGTCGAGGGAATCGGCCGCGGCTGCCGGCCCCGTGTCCTCGGTGGAGTCGTCGTACAGCTGTCCCCACCAGTCGTCCTCGGGACGGGCGGGCCTTCCCCCCTGCTGGTTCATGCCCTGATTGTCCACCGCACGGGCCGTGTGAAAACGGGGCATCGGGAAATTCCGGCGCACCCGGCGTCGCCGGACGGCGTGTCGAGTGAGGTGTCGAACAACTGTACGGGCGGGGGTGGACGGGCGGAAGTGCCGCCGGGCGGCCCCACCCCCCACGGGAGGGCCGCCCGGCGACGTCTGAAGTGGCCCGGTCCCGGATCCCCTTCGCGTGCCTCGCACACGTCCGGGCCCGGGCCACGGCCCGGGGCGACCGGGGCCGGAACAGGGCACCCGGCCGGTTGGCCGGATTGTGGCTTGGTTTCCGGGGACGCGGCTGCGCATTCGGTGCACGGTCGCGTTCCGTGGTGCTGCAACCTTGGCAGAGTCACCACATGTACGGCGATGATGTTGCGCGGCGGGTTTGCGCCGTGGCCGGTTTCCGCCAGGCCGGGCCCGTCGTGGCAGCTTTTCGGTGGCGAGTTCTCGGGCCCGGGTGCCGGGTCTGTGCCAGGGGAGGGACGTGAGCCGATGCTGGCGGCGATAGGGCTGGACGAGACCCACGAGGCGGCGTACAGGGCGCTGGTGTCCGTGGGCGCGGCCGACGTGACCGATCTGGCGCGGCGCCTTGCACTGTCGGAGCCGGACGCCGAGCGGGCGCTGCGCCGGCTGGAACGGCAGGGGCTCGCCGCCCAGTCCCCGGCGCGGCCGGGCCGCTGGGTGGCCGCTCCGCCCGGCGTCGCACTGGGCGCGCTGCTCACCCGGCAGCGGCACGAACTGGAGAAGGCGGAACTGGCGGCGGCGCTGCTGGCGGAGGAGTACCGGGCGGCGGCGACCGAGCCCGGGGTGCACGACCTGGTCGAGGTGGTGACCGGTGCCGCGGCGGTCGCCCAGCGCTTTCTGCAGCTGCAGCTGGGGGCGGCCGAGGAGGTGTGCGCCCTGGTCACCGGCAATCCGATGGTCGTGTCCGGCGTGGAGAACGAGGCGGAGGAGCAGGCGGCCGCCCGCGGGGTGCGCTACCGGGTGGTGGTCGAGCGCGCGGTGCTGGAACTGCCGCACGGATTCACCGAGTTGTCGGCGGCGCTCGCCCGCGACGAGCAGGTACGGGTGGTGGACCGGGTGCCGACCAAGCTGGTGATCGCCGACCGTGCGCTCGCCATGGTCCCGCTGACCTCGCGCACGGCGGAGCCGGCCGCGCTGGTGGTGCACGCCAGCGGGCTGCTGGAGCTGCTGGCCGGGCTGTTCGAGTCGGTGTGGCGGGGGGCGCTGCCGCTGCGCTTTGGGGCGTCCGGCGCGGTCGAGGAGCAGCCGGACGATCCCGACGCCACCGATCTGGAGGTGCTGTCGCTGCTGCTGGCCGGGCTGACCGACGCGAGCGTGGCCAAACAGCTCGACGTGGGTCTGAGGACCGTACAGCGCCGGGTGCGGCGGCTGATGGAGCTGGCGGGGGTGACGACCCGGCTGCAACTGGGCTGGCACGCCTACGAGCGGGGCTGGGTGAACCGCGCGTAGGCTCCGGCCGCCCGGCGTCCGCCTGCCCTCTCACGCCGTCTTCGGCACTCTGCGCGGACGGGCCTGTGGAAGCTCCTGCCGGCCGGCGTGGTCGTCGTGCACGGCCGGTGCGCAGTGCTGGTGCCCGGCGTGCCGGGTCGTGGCCGGTGCGGGCCGCGGTGCCGCGGTGGGCGCCGGCCGATCCGCGGCCGCCGCCCCGGGCGGTCCCGGTGGGCGCCACCGTGGTGCCGCTGGCGTCGCCGACGGGCCGCGGAGCGTTCCCCGGCCTGGTCCTGCCGGTGCCGGGCGCGCACCAGGGGCTCGTGGTCTGCTCCGGCGGCCCGACGGAACTCCGTCACCGGGTCCAGTGTGCGCAGCACGAGGTCGGCGAGCTTCGCCATGCCCGTGTCGTCGAGGTGCAGGTGGTCTCCGGGGTCGTAGGCGGGGAGGAGGCGGGTCGGGTCGGCCGGGTCGCGCAGGACGGCGTCGGCGTCGACGACCGCGTCGAAGGCGCCGCCGGTGCGGATGAAGGCGTTCACCCGCTGCCGCACCTCCTCGCGCGCCTCCGAGTAGGCGGGAAAGCCCCGGTACGGCGTGAGGGTGACGCCGACGACGCGGATGCCCCGGGCGTGGGCGCGGGCGACGAGGATGCGGTAGGCGCCGGCGTAGGCGGTGACGTCGTCGGCCTTCGGTGTGCCCTTGATGTCGTTGATGCCCTCCAGGACGACCAGCACCCGCACCCCGGTCCGGTCCAGGGCGTCGGCGTCCAGGCGGGCGAGGGCGCTCGGTCCGGTGCCGTCGCGCAGCAGGCGGTTGCCGGAGATCCCGGCGTTGAGGACGCCGAGCCGGTCACCGCGGAGCCGGCCGGCGAGCCGGTCGGGCCAGCGGTGGTTGGTGTCGGGCGTGGAACCGTCTCCGTCGGTGAGGGAGTCGCCGAACGCGACTACGCTGCCGGCGGCGGTGCCGAGGACGTCGACGCCGGTGACGTAGTACCAGCGGCTGACCGTGGTGGTGTAGGAGGCGCCGTCCTCGTCGGCGGCCCGGCCGGCGCCGTCCGGGGCGATGTAGCTGGTCTGCAGGGCGGTCCGGTGGAAGGTGGCCGGGCCGTCGTCACCGGGGGTGTGGACGGTGACGAGCAGGTCGGCGGCGGCCCGGACGGGCAGCGGCACCGGGTCGGTGACCGTGTCCTCGCCGGGCGGGACGGTGACCGTACGGGCGCCGCCGAACGTGGCGACGCGCAGGGTGCCGGGCACCGCGTCGGGACCGCCCGCCCGCAGCGCGACGGTGACCGCGTCGAGCACCAGCGGCGCGGTGCCGAAACGGTTGCTGAGTCGGACGCGGACGGCACGGCCGCCGACGCTGAGGTGGATCACGTTGCGGACGGCGGCGCCGGGCAGCGCGGAGGCGGTTCCCGACGGCGCGCTCTCCCAACTCCCGGTCCAGTGCACCGGCTCCGTCCCGTGGCCGCCGGTCCAGGTGCGCGAGACCGGCCCCGCCCCCGGTCGGGCCGGCGCAGCGACGGCCGGACGTGCCGTACCCGGCAGCATCGCCAGCACCAGCACCGCGAGGATCCGCCCGACCCCGGCCATCTGCGCACCCGACCTTCCCCGTCGCCCGTCGGAGCAGACCGTGCCACACGGCCGGGCCGTGCCGGCGCACCCTCGGCGGTCATCCACCCGCTCGGCGCAACGGGGCGCAGGACGGCGGACCCGGGCCCGTCCGACCATTCCCGTCTGCCGCGCGACGCCCTGCACGCTCCCCCACTGCCTGGGCGGCGTGGAAGGCGCCCCCACTCGCCGCACCGGCCCCGGACCCGAGTACGTCCGGTACGAGGGACGGGGTCCGGCGCGCCGGGAGCACGCCCCTGACGCCGCGCGGCCGCCCTTCGGGCAACGACGCGATTGTCGGGCAGGACCTAGGCCAGGAGGCCGATGTGCCGGACGGGCGGGCGTGCTTGGCTGGTGGTATGACCGAATTCGGCGAGGCGGAGCGGGCGTATCTGGCGTCGCAGCGGCTGGGCCGCATGGCCACCGTTGACCGGCACGGCCAGCCGCAGGCGAACCCGGTCGGCTTCCACGTCCAGGACGACGGCACGATCCTGATCGGCGGCTACGCGATGGGGACGACGAAGAAGTGGCGCAACCTTCGGCAGAACCCGAAGGTCGCCCTGGTGGTCGACGACATCGTGAGCGTGCGGCCCTGGCGGGTGCGCGGGGTCGACATCCGCGGCGAGGCCGAACTCCTCGTCGGCCCGCACGACCTGGGCCCGCATTTCAGCGACGAGGTGATCCGCGTCCATCCCCGCAAGGTGCACAGCTGGGGCCTGGAGGAGGAGTAGCCGAGCGGAGGGCCGACGGGTCCGGCGTCAGCGGGCCGGCTCCGCGCGACCCGTGCGCGAGGCCGGTCCGCCCATGGCGGTCACCGCCCGGCCGGTGTCCGTGAGCGCGCCCTCGAGGGTCAGCAGCCACACCTTCCGTTCGAGTCCGCCCGCGTACCCGGTCATCGCCCCGTCCGCGCCGATGACCCGGTGGCACGGGCGCACGATCAGCAGGGGGTTGGCACCGATCGCGCCGCCGACGGCGCGCACCGCCGCGCGGGACGCACCGATCCGCGCGGCGATCTCCCCGTAGGTGACGGTCGCGCCGTACGGCACCTCGTCCAGCGCGGCCCACACCCGCTGCCGGAACTCGGTGCCCGGGGACCTCGACGGCAGGCGGAACTCCTCGAGTTCACCGCTGAAGTAGGCCGCCAGTTGCCGTGCCGCCGCCCGGAACGGACCCGCGTCGCTCCGCCATCCGTCCCCCTGGCGCCGCACGCTCTCCACACGGCGCCCGCCCTTCTGCCCTGGCACGGACAGCGAGGTGAGCGCCCCGTCCGCATCGGCGGTGAGCAGCAACCGACCCACGGGCGAATCCAGTTGGGTCCAGTAACCGGCCGTCATCGGCTCCACTCCCCCGCCACACGCAGATGCTGGACGGCGTACGAGCGCCAGGGCCGCCACCCGTCGGGCACGTCCGCACCGGGCGGAGCGACGTCCGGATCGCCGAGGGCGCGCACGCGTACGGCGGCCACGGTGGCCGGGTCCATGCCGGGCAGGGCGAGCAGGGCCTCCTGCGCGTCCTCCCGGTCGACGCCCGGATCCAGTCGTACAGTGCCGTCGGCGAGGGCGGCGGCGAGCACGCCCAGCGGGCCGTGCGGCTCTGCCTCCGCGAGGACGGCGGTCTCGGGAAAGAGCCGGGTGAGGCTGCCGCAGGGCGCGTCGAGCACCTTGCCGTAGCGCCGCACCAGTTCCTCGGCACCCTCCTTCCCGACCATGGACCGGACGGCGGGTTCCAGCGGGTCGACGGCGCCGGGTGAGCGCAGTCCGGGCCGGGCGGCCACCAGCGGGCCGAGCCGCGGGTCGGCGCCGAGCCGCTCGTCGACGGCGTAGGGGTCGGCGTCGAGGTCGAACAGGCGCCGCAGCCGCTGCACCGCGGTGGTCAGGTCTCTGGGGTCGGTGAGGTGCAGCCGTGCGTCGAGCCAGCCGCCCGGACGGGTGCCGGTGACCGTCCTCGGCGCCCGGGTGCGCTCCGCCACGGCGACGATTCCGGTGCCGTAGGGCAGCCGCAGCGTGCGCCGGTAGGTGCGGCCGCCCGGCACGCCGGACACCTCCTCGACACCGGTCACCGCCTCCCGCGCGAACTGGTCGAAGACGGCGCCGGCCTGGTAGGGGCCGCGATGGGCGAGCCGCAGCGGGATCCCGGCGCCCGAAGCCGCCCCGCGGCCGCCCCGGCGCCGGGGTGCGGTGGCCCGCAGCTCGGTCGGGGTGGAGGCGTACACCTCCCGTACGGTGTGGTTGAACTGGCGCACGCTGGCGAACCCGGACGCGAACGCGATCTCGGTGACCGGCAGTTCGGTGGTCTGCAGCAGCACTCGCGCGGTGTGCGCCCGCTGGGCCCGGGCGAGCGCCACCGGCCCGGCGCCCAGCTCGGCGGTCAGCTGCCGCTGGACCTGCCGCGCGCTGTAGCCGAGCCGCGCGGCGAGCCCGGCGACGCCCTCGCGGTCCACGACACCGTCGGCGATCAGCCGCATGGCCCGCCCGACGACGTCGGCCCGCACGTCCCACTCCGCCGACCCCGGCACGGCGTCCGGCCGGCACCGCCGGCAGGCCCGGAACCCGGATCCCTGTGCGGCGGCGGCCGTCGGGAAGAACCGCACGTGGGGCCGTTTCGGCGTCACCGCTGGGCAGCTGGGCCGGCAGTAGATCCCGGTGGTTTCGACGGCGAAGAAGAACACCCCGTCGAACCGCCCGTCCCGGCTGCGCACCGCCTCGTAGCTGGTGTCCTCGTCCATCACGCTTCCCAGTGTCGGACGCCGCAGGAGGACCGGGCCAGCGGAAATCGGACATGGCGGTGGTGGAGGCGCCCCGAAGCAGCGCGGGGGGGTGCCGGCCTGCGGCCCGGCCGCGACGGCTCCCCCAGGTCCGGGCGAAGCCGCGGACCCTGGGGAGCGACCGGCCACGCCGTACCCGTGCCCCGGCGCCTCAGGCGCGACCCGTACCTCGCGCGTGCGCCTACTCCCGGCGCCCCCGTTTGAACTCCATGGCGGCCTTCCCGGCGGCGCCCCGGCGCTTCCAGTCCCGTCGCAGCTCCGCACGGACCCGTGCGTCGGTCTTGGCGACGATCCACTGGTTCTCGCGCACCAGTTTCCGGTAGCTCTCCAGCCGCCGCGGCGCGAGTTGCCCGCTCTTCACGGCCGAGCGCACCGCGCAGTCCGGCTCGGTCTCGTGGGCGCAGTCGTGGAACCGGCACCGCTCGGCCAGTTCCTCGATCTCGGTGAACACCTGGCCGACCCCGCTCTCGGCGTCGTACAGCCCGACACCCCGCAGCCCCGGCGTGTCGATGAGGACCCCTCCGGAGGGCAGGACGAGCAGGTTGCGGGTGGTCGTCGTGTGCCGTCCCTTGCCGTCGACGTCCCGTGCGGCCCGCACGTCCATGACGTCCGCGCCGACCAGGGCGTTGGCCAGTGTGGACTTGCCCGCGCCGGACTGGCCGATCAGCACCGAGGTGCCGGCTCCGACGAGCGCGACGAGCACGTCGAGTCCTTCGCCGTCCACGGCGCTGACGGTGAGCACCGGCACGCCGGGCGCGCCGGTCTCGACGTCCTGCACCAGATGGGCGAGGGTGACCGGGTCCGGCACCAGGTCGGCCTTGGTCAGCACGACGACCGGCTGGGCACCGGACTCCCAGGAGGATGCCGACCTGTGCAGCAGAGCCTCACCGCTCGAGCAGGACATCGCGAGCGCGAGGAACCGCTCGATCCGCCCGAGGTCCAGTTCGGCCGCGAGCGACACACAGATGACGACGTGGTCGATGTTGGTGGCCAGCACCTGGCCCTCGGAACGCTTGGACGACGTCGACCGCACGAACGCGGTACGGCGCGGCAGCAGTGTGCGCACGTACAGCGGATCGCTGCCCTCGGGGTCGACGGCTGACCAGTCTCCCGTGCACACCACCTTCATCGGGTCACGGGGGACGACGAACTCGGTGTCGGCGCGGACGAGGCCGGCCGGGGTGACGACGTCGCACTGGCCCCGGTCGACACGTACGACACGGCCGGGCAGGAGACCCTGCTCGGCATACGGAGCGAACTCCGCTTCCCATCCCTCGTCCCAGCCGTAGGGGGCCAGAGCGTGTGACGAGGCGGAAGAAGCCGGAAGAGAAGAACGATTCAAGGGGGACCCTTCACAGGGGCGGCCCCGGCCGCGCGCACGCACAGGCGCACAGAAGACAGGAAGGATCAGCCGGAGGCCACGGAGGTGGAGTGGATGAACTTCTGACTGCGGGCAGCGCCCGTCACAGAGACGGCCATCGGTCACACCTCCCGTTCTGCACACGACTGACCGCGGCGGCCGGCGGCCACCGCGAGGAGCAAGCCCCACCCTAGACAGGCTCGCTCAGCGGCACCACGGAATTTCCCCCGTCGCTCCTCCGGAGGGACGGCCGGGCCGCCTCCGGTGGACGACCGGGCCCGGCACTCCGGGCGCCGCCGGCCCTCGTGGAGGTCGAGCCGTCAGGCACCCGGCTCCCGGTCATGAGCTGCGACCGGCCCGGCTGCGGCCTGGAAACAGCCGAGACATGTGTCAGAGTGGAGGGGCGGGACGACGTCGTCAGCGGACGGAGGAGACAGGGCGGCCTGTCATGTCCATATATTCCGATCCCCACAGTTCGACCACGACCCGCTCCGTCGCCAGCGACCGGCGGAGCGAGGAGTACGCGGACCTCTTCGGGCAGGCCCCGGTGATCTTCGCTGCGCTCGGTGGCCCGAGACACCTGCTGGAAGCAGCGAACTCGGCGTTCTTCGAGGCCGTGGGGTGCGACCGCGGGCGCGTCGGGGAGCCGGTCGGAGAGCTGATTCCGGAACTGGTTCCGCAGGGCGTCGTCGACCGGCTCGACGAGGTCTACCGCACCGGCGTCGCCTACCGGGCCCGGGACGGGCGGCTGATGCTGGGAGAGCCGAGCAGGCAGCGGGAGGGGTTCTTCGACTTCACCTACGAACCCCGGCGGGACGAGGCCGGCCGGATCGACGGGGTCGTGGTGATCGCGGTCGAGACCACCGCGTACCACGACGCGCATCTCCTGGCCCTGGAGCAGCGCGTGTTGCTGGAGCAGATCGCACGCGACGCCCCTCTCAGCGAGATCCTCGACGGCATGGCCACGGCGATCGAGGAGTTCTCCCCGGACATGATCGTCTCGGTACTGCTCGTCGATCCCGACGGACAGCGCCTGCGGCACGGCGCCGCCCCGCACCTGCCCGGCTTCTACAACGAGGCGATCGACGGGACACCCATCCGTGAAGGTGCCGGCTCGTGCGGCACGGCCGCCTTCCGGCACGAACCCGTGATCGTCACGGACATCGCCACGGACCCCCTGTGGAAGGACTACCGCGACCTGGCCCGGCGGGCCGGGATCGCGGCGTGCTGGTCCACGCCGATCCAGGACACGGACGGCCGGCTGCTGGGCACCTTCGCGATGTACCACCGCGTCCCCAAGGCTCCGGCGGACAGGGATGTGACGCTCAGTGTCGTGTTCGCGCGGACGGCCGCGCTCGCCATCGAACGCCACTTCACGGTGGAGGCGAGGCGCGTCGCCCAGGAGCGGGAGAAGGCCGTCCGTGAGGATCTGGCCTTCCTGCTGGAAGCGAGCACCGCCATCTCGGGCGAGACGCACTATTCGGAGAGCCTGCAGTGCATGGCCAGGCTGACCGTTCCGGCGCTGGCACCGCTGTGTGCCGTCCATGTGGTCGAGCGCGGCCGGACCCGCCGCATCGCCGTCGCCGCCTCGGCGCGGGAGGGGGAGCACCTCCTCTGCTCCCGCGCGCTGTGCGACGCCGTGGACGCCGCCGTCGCCCGCGTACTGGCCTCCGGCGCCGTCGAGACGGCACACACGGGCGGCCCCTGCGCGCGACTCGGCGTCACGGGCTACGTATGCGTGCCGCTGGCCACCCGGGGCCGTACCTTCGGCACGCTGACTCTCCTGGCCACCTCCCTGACTCTGGACGGCCACACGATCGCCCTGGCCCAGGAGCTGGCCCGCCGGGCCGCTTCGAGTGCCGACAACGCCCACCAGTTCACCGACCGCGTCCGGCTGGCCCACGATCTGCAGGCAGGCCTGCTGCCTCCCGAGCTGCCCAGGATTCCCGGCGCGACCTTGGCCGCCTCCTACCGTCCGGCCGGTGAAGGACTCGACGTCGGCGGCGACTTCTACGACGTCTTCGCGCTGTCCGGCGACCGCTGGGCGTTCATGATCGGCGATGTGTCGGGGCGCGGCGCGCTGGCGGCCACCACCACCGGAATGGTCCGCCACACCGCACGCGCCGCCGCCCGCCTTCTGAACGACCCGGCGGCGGTGGTCGCCGCCATCAACGACGCGCTGACGGCCGGCACCGCCGAAGAGGACCAGTTCGTCTCACTCGTCTACGGCGAGCTGCGGCACTCCGCTTCCCACTTCGCGCTCAGCCTGATCCGGGCGGGCCACGTACCGCCCCTCGTGCGCCGGGCCGACGGCACGGTCGAGGAACTCGCACAGTCCGGCCTGCTGTTGGGCATCCGTCCCGACCCCGGCTTCTGCCCGTGCGGCATCGCCCTGCTCCCCGGCGACAGCCTGGTCCTCGTCACCGACGGCATCACCGAGGCGCGCTCCGCCGACGGTGAATTCTTCGGCGAGGACCGCCTGGCCCACGCGCTCGTCACCTACCGGACCACGACGCCCACTGCGGCGACCCTCATCGAGTCCATCACCGCCGCGGTCACCACGTTCGCAGGCGATGCCTCCCTCGACGACCGGGCCGCGCTGGTGGTGACCGCCACCTGATGGTGGCGGTGGCGCAGCAGTCACCGGAGATGTCCTCGGCTCCCTTGGGGCCGATTCCCCCAAGCCTGCGCATCGTGTCGATGACCCGGCCGCTGACGGCATTCTCCACCGCCGGCGGAACGTCGGCCTCCTCGGCCTTGAGGCTGTGCTGTTCCTGCGGTCGCCGCTCGCCGTGCGGCGTGATCAACCGACCGCGCAGGACGCCCCGTTGAGCGTGAAGCCGTACGGGGTGCGGTTCCTCTCCCGCCAGGTGCCGATGAAACCGAAGGTCAGCGTGCCGTGTGCGGCGACGGCCTTGTCGTAGTCGGCCGCGGTGGCGGTGACGTGGGTGTCGCTCTGGTGGACGGTGGCGTCCCACGTCTGGCCGACCTGCTGGCCGTCACGGAAGGCCCAGGACACGCTCCAGCCGTCGAGGGCCCGGTCGGTGGTGACGGTGACCGTGGCCTGGAAGCCGTCCTGCCACTGGTCGACGAGGTGGTAGGCGACCCGGCAGCCGGCCGCTGCGGCGCGGGTGCGGTCGGGGCCCGGCGAGTGGGCGGCCGAGGAGGTGCTGCCCTGGGGTTCGGGGTCGGGCTCTTCGCGGCCCGAGCCGGTGGCCGTGGCCGACGCGGAGGCGGTGGCGGCGGGTGCTGTCGGGGAGGCCGGCCGGGTGGTGGGGCGGGAGACGCTGGGGTCGGCGACGGGCTGCCGGTCGTCGCGGGCGGCGGCGCTGTCGTCGCCGGAGCCGCCGAACGGCATCATCGACACCCCCAGTGCCAGCGCCGACAGCAGCACGGCCGCGGCGAGCAGGCCGCCGCGCAGCGCGCGGTGACGGCCGGTGCCGCCCTCCTCGGGGTCGTCGCCGGCCGCCTCGGCGTCGGGGCGGCCCGCGCCGAGGCGGACCTCGGCGGCGCGGCGGCGTCGTTCCAGGTAGGCGAGGCCGCCCCAGCCGATGACCCCGCCGGCCAGCGCGGCGGGCAGTCCGCCGCCGTGCAGGCGCAGGCAGGCGGCGGCCTCGGCACACCGCACGCAGGTCGCGAGGTGCCGGGAGAGGTCGTCGGGGGTGTCGGCGGCCGGGGAGCGGGTGACCGCGTCCAGCAGACGGGCGTAGGAGCGGCACTGCGCGTCCATCGGGGTGTCCAGATGGGCGCGGTGGCAGCGGTCGCGGAACAGGGTGCGGACCTGGTCGAGCTCGTCGGCCACGGTGGCCGGGTCCAGGCCGAGCCGGCGGGCGACGGTGGGCAGCGGCAGCGCCTCCACCTCGACGAGCCACAGCAGCGACGCGTCGGCCTCCTGCATGTCCCTCAGCCCCCGCAGCGCGACCGGCCGCTCCAGCGGCGGGCCGGAAAAACGGGCGGCGCTCCCGGAGTTCAGCCACAGCCTGAGGTCGGGGTCGAGCCTGTGGCCCTGGCCGTCGGCCTCCCAGGCGGCGGCGGTGTCGCGTACGGCGGTGAGCAGGGCCGGGATCGTGGGCAGCCGTGGGGTGCGGCGGCCCGCGCCCCGCACATGGGTGCTCGCGGCGGCGCGGACCTCGCGCATGCCGAGCGCGAACGCCTCGTTCGCCAGTTGATGGGCCGTCAGCGAACCGGAGGTACACAGGTCCGCGTAGCTGAGCACCGCGTCCCAGCCCTCCGAGAACAGCGCGGCCTCGGTGACGTCCTTGGGGGTCGGCAGGTCGGGCATGGCACTCCTGCATCCACGAGCGAGGGCAACTCACCACAGGGGGAAAGGAGTTGCGGTGAACCCCGCGGCAGGGCACAGAGCCTTTCACGTCTCTGACACAACTGACAAGCGGCCTGTTCACATCCGGTTACCGTTGGTGGCGGCGCGGATGCGCGACGCGACGGGCCCACAACTCCGGCCTCCTGTACGGATGCCGGAGCCGCTTCGCTCAGCGCCGGGCCGGCCGGGTGCGCGGGATCACACCTCGGCCGGCGCCTCCCCGGCGTCCGGCACCGGCTCGTCGGCCGGCAGGCTGTCCATGAAGGAACTGACGGAGAAGACGGCGCGGCCGGGGCCGGGCGGACCGTATCCGGGCGGGGAGGACAGTCCGAAGTCCTCCATGGTCCGGCGGTAGGCCTGGAGCAGCCGGATGTGGTACTCCAGCGGAGCCCCCTGCGGATTGGCCTTGCCGAGCGGGGTGGTGGGCTCGGGGCACCAGGTGGTGAAGCGGGGCGTGATGCCGTGCGACATGAAGAAGCGCAGGCCCTCGGTGGTGGAGTCGATCGCCTCGTCGACGGTGGTGAAACCGAACGGCTCGGCCATCTCCACGCCGGCCACGAAGTTGGGGATGACGTTGCGCGCGCCGAACACCTCGGCGGAGTCCAGGATCCGCCTGTGCCACTCGTCCCGGCCGACGTACCGCTCCTTGCCGGGGCAGTACAGTTCGAACAGGCGCCGGTCCCACACCTCGAAGTTGGGGTGGTAGATCTGCACGCCGTAGTCCTTGAACCGCTGCACGTCCGCCTTCGGCAGCGCCTGGGCGACGACCTTGCCGATCCAGCGGCCCGGGAAGCGCTCCTCGATGGCCTTGGCGTAGTGGCCGTAGAAGTCGGCCTCGTCGCGTCCGGCGACCGTCTTCGTGATGGCACCGCCGGTCAGCGTGTACGCGGTGGATGCCTTCTGGGTGTCGTACCGGTCGATGATCTCGAGGGCCTCCAGGACCTCCTCGACGTCCTTGACACCGGTGTACGGCCGCCCGGCCGCCTTGTGCTGGCGCCAGTTGTGGTTGATGTCGCAGTACTGGCACTCCTCCTTGGCGCCGAAGTACTGGCAGACCCGGAAGACCGTGAGGTAGATCAGGTAGCCCCACTGGATGGTCGGGGCCACCTCCATCACGGACTTCCCGTTGGAGAGAGTGTGCCGGTAGTACTCGGGCATGGGCGGCACCCCGACGTCGGCGACGCGCTTCCCGTCGAGGTAGAGGCCGAGCAGCCCCTCCTCGTCGGCGGCCACCCGGTACGGCGAGGCCGGGTTCACCCGTACGGAGACGACGGTGCGGCGCAGGTCGTACGGGCCTCCGGTGAGGATGATCTCCTCCGGCGGGCGGCGCAGCGCGGCCTCGCCCAGTTCGGGCAGGGTGCCGTGGTCGAAGGAGAAGATGAAGTACGACTTCGGCTTGACCTCGCCGCTCTCGTTGTCGCTGAGGGCGGACGGGTCGAAGGCGACGCCCCCGCGGAGCAGGTCCTCCTTGAAGACGGCTTCCCGTGGCACGTGCGGGAACCGCTCCATCAGATCCTCGACCAGCGCGGTACGGCTGCCCATCCGTCTGTCTCCTCCCGGTTCAGGCGTACGTCTCACACCGTATGCCCCCGCCTGCGGCTCAGCCGTGCCGGGTCCCCGCACGGCGCGCGACGTGCTCCGGTACGGCCGTCCCGGCGGGCAGCGCGGGGTCGGGCTCCGGTGCGCCCCAGACGGTGGTCAGCGGCAGCACGCCGGCCCACAGGCCGAGGGCCGCGTCGGGACCGTCGCCGTCGTCCGGGGCGCCGGTGCGGATCTTGACGGAGGCCTCCTGGAGGGAGAGGGCGAGGAGGGTGGTGGCGGCCAGTTCCTTGCGGCTGGGGCGGCGGGCGTACGACCACTGGCCCGGCGTGCAGTGCTCGGTGAGCCGGCGCAGGCCCTCCAGCTTCTCCCTGGGGTCGGTGACCTTGCGGGCGGTGCCGTGGATCATGGCGCTGCGGTAGTTGACGCCGTGCTCGAAGACGGACCGGGCGAGCACGAGCCCGTCCACATGCGTCACGGTCACACACACCGGGGTGTCGCCGGCCAGGCTGCGGCCGGCCACGGATCCGTGCAGATACAGCCACCGCTCGTCCCGCCCGTACACCGTGGGCACGACGACCGGCCGCCCCTCGACCAGCACACCGAGGTGACAGACGAAGGCGGTGTCGAGGACAGCCTCCAGGTCGGCCCGCTCGAGGCTGCCCTGCTCGCGCAGCCGGCGGTGGCGGGTGCGGTCGGTGACGGGAAGGCGGGCGGGGAGCGGCTCCTGAGTCATACGCCGACGGTACCGATATCGCAGACATGAGGCCAATGGAATGTCGATTACGCCCAGAGGAACGGCATTCACAACGAAATCCGAAGCACGACTCCCTGTCGGGTCGTTCCGGATGAGAGGGTCGACGCAGAAACACTCTCCAGGAGGACGCAACTGTGGCAGGGACGGCCGAGACCGCCGGGACGGTCAGTAACTGGGCGCGCACCATCACGTACACCGCGCGGGAATTCCACCGTCCACGCACGCTCGACGCGCTCGCGGCGCTGGTGGGGGCCAGTGACCGGGTGCGGGTGCTGGGGAGCGGGCACTCCTTCAACCGGATCGCCGACCCGGGTCCGGAGGGCGTGCTGGTGTCCACCGCCGAGCTGCCCCGGGTGATCGACGTCGACACGGCGGCGCGCACGGTCCGGGTGTCCGGCGGCGTCCGCTACGCCGAACTGGCCGCGACGGTCCACGCGCACGGTCTCGCCCTGGCCAACATGGCCTCCCTGCCGCACATCTCGGTGGCCGGTTCGGTGGCGACGGGCACGCACGGCTCCGGCGTCGGCAACGGCTCGCTCGCCTCGGCGGTCCGGCAGGTGGAGATGGTCGTCGCGAGCGGTGACACCGGGACTATGGGCCGGGACGACCCGCGGTTCGGCGGCGCCGTGACCTCCCTCGGCGCGCTCGGTGTCGTCACCGCACTCACCCTCGACCTGGAGCCGGCGTACGAGGTGGAGCAGCGGGTCTACACCGAACTGCCGCTGGAAGAGCTGGACTTCGATGGCGTCGCGGCCGCGGGGTACAGCGTGAGCCTGTTCACGGACTGGCAGAAACCGGGCTTTCGACAGGTGTGGGTCAAGCGGCGCACGGACCGGGCGGCCGTGGACTTCCCGTGGGCGGCGCCCGCCGAGGTGCGGCTGCACCCCGTCCCGGGGATGCCCGCGGGCAACTGCACGGAGCAGCTCGGCGCGCCGGGGCCGTGGCACGAGCGGCTGCCGCACTTCCGTGCCGAGTTCACGCCGAGCAGCGGGGAGGAGATCCAGTCGGAGTACCTGCTGCCCCGGTCGGCCGCTCTCGACGCCCTGTATGCGATCGACGGTATCCGGTCGACGGTCGCCGGTGTCCTGCAGACCTGCGAGGTGCGTACGATCGCCGCGGACGCCCAGTGGCTGAGCCCGGCCCACGACCGGGATTCGGTCGCGCTGCACTTCACCTGGGTGCGGGACGAGACTGCGGTGCTGCCGGTGGTGCGCCGACTGGAGGAGGTGCTGGAGCCCTTCGACCCGCGCCCGCACTGGGGAAAGGTCTTCGAGACCCCCTCGGCCGTCCTGCGCGGGCGGTACGCGCGGTTCCACGACTTCGCGTCCCTGGTCCGGCAGGTGGACCCGTCCGGCACGTTCGCCAACGCCTTCGTGCGCGACCTCCTCGGCCTCCCCGGCCACCGGTAGCCGTCGTACTTTCTTCAGCCCCTTTCCTAACCCCTTGTCGAAATGCCCTGCCAGCCCCTAGCCTGGCGCCCGCGCCGGTGCCGAGGTCGCCCGGCCGGATCCGGCGGGACAGGATGGGAGGGGCAGCCGCGTGAAGCGCACATCACGTGACATCCGCACCGCGAACCGCTACGAGGTGTTGCGCCAGATCATCGCCGAGTCCCCCACCTCCCGGCAGGAGCTGGCCGCCGCGACCGGACTGAGCCTGGCCACGGTCGCCACGCTGGTCGGCGAGCTGCTCGACCTCCGCCTGATCACCGAGGTGGGGTTCGAGGACTCGGCCGGCGGCCGGCCCCGGGGCCTGGTGGCCGTCAACGCGTCGGGGGGTGCGTTGATCGGCGTCGACATCGCGGAGACGTACGTCCATGTCGAGCTGTTCGACCTGGCGCTGAACGTGCTGGCCCGCGCCGACGAGGACATGCGCCCCGGCGAGAGCCGCCCGGAGCAGGTGGTGGGTCATGTCGCCGCGGCCGTCGGCTCCGTGGTGGCGCAGGCCGGCATCGAGGCGGCCCGGGTGCTCGGCGTCGGGGTCAGCGTGCCGGGCCAGGTGGACCGGGACACCGGCGTCGCCGAGTACGCGCCCAACTGGGACTGGCACGACGTGCCGTTGCTCGATCTGCTCGCCGAACACATCGCCCACCCCCTGCACCTGGACAATCCGCTGCGTGCCTGCGCGGTGGCCGAGCTGTGGTTCGGGGCGGCGCGAGGGCGCGGGGACGCGGTCGTGGTCAATCTGGGCACGGGGGTCGGCGCCGGTCTCGCCCTCGGCGGCGGGCTGCACCGGGGGGTGAGCAACAGCGCCGGTGAATGGGGCCACACCACACTCGTGCTGGACGGGCGGCTGTGCCACTGCGGCAACCACGGCTGCGTCGAGACGTACGTCGGGGCGCCCGGCATCATGCAGAACCTGCGCGAACTCAGCCCGCAGTCCCCCCTGCTGCACCCCGAGGACCAGACGGCCACCATCGACGCGCTGGCCCGCGCGGTAGCCGCCGAGGACCCGGTCGCGCTCAAGGTCGTCCGGGACACCGCCCGTTACCTGGGCGCCGGCATCTCCGACCTGATCAACCTGCTCAACCCCGAGGTGGTCGTGCTCAGCAGCTGGGTCGCCGCCCGGCTGGGCGAGCCGCTGCTCGGCGAGGTCCGCCGGGCCGTCGCCCGGCACGCACTGCACCGGCCGCTGGCCGCCACCGAAATCGTCCTCTCCCCGATCCCCACCGACCCGGTGTCCCTGGGTGCGGCCACGTTCGCGCTGGAGGGGGCGTTGCAGTCCGTCGGGCAGAGACAGGGCACCACGAAAGGCACCGCCAAGCGCCCCACCCCCGCAAGGAGCCGTACCGCACCGCCTTCATGACGACGGAAGGGATGCACGTGTCCCACCCCCGCAGGAGATCCCTGCTGCCGACAGCCTCCGCCTCACTGTCCGTCACCGGAACCCTCCTCCGCCCGCCGCCCGCGAGTGCCACTGCCGCCCCGGCCGCTGCCGAGGTCTCCCCCACGCCGCCCAGAGCGTCGAGCAGCGTCGGCGCGTCCGGCGCCCGGTGGGTCGACGACCTGCAGCACCTCGACCCGAAGGTCCATGCCCGGACCGCCCGGCTCCTCTTCTCCGGCCAGGGACCGGCCCTCAGCTCGTACCGCTGCAACAGCGGCGGCGGTACCGGCGTCACCGGTCCCGCCCGCGCCGCCGAGGACCTCCTCGTGAACGAGGCCTCCGGCGAGTGCCTCGACGTCGGCGGACCGGCGACGACCGGCGGCAGCAAGGTGATCCTCCACCCCCGCAACGGCGGCGCCGACGAGGCCCGATCCAGGCGGTAGGCCCCTCCTCCCCACCGGCCGAGGGCCGTCGGACCACTCCCCTGACCCGGCGGCCCTCGCCCTCCTGCCCCCACTGCCCGCCCGCCGCGCCGTTCGTCATGCCGAACCGCCCACAACACTTCGAACCCACTTCGTCCAACCCCTTGCCGAAGCATTAGCCGAAGGTTAACGTCCGGCACCGCACCCCGCGTCCGGGCCACGAGGCCACCGAGCCGTTGAGCAGCGGCAGCCGCATCCGACAGACAAGGACGTCCACCATGCCGGCACAGAGCAACAGCACCTGGGACCGCCGTTCGATACTCCGCGCCGCGGCCGGAGCGGCCGTCGCCGCCCCGCTCGCCGCGTGCGGCAGCAACAACGGCCGGGGCGGGTCCGGTTCGGGCAAGCAGCTCACCCAGATGTTCCACGCCTACGGCGAGCCGGGCGTGGAGCAGGCGGTCAAGCGGTATGCGGCCGGGTACAAAAAGGCGAACGTGACCACGCAGTGGATCACCAGCGCCGACTACGAGAGCAAGCTGTTCGCCACGCTGCTCACCAGGAACGCGCCCGACGTCTTCGAGTTCCACCCGCAGATCCAGCTGGTCAAGAGCGGCCAGGTCGCGGACCTCAGCGACCTCGTCGATCCGGTCAAGAACGACTTCGACGCGGCCGACATCACCTCGCACACGGTCGACGGCAAGATCTACGGCGTCCGCATGATCGACGACCCTCAGTTCTTCTTCTACCGGCCCTCCCTCTTCGAGAAGGCCGGTGTCAAGGTCCCCGAGACCCTCGACGAGCTGATCGAGGCCGCCGCCAAGCTCACCACCGGAAAGACGAAGGGCGTCTACCTCGGCAACGACCTGCACGCGATCGTCAACCCGCTGATCTGGTCCGCGGGCGCCGACACCCTGAACGACAAGAACGAGATCGCCTACCACACACCCGCCGTCGTCGACGGCCTGAAGAAGCTCCGGACGCTCTTCACCAGCGGCCATCTGCTCCTCGGCGCCCCGACCGACTTCTGGGACCCCTCCTCGCTCACCCAGGGCCTGTGCGCCGTCCAGTTCTGCGGGATGTGGGCGATGCCGCAGTTCCAGAAGGCGCTCGGCGACGACCTCGGCATTTTCCCGTTCCCGAAGACCGTCGACTCCGGCAAGCCCTCCGTCTACAACGGCGGCTGGTCGATGTTCGTCAACGCAAAGGGCGACAACGTCGACGCGGCCAAGGAGTACGTGAAGTGGCTGTGGATCGACCAGAAGCAGTACCAGGAGGACTTCGCGACCTCCTACGGCTTCCACATCCCGCCGCGCTCCTCGATCGCCGCCTCGGCCACCAAGCTCAAGTCCGGTCTGCCCGCGCAGGGCGTCAAGCTGTTCAACGACTACGGGCACTTCGACAACATCGGCTGGACCCAGGCCATGATCCAGGCGAGCTGGGACGTCATCGCCGACTGCGTCCGCAAGGGCGGCGACCCGAAGGCGGCTCTCGACCGGTGCGACAAGACCGTCGAGCGCGAGCTGAAGAAGCTGTTCGGATAGGCCGGCGGACGGACCACGACATGTCGACGACCACCGAGCGCGGCCCGACGGCCCCCGCCCCTGCCACGTCCCGCCCGGCCGCCACCTGGCAGGGCCTGCGGGGCAGCCGCACCTTCAACTTCTGGCTCTTCCTCAGCCCCTTCCTCGCCGGGCTGATCGTCTTCGTCTACGTGCCGATCGGCTGGAGCGTCTACCTCAGCTTCTTCGACGCCCGTTTCACGGTCACGCCGTCGAAGTTCACCGGCTTCGACAACTACACGTACATGCTGACGGACCCCAAGTTCGTCCACTCGCTCGGCACCTTCACCGTCTTCGCCGCCTTCATCGTGCCGACCACCTGGGCGGTGTCCCTGGGCCTCGCCCTGCTGGTGAACCGGCTCCGGTTCATGCGGGCGTTCTTCCGGTCGGTGTTCTTCCTGCCGACGGCGTGCAGTTATGTGGCCGCGTCGCTGATCTGGAAGATGTCCCTCTTCAGCGGCGTGCGCTTCGGTCTGATGAACACGGTCCTCGGCTGGTTCGGAATCGACGACATCGCCTGGCTGGCGAGCCCCAGCCCACCCTGGTACTGGCTGGTGATCGTCACGGCACGACTGTGGCTGCAGTCCGGCTTCTACATGATCCTCTTCCTGGCCGCGCTGCAGAACATCCCGGCCGAGCTGTACGAGGCCGCCGCCATCGACGGCGCCAGGCAGGGCTGGCAGACGTTCCGGCACATCACGCTGCCGCAGCTGCGCGCCACGTCGACCGCGGTGATCCTGCTGCTGCTCGTCGCCGCCTACCAGGCCTTCGACGAGTTCTTCAACCTGCTCGACAGGACGACCTGGGGCCGGCCCCCGCTGGTCGAGCTGTACTACACCGCCCTGGGCACCGAGCAGGACTACGGCGCCGGCAGCGCGGGCGCCGTCATCCTGACCGCACTGATCGTCGTCGTGACCCTCTTCCAGGGCAGGATCATGGGCTTCGGAAGGGGTGACGACTCCACGTGACCGCCACACGCAGGGGCGGGGTGATGGGCAGCACCGGCCTGTGGATCGCCACAGGTGTCGCCGCCTTCCTCTTCCTCGTCCCGTTCTACGTGCTGCTGCGCAACGCCCTGTCCACCGACCCGCAGATCACCGGCGAACACTGGGAGTTCTTCCCCACACATCTGCAATGGGGCAACGTCGGTGAGCTGTTCGACGACCAGTCGGTACCGTTCGGCCGGTCGCTGGTGAACTCCACTATCGTCGCCGTCTCCATGACCGCCGGCATCCTGCTGGTGTGCTCGCTCGCCGGCTACGCCCTGGCCCGCATCCCGTACCGGCACGCCAACAAGATCTTCTACGTCGTCCTGGGCACCCTGATGGTCCCGACCTCGGTGACCTTCGTACCGAGCTTCGTGCTGGTGTCGTCGCTCGGCTGGGTGGACAGCTACCGAGGGCTGATCATTCCGGGACTGTTCAGTGGTTTCACCTGTTTCCTGTTCCGGCAGTACTTCCTCGGGTTCCCAAAGGAGCTGGAGGAGGCGGCGCGCGTGGACGGGCTCGGCCACTGGGGCGCGTACTGGCGGGTCGTCGTGCCGAACTCGCTGAACTTCTTCGCGGCGATCGCCACGATCACCTTCATCAACGGCTGGAACGCCTTCCTGTGGCCGCTGGTCATCGGTCAGGACCCGAACTCGTGGACCGTCCAGGTGGCGCTCTCGTCGTACATCACCAACCAGACCGTCGTCTTCCACCAGATCTTCATGGCGGCCGCCGTTTCCATCCTGCCGCTGCTGTTCGTGTTCCTCTTCCTCCAGCGCTGGCTGGTGCAGGGGATCGCACAGACCGGCATCAAGGGCTGAGCTAGGAGACCGATGCACTTCCCCCACCGCACCGTCACCGACTACGTCGAGGACGTCTCACCGGGCTCCGGGGCGCTCCCTCCCCGTGCGTGGTACGCGAACTCGGACGCCACGTCACTTTCCCTCAACGGCAGTTGGCGGTTCCGGCTGTCACCGACCGCGGACGCCGAGGACGACTCCTTCGCCGCGCAGGGGTACGACGCCGGTGACTGGGCACAGATCGCGGTTCCCGGCCACTGGGTGCTCCAGGGTCACGGATCGCCGATCTACACCAACCACCTGTACCCGTTCCCGGTCGATCCGCCGCGGGTGCCGACGGAGAACCCGACCGGCGACCACCTGCGGGCCTTCGACCTGCCGCAGGACTGGCCGGCCGGCTCTGGTGCGGTGCTGCGCTTCGACGGGGTGGAGTCCTGTGCCCGGGTGTGGCTGAACGGCACGGACCTCGGCGAGTTCAAGGGCTCGCGGCTGCCGCACGAGTTCGCGGTCGGCCACCTGCTGAGGCCCGAGGGCAATGTCCTGTCGGTCCGCGTCCACCAGTGGTCGGCCGGCTCCTATCTGGAGGACCAGGACCAGTGGTGGCTTCCGGGCATCTTCCGGGACGTCACCCTCCTGCACCGCCCCGCGGGCGCCGCCCTCGACTTCTTCGTGCACGCCTCCTACGACCACCGCGCAGGCACCGGGACCCTGCGCGTCGACTCCGACGTGGACGGCCGGGTGACCGTGCCCGGACTCGGCATCGACGTCGCGACCGGCGACAGCGTCACCGTGCCTGTCGAGCCCTGGTCGGCCGAGGTGCCCCAACTGTACGACGGCGTGCTGGCCACCGAGGGCGAGCGGGTGCCGCTGCGCATCGGTTTCCGTACCGTGGAACTGGCGGACGGTCTGATCAAGGTCAACGGCAGGCCGGTCCTCTTCAAGGGCGTCAACCGGCACGAGTGGCATCCGGAGAAGGGCCGCGCGCTGGACCTCGCCACCCTGCGCGAGGACGTGGTGCTGATGAAACGGCACAACATCAACGCCGTCCGCACCTCCCACTACCCGCCGCATCCGTCCTTCCTCGACCTGTGCGACGAGTACGGCCTGTGGGTGATCGACGAGTGCGATCTGGAGACCCACGGCTTCACCGAGCAGGGGTGGCGGGACAATCCCGTCGACGACGACCGCTGGACCCCGGCCCTGCTGGACCGGGCCTCCCGCATGGTCGAACGCGACAAGAACCACCCGTCTGTCGTGATCTGGTCGCTCGGCAACGAGGCCGGCACCGGCCGGGGCCTGACCGCGATGGCCGAGTGGATCCGCGCCCGGGACCCCTCCCGGCTCCTGCACTACGAGGGCGACCCCACCTGCCGTGACACCGACGTGTACTCCCGGATGTACGCCGGCCACGCCGAGGTCGAGCGGATCGGCCGGCGCCTGGACGGCGGCACCCGCAAGCGCCGGGACCTGCCCTTCGTCCTGTGCGAGTACGCGCACGCCATGGGCAACGGGCCCGGCGGACTCGCCGACTACCAGCGGCTGTTCGAGTCGTACGACCGGCTGCAGGGCGGCTTCGTGTGGGAGTGGATCGACCACGGGATCGCGCATCCCCGGCTGGGCTTCGCGTACGGCGGCGACTTCGGCGAGGAACTGCACGACGGCAACTTCGTCTGCGACGGCCTGCTCTTCCCGGACCGGGCGCCCTCCCCCGGACTCGTCGAGTTCAAGAAGGTGATCGAACCGGTCGGCATCGCCGGGAACGTGGACGACGGCACGGTCCGGATCGTCAACAAACAGGACGTCGCCGATCTGTCGGCGCTGGCGTTCTCCTGGTCGTACGAGGTCGACGGGGAGCCCGTGGAATCGGGCGCCCTGGCGGTGCCGGCGCTGGCGCCCGGAGCGTGCGCCGACGTCAAGCTGCCCGCGCCGCCGGCCGGTGCCCCGGCCGGCGAGGCCCACTGGACGGTCCGCGCGGCGCTCGCGGAGGACACCCGATGGGCGCCTGAGGGCCATGTCGTGGCCTGGAGCCAGGTCCCGGCGTCGGAGCGCCGGGCACCGTCGGTCGCGGCGACCGCCCGGCCGGTGACCGGCACCGGGGTGATCACCCTCGGCCCCGGCACCTTCGACGCCTGCACCGGCCGGCTCACCGCCGTCGGCGGGGTGCCCGTGTCCGGGCTGCGGCTGGACGTGTGGCGGGCCACCACCGACAACGACGACGGCGCGGCCTGGCAGTCCGACCTGCGGTACGGGCCGCAGTGGCGGCGGCTCGGCCTGCACCGGATGAGGCACCGGCTGGAGGTGGTGGAGACGGGCGAGCACACACTGACGGTCCGCACCCGGGTCGCGCCGGCGGCACGGGAGCTGGGGCTGTCGACCGTATACCGCTGGACGTCGGACGGAGACCGTCTGCGGTTGACTGTGGGCACCATCCCCGAGGGCGACTGGACCCTCCCTCTTCCCCGGCTCGGCATCCGCTTCGCATTGTCCGCGGTCGACGGTGTGCGGTGGTACGGCGGCGGCCCCGGCGAAGCGTACCCGGACACCAGGACGGCGGCGATGGTCGGCCGCTGGCAGTCGACGGTGGACGGTATGCAGACGCCGTACGTCCGTCCCCAGGAGAACGGTGCCCGCATCGACGTCCGCTGGGCGGAACTCGGCGGTCTGCGCATCGAGGGCGACCCGGTCTTCTTCCTCACCGTCCGCCGCTGGACCACCGAGCACCTGGACGCCGCCGCGCACCGCACCGACCTCACTGCCGGGGCCGCGACCGACAGCGGCTCCGCCACGGCGACCTGGGTCAACCTGGACCACGGCCAGCACGGCATCGGCTCCCAGTCCTGCGGCCCCGGCCCGCTGCCCCGGTACCACCTGCGAGCCGAACCGGCCGAGTTCTCCTTCGTGTTCTCCACCGCCCCCGCAGCCGGGTCCCGTTGACCGACACGGCACTGGGATCCACCACGGCCGGCCGGCTCTTCTCCCGGCCGGCCGCGGCCGCTCCCGTGTGGGTTTCGTCCTCACCCGCATGCTCCGGACGCCGTGCGGCCCGGCGGTCCCGGGCCTGCGCGCCGAGACCGGCCGTCGGGGCCGCCGGGGGCCTCGGCCCGAGCCCGCACTTCAACCGGCGACCGACGTGAGCGGCATCGAGGCGCGCGCCGGCCCGTACCTGCCACACCACCGTGCACCGCCCCGGTTTCCCCGATGCGCCCAGTTCCCCGGTGCATCAGGGGCGTGACGCCGAACACGATCAGCGCACTCCCCGTGCGGTGTGCGAAACTTCGCTCACAGGCTCCGGCCCCGGACGACACCCCGAGCCTGCTGGAGCGGATACGAGGAGCGTCATGAGCACCACCGGACCGGCCCGGTTCAGGAGCAGCTGCAGCGGCGACACCTCCGGTCGGGGCATCGAAGTCGCCGCGCGCCCCACCGCCCTCCACGTCCGCGCCTGCGAGAACACCGTCGGCCCGCGGCTCGCCCTTTCCCCGGCCTCCTGGACGGAGTTCGTGGCGTTCGCCGCCGACGACGCACGCTGATGGCCCGTGCCGGACTCACCGTCGAGCGGCTGATCGCGGCGGCGGCCGAGATGGCCGACGAGGCGGGCTTCGCGAACGTCACCCTGTCCGCGCTGGCCCGCCGCTTCGGCGTGAAGGACGCGAGCCTGTACTCGCATGTCAGAGGGCTGGAAGACCTGCGTACCCGGCTCGCGTTGTACGCCGGCGGCGAGCTGATCGACCGGATCGCCCCGGCCGTGGCCGGCCGCGCGGGCAAGGACGCGCTGGCCGCCTTCGCCGGCGCCTACCGGTCCTACGCTCTGGAGCACCCCGGCCGGTACGCGGCCACCCAGATCCGCATCGACCAGTCGCTGACCGCCGACTCCCCCGCGATGCGCCGCACGGCCGTGATCACCTACGGCATGCTGCGCGCCTACGGCCTGGACGAACCCGACCTGACCGACGCCGTACGCCTGCTGCGCAGCACCTTCCACGGCTACTGCGCGCTCGAGTCCTGCGGCGGGTTCGGCGCCGACCGGGACGTCCAGGCCTCCTGGGACAAGGCGGTGGAGGCCCTGCACCTGGCTCTCACCCACTGGCCGCGCCAGACGCCGCGGGAGGACACCGGAACCGGCTGACGTCACCCTTCGGTCGCGGGACGTCCCTTGCCCCAGGCCCAGGCGAGGCGGTCCGCGCCGGAGGAGTTGGTGGTGGCCAGTCCCAGGCGGGTGCCGCTGCCGGTGAGGGTCTGCATGCTGTAGGTGTCGCCGGTGCGCAGGCCCGGCCAGTAGACCGCACCCATGTCCAGGGCCCGGAACGTGTCGGTGTCGGCCTGGACGAAGGCGACCGAGTTGGGATCGGCGGCGGCCGAGGCGGGCTGGTCGTAGTTCAGCCCCGTCGTCATGGGCGCGCCGAACTCGTCCGCGACGGTGCGGGAGGCGCAGTCGCCGATACGTGCCTTGAGGTCGGTGACCCACTGGTCGTAGGTGGCGTTCTGCTTCCAGAAGCCGTAGTGGTGCAGGGAGAGGTAGGTGCCGTCGAGGCGGTGGTCCGCGCAGACGCTGACGACGCTGTCGTTGTAGCCGGAGCCGCTGACGAAGATCCGGTTCCGGGGCACGGAGGGGTAGCTGCCGATCCACTGTGCCGCCAGATCGGCCCAGGCCTGGGCGGTGTAGCCGTGCGGCTCGTTCATCGGCTCGAAGTAGACCAACGGGTTGCGCCGGTAGGAGTCGGTGACGGTGCGCCACATGCGCCAGAAGTCGGGCAGGTTGTCGACGATGCCGTCCTTCCGGGCGCCGGTGCCCTCCCAGTAGCTGAGGACGACCTTGAAGCCGTGCGCGGTGGCGGCGTCGATGACGGCGCGGTAGGAGTGCCAGTAGGGGCCGTCGACGGTGTACGGGTTGACCGGCAGCCGCACCGTGTTCGCCTGGAGGTTCTTGCGGAATCCCGCGATGACGCCGTCGGCCTTGGCGTAGGTGGTGGCGTAGTCGTCGGAGAGGCTCAGACCGGACAGCACCACCGGGTCGTCGGCGTAGTTGTCGCGTGGATCGGCCCAGTTCACGCCGTGGAACCGCCCGGGCACGAGGGAGGCGGCCGCCGTGTCCGCACCCGACGCGGGGACGGAGGCCAGCCCGATGAGGGCGCTGCTGCTCAGAGCGACGGCCGCGGCCAGTACGGTGCGGGCGAGTCCGGTGGCGCGCCGTGCGGCCGTGCGTGCGGAGCGGAACATGTGCGGGGACCTTCCTGTCGCGGGTCTGGGGGCGGGAGCGGCGTACGGAAACGGGCGTCCGGCGGGGTTTCCGCGGGCGCCGTGGGGGCCGGTTCTCCTGCCGGGCCGAGGGCGTGGGCGGCTCAGGGCAGTCGTGCCCGGGCAGGGCGCTCCCTGCACATCTGACGTGCTGTCACGCCGGGGGGGAACACCTTTCGGGCGAGAGCCTCGCCGTAGCCGCCCGGCACTGTCAATACATTGGACAGTGCTTCGTCAAACCATTACTGAAAGTCGGCGTCCTCGAAGCGAGCGCGGCTGAGCGCCTGTACCTCCCCGTGCGACGGGGTGGCACCCTGCGGCGCGCGGCCGGCCGCCACGGCGGCCATCGCCTCCACGGCCGCGCCCAGCGCCCGCCGGTAGAGCAGCGAGCCGAGGCTGACGCGGCGGACGCCGAGGTCGGCGAGCCGGGCGACGTCGGGTCCGGTGGACGAGTAGAGGATGTTGAGGGGGAGCTCCAGGTGCCGCACGAGGGCCGCGATCCGTCGGGGGTCCGTCAGGCCCGGCACGAAAACCCCGTCGGCACCTGCCTGCTGACAGGCCTCCAGGCGCCGCAGCGTCTCCCGCTCGTCGCCGTCACCCAACCAGTACGTGTCGGTACGGGCGTTGACGAACAGGCCGGGTGCGGCCTTCTTCACGGCGGCGGTCTTCGCCGCGTGCCGGTCGCTCGGTCCGAGCCCGTCCTCCAGCCCCCAGAGCCCACAACTGCCTCGCTGGCGCTGCTGCTTCGTCGGGATCGGGGCTGAACGCGTCCTCTGCGTCGACCGAGAGGAGCCAGGGCCCCGAGCCGAGGGTCAGGGCGAGTGCCAGGGTCTGTTCCCGGTTCGCGCCCTCGCCGTCGGACAGTCCGGCGGCCGCCGCCGTGGCCAGGCTGCTCGTGCCGATCGCCGGGAAGCCCCGGGCGGCGAGCGCCGCCGCCGAGGCGTGGTCCCAGGCGTTGGGCAGCAGCAACGGCTCGCCGGGCCGCTGGTGGAGTGCCGCGAAGGGGATCGGGGCGGGTGCCGGGGTCATACGACCACGCTGGACACCGGACGCTTCGGCGCCTGCCGAACCGTGCCCTCCGCCTCCGGTCAGTGCCGGCGCGGCCCTCGGGACAGCGTCCTCCCCCGTCCCGCGCCCCCTCACCGGGGCACCACTGACCACACCGGGCCCGCGCATCCCGCCTCCGCGACCGTGAAGACGAAGACGCCTTCCGCGCCGGACGCCCAGCGGACGCTCACCCGATGGTCCTCCCCCGCCGTCACGGACACCAGCTCCGTCAGCGGCCGGGGATCCGGCTCGCCGGTGAGCCGGGCGAGCGCCACGAACAGCGTGGCCCCGCCCGCCTCCGTCTCCCCGGTCAGCCCCTGCGTATCCTCCGACAGGCCCGACACCGGCAGCAGTTCGGCGCGCAGTCCGTCACGGGTCTGCCACCCCGTGATCCGCACCGGGGTCCCGGGCGCGGCCCCGGCCACGAGATGGGCGCGCACCTCCGCCGCGCCCTCGGCGAGCACGAGGCTGGTGACGGTGATCCCGTCGCGCACGGTGTGCCGGGATGCGATCCAGCCCTCGCCGGTGCCGAGCGGCTCGATGCGGGTGCGGCTGGGGTCGCCGTGGACGATCACGCTGTTGTCGTACGACGCGGAGGGCACGGTCGCGGTCGAGTAGGCGAGCCGGGTGTAGTAGGGGTCGTAGCGGACGTCCTCGCTGCCGTGGTTGTGCAGTCGGACCACACCGTCCGAACGGGTCGACTGGAGCAGCCAGTTGGGGACGGGTACGGGCCGCACGTCGTCGGCGCGGTCGGCCGGGCCCGGTTCCTCGGTGGCGGTCCACACCTCGTGCTGCGGCGGCAGCAGCAGGCCGAGGAACCCTTTGCCGGCCCAGTACGGGGAGGCCGGGCCGGAGTAGCTCTGCACGAGCGACGCGTCGGGGCCGAGCCAGCCCAGCGGGAGCAGTCCGCGCCCGTCGACGGCGCCGCCGTCGAGGAAGTACCGCAGCGCGCCGGACGCCAGGCGCCGGGTCTCGCCGGGGGTGAGGGGGGTGTGTCCGGTCAGGGCGCCGAGCCAGAGCGGGGCGGCCGTCGCGAAGCGGTAGGTGAGGGAGCGGCCCTGGTGGAGGGGAGCGCCGTCACCGCCGAACAGGCGGGCGTAGTCGGCGAGGTGGCGTGACAACCGTCGACCGTATACGGACAGCAGTTCATCGTCGTCCGCCAGCCGTGCGTGGAGGACGGTGTACAGGTGCATCGCCCAGCCGTTGTAGTAGTCGAACTTCCGGCCGTCTCCGTCGGTGTACCAGCCGTCCCCGAGGTACCAGTCCTCGATCCGCTCCAGGCCCCGGTCGATCGCCCTGCGTGCCGCCTCCGGCCGGTGGCCGATCTCCTGCAGGAAGCCGCCGACGGTGACGGGGAACAACTCCCAGTTGCACGGCCAGGGTTCGGCGCTGAGGGCGTCGGCCAGCCAGTCGGCGGTGCGCTGCCGCACGGGGTCCTCAAGCCGGTCCCACAGCAGCGGCCGGGTCAGCCGCAGGGCGAGTGCGACGGAGGCGGCCTCGACGAGCGGCTGACTGCGCTCCTCGATGGTCGGCCAGACGCCGCGGGGGCCGGTGGCGAGGCCGTCGGCGTAGCGGCCGAGCGCGTTCTCGTCGCGGCGGAAGGCGGCCAGCAGCAGCGTACGGGCGTATCCCTCCAGGCCGTCGGAGAGGTGCCCGGAGTGGCTTACGTGGTCGCCGGGGAGGTGGTAGAGGGCACGGTCGGAGGTGGCGTAGGGCTCGACGGCGGCCAGCAGGCCGTCGGCGGCGGCCTCCCAGTGGGCTCGGGTGTAACCGGTTACGGGACTCGTCCCACGGTCCTCGGCGGGCAGTTCGATCACGGCTGCGGTCTTCCTTCCTGGCGCGGCCCGGCACGCCCCGGTTCCGGTCGGGGCGCCTCGGGGCTCATCCCACCCGTACGGCGCCCTCGGGCACCAGGCGCAGGGCGAGGAGTCCGTCGCGCGCCGGGCCGGCGTAGACCGTGGCGCCGTGCACGGAGGTCCGCCGGAGTTCGGCTTCGACTAGCGTCAAGGCATGACCAGCGACACCTCCTCCAGCCTCCCCGACGCCCTCGCCGCCGGGACGCTCGTGCTCGACGGTGGCATGTCCAACCAGCTGGAGTCGGCCGGGCACGACCTCAGCGACGCGCTGTGGTCGGCGCGGCTGCTCGCCGAGCGTCCGGAAGCGGTGGCCGAGGCGCACCTGGCCTACTACCTGGCGGGCGCGGACGTGGCGATCACCGCCAGCTACCAGGCCACCTTCGAGGGCTTCGCGAAGCACGGCATCGGCCGGCAGGAGGCCGCGCGACTGCTGGCGCTGAGCGTGGAACTGGCCCGGGACGCCGCCCGACAGGCCAAGGACGCGGGCGTCGACCGGCCGCTGTGGGTGGCCGCGTCGGTCGGACCGTACGGCGCCCTGCTCGCGGACGGCTCGGAGTACCGGGGCCGGTACGGGCTGAGCGTGGCCGAGCTGGAGCGCTTTCACCGGCCGCGCATCGAGGTGCTGGCCGCCGCCGCGCCGGATGTCCTCGCGCTGGAGACGGTGCCCGACGCCGACGAGGGCGCCGCGCTGCTGCGGGCGGTGCGCGGGCTGGGGGTCCCGGCGTGGCTTTCGTACACGGTCGACGGTCGGCGCACTCGGGCGGGGCAGCCGCTGGAGGAGGCGTTCGCCCTGGCCGCCGACGCGGACGAGGTGATCGCCGTCGGCGTGAACTGCTGCGCGCCCGAGGACGTGCGGCCCGCCGTGGAGCTCGCGGCACGGCTCACCGGCAAGCCGGTCGTCGTCTACCCCAACAGCGGCGAGGCCTGGAACGCCGGGGCGCGTGCCTGGACGGGACGGACGAGGTTCGGCGCCGAGCGGGTGAAGGCCTGGCGGGAGGCGGGCGCGCGGCTCGTCGGGGGGTGCTGCCGCGTGGGGCCGGAGGCGATCGCGTCGGTCAGGCGGGCCCTGGACGCGGCCTGAGGGCGCGCCCGGCGGCTCACCCGTGGACCGGCAGCACACGCAGCCGCGGCCGTCCTGAGTCGTCCGGTGTGCGCGCGCCCTTGTCCGGGCACGCGGTCGGGCGCCGGGGCACGCAGTGGTGCGGCACGGGCCGCCTCGGGGCGTCGACCCGTCGGACAGAAAACGCTTTCTGCCGGTAGTGCGCCGCTCTCACCGCTCACAGGGGATCGCGGACGGCCGGGGAGGGCGACAACGCCTGGAGGGACGACGGGCGGCAGGCAACGGCCACGGGCGACCGGCAGCCACCCGACGACCGACGGACAACGGGCGACCGCCGACAGGCGACACACAACGGGCGACAGGCGACACACAACGGGCGACGGGCGACGGGCGACGGGCGACGGGCGACAGGCGACAGGCGACAGGCGACAGGCGACAGACAACGGGTGGCCGCCGACGGGCGACAGGCGACCGTAGAACCCGCGACCAGTAACGATGGACCGGCGACCGTGACCCGTCAGCGGCGTGGGGCCGGCCCCACCGAGCGTCGCAGGCGTCGCACCGCCGCCGCCAACTCGGCGCCGGGGGCCCGGACTTCGGATGCAGGAGCCGGTTCCGGGACAGTGCGGGCGAGCGACCAGAGGGCGATTTCCGCATCCCGGGGGCCGTATGCGGTACGTGGTTCACCATCGCCGAAGATCCGCACCGGGTGGGACGCGTCCCAGGCCTGCCAGCCGGGATTCCCGGTGGCCGCGAACCGCACCCAGGCCGCGTGCATCGTCTCGGCCAGCTCGTGCGGGGCACCCTCACCGGCCAGTCTCTTCGACTCGGGAATGTCCCCGGAGTCGAAGACGAACCCCAGCTCCAGGGCGTGACAGGCGCCCAGGCCGGGCAGACGCGAGGGCCAGGCGAACTCGTAGAGGTAGGAGCTGCCGGCGCGGGCGTCGGCGAGGCGGTGCAGCGGGATCCGCAGCAGGTGGTCGGTGACCATCTGACCGACGATCTCGGCGGCGCCCGCGTCGGGGTTCAGGGCGCGGTACCCGCGGGGCACCTCGTGGCCGGTGCGGCAGCGGGCCATGGCTCCGGCGAGGGCGACGGGGCCGAGCCGGTCGACGCGCTCCAGCAGCCCGCCGGGCACGAGCCAGAGGCGGTACTCCTCGCGGGTCCAGCCCATGAGCAGGCCGACGTCCCGGGCGGCCCCGTCGATCAGGGCCTCCAGCGGGTCGCGCGGTACGAGGTCGCCGTCCACGACGATGCCGAACGCGGGTCCGCCCAGCACCGGGCTGCTGAGTCGGCCGACCTCGGCCTGGGTGCGCAGCAGCAGGTCACGGTCGACAGCCGCGAAGGCCTCGGCGGTCGCGGGAATCCTCAGCCGGGCGGCCATGCGGCGCACCATCCGCCGTACCTTGTCCCGTTCGGACGACTCGGGCGGTCCGCTCTGGAGGACCGCGCGGCGGATCAGGCCCCGGCCCGCGGGCGCGGCGAGCAGGGCGCCGGCGCTGATGGCGCCGGCCGACTGCCCGCACAGCGTGACCCGGGCCGGGTCGCCGCCGAAGGCACCGATCGCGTCGTGCACCCAGCGCAGGGCGGCGAGCTGGTCGCGCAGGCCGGGGTTGGGCGGGGCGTCGGGGAAGAGCCCGTAGCCCTCGATGCCGAGGCGGTAGTTGACCGAGACGCAGACGACGCCGTCCCGGGCGAAGGTGGCGCCGTTGTAGACAGGTACGGCCGAGGATCCTCTGGTCAGGGCGCCGCCATGGAGCCAGACGAGGACGGGGAGGCGGGCACCGGGATCCGGATCGGGGGTCCAGACGTTGAGGTTGAGGCAGCCGTCGCCGGGGATCACGGGGTCGGACAGGTACTGGGCGAATGCCTCGGAGTACGGCGGTTTGGGTGCGGTGGGCCCGAAGCCGGCGGCGTCGCGCGCCCCGTCCCAGGGCTCGGGCGGTTCGGGCGGGCGGAACCGGCGGGGACCGAAGGGCGGGGCGGCGTACGGGATGCCCCGGAAGACCGCGACGCCCTGCTCGTACCGGCCGCGAACCGCTCCGTACGGCGTTCTGACCACGGGATTCGCCTGGTCTGCCGTCATCGCCCACCAGCCTTTCGCCGCGTGCCCCGTGCATCATCAGAGCACCACAGGAGTGCCGGGTATTCCGGCGCACGGGCGTGCGGAAGGGCCGTTCGGGCGATGTCCGGTACGGTGAGTGACCAGGAGATCCCATTGCCCGCAGGAGGGCGCCGACGCCGGGCCGCTCGCAGTGTCGCGTGCACCGGCCGTGCCTGTCCGTGCGTTCCGATGCCGATCGCCGTCTGCGCCTGCGTCTGCCGGGCGCGATTCGGCCGCTGCGCGGGGTGCGGGCCCTTGTGGCGGCGGTCGTCGGTGGCCGCGTGAGGCGGTGGTCGCCGTACGCGAACCGGGCGGTGTCCCCGTTCGGGATCGGGCAGGCCCTGCCGTGTCTCGTCGCGACCGAGCCGCCGCGTCCGCCGATTGACCGCCTCTTCCCGGCACGCCTACCGTAGAAGGCGCTTTCTGAAAGCGTTTCTGCTTCCGGATCGTCAGGAGAGCCATGTCGCCCAGCGCCCAGCCGCCGCGGATCGTGTTCGCGATGGATCCCGTCCACCTTCCGCTGCTGTTCCCGGCGCCGCTCATGACCCGGCTGCGGCGCACGGCCGACGTCGACACGGCGCTGGTCGTACGGGACTTCGCCGATCCGGCGGTGACCGACGCGCTGGCCCCGGTCGAGGTACTGATCACCGGCTGGGGATGCCCGCGCCTGGACGCCGGTGTCCTCGCGGCCGCCCCGAAGCTGCGTGCCGTCCTGCACGCCGCGGGCTCGGTCCGCTCCCTGGTCGGTGAGGCGCTGTGGAAACACGGCGTCACCGTGTCCAGCGCGGCGTTCGGCAACGCCGTGCCGGTGGCGGAGTACACGCTCGCGATGGTTCTGCTCGTCGGCAAGGACGCCTTCGACCATCGGGAGCGCTACCGCCGCACGCACACTCCGCCGGCTCCCGCCGAGACCGCGGCCACCGGCAACCTGCGCCGCCGCGTCGGGATCGTCGGCGCCTCCCGGGTGGGCCGCCGGCTCATGGAGCTGCTGCGGCCCTTCGACTTCACGGTCCTGCTGTACGACCCCTGTGTGGGCCCCGCCGAGGCAGCGGCCCTGGGTGCGGAGCTGCTGCCGCTGGAGGACCTGCTGCGCCGCAGCGACATCGTCAGTTTGCACGCCCCCGACATCCCCGAGACCCGTCACATGCTGGACGGCGCCCGGCTCGCCCTCGTCCGGGACGGCGGCGTGCTGCTCAACACCGCGCGCGGTGCGCTGGTCGACCACGAGGCGCTGACCCGGGAGCTGGTCTCCGGCCGGCTGCGTGCCGTCCTGGACGTCACCGAGCCCGAGCCGCTGCCCGCCGACTCGCCGCTGTACGAGTTGCCCAACGTCTTCCTCACCCCGCACATCGCGGGCTCGCTCGGCAACGAGCTGGAGCGGCTGGGCACGATCGTCGTGGAGGAGCTGGAGCGGCTGGCCGCGGGCCTGCCGCCGCTGCACGAGGTGCGGCACGCGGATCTGTCCCGAGTCGCCTGAATCCGGGCCCCGTTCGGTCGAGCCGCCCGCAGATGTGCGCTCGCCTCGGCCGGGCCGCGGCACCGCGCCGAGTACGTGCGGCACGCCGGCTTCGACGCGACCGCCGTCCGGCGGTGCACGCACGGGTTGCTGGACCTGTCCGAGCCGCCGACCGCGGTGTTCGTGTGGTCCTCCCGGATGGCCCTCGGCGTGTACGAGACTCTTGCCGGACGGGATGTGAGGGTGCCGGGCGACGTGAGCGTCGTGGGCTTCGACGCCCTGCCCGAGGCCCGCTGGGCGGCGCCGGCGCCGCCCACGGTCCGTCGGCCGCTCGGCGAGACGGCGACGACCGCGCTCCGGCTGCCGGTGCGGATGATGCACGGCGAACGCCCGGAGGGCACCGGAGCACCGGAGGGCACCCGTATCGAGCTGTCGACCCGGCTGGTGACGCGCGCGAGCACGGCCGCGCCACCCGACGGGCGGCCAACGGCGTGACGTACGGCGCCCGTTCGGAGCCACGGCGGTGACCGCGCCCCGCACCGGCGCGTTTTCCGGTCATGAACCTCACCTCGCGCACCACAGCGGCCCTCGCCGTGGCCGCGGTCGCTCTGATCGCCGTCTACGGCACGGCCCACGCCTCCTGCCACACCCTGGCTCCCGGCCGGCACCGCGCCACGGTGGCCGCGCCCGGCGACGGGCACGGCACGGAGGAGGACGTGGAGTTCGGCGGGAGCGGTCCCGGCCTCGCCGAGGACTGACGCGCGCGACGCGGTGACGGACGGGCGCCTCCCGCACGGGGTGCCCGGCCGTCACCGTCGATGCCGGATTCTCGGCGGCCGGTCTCCCGGTCGCTCAGTCCCAGACCTCCCGGTGCCGGCGGCTGCCGCCGACGAGGGCCTGGATCGCGTCCACGGCGCTGCCGTCGTGGTCGCTGCCGGCCGTGCCCCTGCCGGTCTGGACGTTGGCCGTGCGGTCGACCTCCAGCCAGGAGTCGGCGTGGGAGTTGTCGATCACGGTGATCAGGCTTCCGGACGCGGCCGCGGGTACGGCACCGGCCCCGAGGAGTGCGGCCGCGGCCGCCGCGGCCGTCCCGAGCCGCGGTACGACGCCCGTCACACGCCCACACTCTCGGGGACGAGCCGGTCACGGGCGATGTTGCGCTCCAGCAGGCTGGTGGAGGCCTTCACCCCGACACCGCTCGCGGGATGCACCTCCGGCAGCCGCCCGTCGGCCGCCTTCAGGCCGGCGAGCGCGGAATCCATCGCCTCGTGCGCGGCGAACAGACAGGGGGTGCTGTAGATGGCGACATCGACGCCGAGGTCGGACAGCTCGCCGAGGGACAGGCGGGGCGACTTGCCGCCGGCGATCTGGTTGAACAGCAGCGGCTTGGTCCCGACGACCTCGCGGATCCGTTTGATCCACTCCACGCTGCGCACCCCGTCGACCAGGACCACGTCGGCGTCGGTCGCGGCGAGCCGCTCGGCGCGGTGCAGGATGTCGTGCTCGTCGGTGGCGTCCGTACGGGCCACGACGACCAGGTCCTCGCGGGTCTCGAGGACCTTGTGCAGTTTCTCCAGGTACTCCTCCAGCGGGAGTACCTGCTTGCCGTCGGCGTGGCCGCAGCGGCGGGGCCGCTTCTGGTCCTCGAGGATCACTCCGGAGGCGCCGATGCGTTCCAGCCCTTCGACGACGTGACGGGCGACTTCGGGGTCCACGTACCCGTCGTCGATGTCGACCAGCAGATGGTGGTGGGGGAACGCGCCCCGCAGCCGCTGGACGAAGGCCACCATGTCGGGCCAGGCGATGAAACCGATGTCCGGCAGCCCGTAGTACGAGGCCGCGAATCCGAAGCCCGAGACGAACATCCCGTCGTAGTGCTTGGCCGCGATCGACGCCGAGTACATGTCGTACACGCCGATCAGCGGTGTGGTCCCGGGCCCGGCGATGCGCTCGCGCAACTTCTTACCGTAGGTCAAGGTCCGGCTCCTCCTGTGGGTGGGTGACGCGGGGCCGGCGGCCCGCACGTCTCGACGCCCTTTGCCAAGACAAGAGCATGTCTAGGTATTCACGTGACTTTCCATGTGTGCGGCCTTTACTCACCTCAATGGCGGAACCGGTTCACCGCAGAAACGTCACGCACAGAGCCGTCCCGCCCAGCCGAGCCCGCCGTCGAGGTGGGCCGGGAAGGCGGGATCGCGGTGGGCCCCGGCGGCGTGCCCGAGCACCGTGCAGCAGAAGACGCGGCCGCTGCCCGCCCCGTGTTCGCGGCACCAGGCGAGCGGATGGTCCGCGCCGATCCCGCCGTCCTCGTACGAGGTCTCGTCGGCGCTCAGCAGCACCCGCGTCCGGCCCCGGGGGCTCGCGTCGAAGTCGTACCACTCGTCGCTGAACTCCCGGACCGCCGGCAGCGCGCGGGTCGCGGGGTGAGCGGGATCCTCGACCACGGCCCGGCCCGGCTGGAAGGCGGGGTGCCGCACGAAGCGGGCGCCGAGGAGTTCCCCGTAGTACGGCCAGCCGTACTCGGTGCAGGCCGCGGCGTGCACCCCCGTTCCTGATCGACTGGGGCGGCTCTCCCCACCCCACGGCCTCCGGGCTACCGCTCACCCCCCTGCTGCACATGTCCGCGACGGCCCCGGTCCGGCCGACCTGCACGGCCCGCTGACGGCCCTCGGCACCGCCCTCTCCTTCACCGTGGAAACGCCGAAGGGACCGGTCACCTTCGGCTGAGGCGGGGGCGCGGCAGGGGGCGAAGCAGCATGCGCGCCGGGGCGTTCGAGTGGGGGATGCGCGTTTTTTTCGAGCGGCGTCGGCCGTCGGAACAGGTCGGAGGGCCAGGACGGTTCGCCGGCGCGGGCACGGGGGGTGCGGAGCCGGGGACGGCGGACCTCGGGCAGGCGGGCCAGGTGCGTGCAGGAGCGGGTCACGGTCGCGGAAGGGGCGGCGCGGCGGCGCGGGCTTCCGGGTGTCCGATTCCTTCAAGACCGGGCACCGGCCGTCCGCCTACGGTGACGGCATGACTCCACGATTCGCACTGATCGGCGTGGTGACGTCCGACATGGCCGCCGCGCTCGCCTTCTACCGTCGCCTCGGGCTCGTCTTTCCCGAAGGGTCCGAGAAGGAGCCGCACGTCAATGCCGAGCTGCCCGGCGGGCTGGTCTTCGCGCTGGACACCGAGGAGACCGTCCGCTCCTTCCACTCCGCCTGGAATCCGTGCGAGGGCGCCGGACGCGTCGGGCTCGCCTTCCGGTGCGACTCGCCCGCCGAGGTCGACGCGTTGTACGACGATCTGGTGTCCGCCGGGCACCACGGGGAGCTGAAGCCGTGGGACGCTTTCTGGGGGCAGCGGTACGCCATCGTGCACGACCCCGACGGCAACGGCGTCGACCTGTTCGCCCCGCTACCCTCCGCCGAGTAGCCGCCCGAGCGGCATACCCGTCAGCTCTCTCACCTCGCGGGCGAGGTGGGGCTGGTCCGCGTACCCTGCACGGACGGCCGTCTCGGCGTACGGCGCCCCGGAGCGGGCCAGCGCCAGCGCGCGTTGCAGGCGCAGGATGCGGGCCAGGGTCTTCGGGCCGTAGCCGAACGCGTCCAGGCAGCGCCGGTGCAGCGTGCGCGTACCGATGCCGAGTTCGCAGGCCGTGGCGGACACCGGGCGGCCCTCGTCCAGGCGCTGCACCAGCCGGTGCAGCTGGGGGTCGGGGGCCGGGGTCCACGCGGCCCGGTCCAGGGCGATGTCCTCCAGTGCCGTCGCCGGGTCCGCCGCCGCCTCGACGCGCTCGCGCAGCCGCCGGACCCGGGCGGCGGGCCAGAGGTCGGCCAGGTCGACGCGCAGATCGCGCAGTTCGTGCGCGGGTACGCCGAGCAGGACGGGCGCGGTGCCGGGGAAGAAGCGGACGCCGGCCCAGGAGCGTGGCGGCCCGTGCGGAACGTACGGACGCGTGTCGGGGCCGGCGACCAGCAGCCGGCCATCGCTGCACAGCAGGTCCATGCAGCCGTCGGGCAGTACCGGACCGCCACCGGTTCCGTCCGGGATGTTCGTCCACACGACCGCGCCGGTCAGCCGGGAAGCCCGCTCCGTGTACACGGCCACCAGCCTACGGCGACAGCCGCGTCCGGCGCCTGCTCCCCGCGGCCTCGGGCCCCGGCCTCCCCGCCCTGCCCGGCCGGAACGCCCACGCTCCACCGCTGCCGGTCACTTCCCGTACCCCGCCGGACCCTCGTCCCGGGGGCCCTCGTGCGGGTGGCGGCCGTTGGCCTCGTGGGGCCCGCCGGGTCTGGAGGTGTGCTTGGCGTGGGTGCGCAGGCGGGCGGTGACATCCTCCGGGGGCAGGAAGCGGGACCAGCGCTCGGGGAACTCCGAGGGCATGTCGGGGTCGTCGGGGTCGGCCTCCCGGCCCGCCGCGGCGCGGGCGACGTACTCGGCGACCTGGGCCTCGCGCATCCGCTCGTTCGCGGCGCGGGCGGCGGCCGTCGCGGCGGCGGGCCAGACGCGGTCGATGGCGGCGTTCACGGCTGCGCCGACGAGGACGGCGAAGGCCGACACACCGATCCAGAGCAGGACGGCGACGGAGGCGGCCAGGGAGCCGTAGATGGTGGCGCCCTCGATGGTGTGCACGAGGTAGATCCGCAGCAGGAAGCTGCCGAGGACCCACATGGCCAGGGCGACGAGGGCGCCGGGGACGTCCTCGATCCACGGGGAGCGGACCGGCACGGAGACGTGGTAGAGGGTCGTCAGGAAAGCGACCGACAGCACGATGACGACCGGCCAGTACAGAACCTGCACCACCGTCGCCGACCAGGGCACCACCCGCACCACCGCGTCCGGACCCGCCACCATCAGCGGCAGGGCCACCGAGCCGATCAGCAGTGCCACGATGAACAGCACGAACGACATCACCCGCGTCTTGACGATGCCCCGGACGCCGTCGAGGCCGTACATGACGGTGATGGTGTCGATGAAGACGTTCACCGCACGGGAGCCGGACCACAGGGCGAAGAGGAAGCCGATGGAGATGATGTCGGGCCGGCCCTTCATCACGTCGTGCAGGATCGGCTCGGTGATCTCCTTCACACCCTTGTCGGACAGGACCGTCCGGGAGGCCTCGAGGATGTTGGTCTCGAGGCTGCTGATGGTGTGGGCGCCGGTCCAGGTGTCGACGTAGGCGAGGAGCCCGATGAGGCACAGCAGCAGCGGCGGCACGGACAGCAGCGTGAAGAACGCCGCCTCGGCCGCGAGGCCGAGGATGCGGTACTCCATGCAGGAGTTGACGGTGTCCTTGAGCAGCAGCCAGGCGGTCCTGCGCTTGGAGACGTTCCGGTAGAGGACTCTGGCGCGGTGGAGGCGGCCGGCGGGCCGCTCGGGGGATTCGCTTGCTGGCTGCACGACCCAACGGTATCCGCAGCACGGGACCGGCCTCACCTTCCGGGGCAGGTGAGCGCATCCGGCGCGCCCGGGGGCGGCGCTGTGCCACTCTGGAGGCCATCACAGCCGCTGACCCGGGTAGGTTCGCGACCATGGCAGGCACCTCCACCCACACCGTGACGAACCAGCCGCCGCTCCTGGTCGGCTACGACGTCTTCACCGCCGACCGGGCCCTTGTGGAGGCCGTCGAGCGGCACACCGGTCCCGACCTGCTGGACGAGACGCGCTCCGAGCTGTCCGCGCTGGGCCGGGCCGCGGGATCGGCGCAGCTGCAGGAGTGGGCCGTGCAGGCGAACGAGCACCCGCCCCGGCTGCGCACCCACGACCGGTACGGCCACCGGATCGACGAGGTCGAGTTCCACCCGGCCTGGCACCGGCTGCTCGGCAAGGGCGTCTCGGCGGGTCTCACCGGCGCCTGGACCCGGCCGTCCGGGCACGTCCGCCGGGCCGCCGGCTTTCTGGTCTGGACCCAGGTGGAGGCGGGGACCTGCTGCCCGCTGTCGATGAGCCACGCGGCGGTGCCCGCGCTGCGGACCGACCCCGGGCTCGCCGCCGAGTGGGAACCGCGGCTCACGTCCACGGTGTACGACCGCGCACTCAGGCCCGCGGCGCAGAAGCCCGGAGCACTCGTCGGCATGGGCATGACGGAGAAGCAGGGCGGCAGCGACGTCCGGGCGAACACCACCGAGGCCCGCCCGCTCGCCGAGCCGGGCGCGTACGAGCTGACCGGGCACAAGTGGTTCTGCTCGGCGCCGATGTCGGACGGGTTCCTGGTACTGGCGCAGGCCCCCGGAGGCCTCACCTGCTTCCTGGTGCCACGCGTCCTGCCCGACGGCTCCCGCAACGTCTTCCTCCTCCAGCGGCTGAAGGACAAGCTCGGCAACCGGTCCAACGCCTCCGCGGAGGTGGAGTTCGCCGGCACCTGGGCGCGCCGGGTCGGCGAGGAGGGCAGCGGGGTGCGGACGATCATCGGGATGGTCGCGGCGACCCGGCTGGACTGCGCGCTCGGCTCGGCGGGGCTGATGCGGCAGGCGGTGGCGCAGGCGATCCACCACTGCTCCCACCGCGAGGCGTTCGGCGGCAGGCTGGTCGACAAGCCGCTGATGCGCAACGTCCTCGCCGATCTCGCGCTGGAGTCCGAGGCCGCGACCGCCCTCGCGCTGCGGCTCGCGGCCGCGTACGACGACGGGGGCGAACAGGAGCGCGCCTTCCTGCGGCTGGCGGTGCCGGCCGCCAAGTACTGGATCACCAAACGCTGTACGCCCGTTGCGGTCGAGGCCGCGGAGTGCCTGGGCGGAAACGGTTACGTCGAGGAGTCCGGGCTGCCCCGGCTGGTACGGGAGTCGCCACTGAACTCCATCTGGGAGGGCGCCGGGAACGTGCAGGCCCTGGACGTGCTGCGGGCGTTGCAGCGGGAGCCGGGCGCGCTCGACGCCTGTCTGACCGAGATCGGCCGCTCGCACGGCGCCGACCACCGCCTCGACCGCGCGGTGAAGGACCTCTTCACCGAACTGGCAGACCTGAGCGACGTCGAGGGCCGGGCGCGGCGGCTGGTGGAACGCCTCGCGCTCGTCCTGCAGGGCTCGCTGCTGGTCCGGTACGCGCCCCCGGAGGTGGCGGACGCCTTCTGCGCCTCCCGGCTGGGCGGCGACCACGGGGCCTCGTTCGGCACCCTGCCGACGGGCCTGGACCTGCACGCGGTTGTGGAACGGGCACGCCCGATCTCCTGAAGCACGGGCCGGCTTCGGCGATCCGCCGTGTCGCCGTGCTGCTGCGCCGCGACGCGGGTCCCGCCGGGTCCGAGCGAGGTCGGGGACCTGGGGGCGGGCGGCCACGACGCACCACCGCCGGGCACCCCCTGACGGTAACCGGCCCCGGCGGGGGTGGTGCTGCGCCGACACGGCACCACCCCCACCACCTGGGCCCGTTGAAGCCCGCGGACGCGACCTCGCGGACGCGAGTCGCGCCGGAGTCAAGTCTTGGCCACCCTCCGAACGCCCACCAGGGTTGCAAGGGGTTGCAATTTGTCGGCGCACGTGCGCGGAGTGTGTGCCTCCGGCCTGCCCGTAGCGGCAAGATGAGAGGGCACAACCGGTCCGGAAAGCGCCGCCCGGACGGCTTGACAAGGATGTTCGACGCCCCTTCCGGGAGGACCCCCGTGGTGAACCCGCCGATGAACGTGGCGCGCCTGGCCGCCGTGGACGCGATGCAGGCGGCGCGGCTGCTGAGCGAGGTGCGCGACGCCACTCTTGCCGGTCAGCGGGCGAGGATCGCGCCCCGGCCGGTGATCGAGCAGTCCTGGGGACGGATGCTGCGCAGCGGGGTCGACCCCGACCGCGACTTCAGATCAGGGCTGCTTTCCTTTGACGAAGTACGGCGCAGGCGCGAGGAGTCACCGCTCAGACATGTGCTGCCGGTCCTGCGGCAGGGTCTGCTTTCGGTCGCCGACACGGCCCAGCACATCATGGTCGTCGCGGACGCCGACGGGCGGGTGCTGTGGCGTGAGGGCGCCTCGCCGGTGCTGCGCAAGGCGGACGGGCTGGGTTTCGAACTCGGCGCGGACTGGCGCGAAGACGTCGTCGGCACCAACGGGGTGGGCACCTCGGCGGTCGTACGGCGGCCCGTGCAGGTCTTCGCGTCCGAGCACTTCGTCCGCTCGCACACCTCCTGGACGTGCACGGGAGCGCCGATCACCGATCCGCGGGACGGCCGGCCGATCGGCGTGGTGGATGTCAGCGGCCCGCTGGAGACCATGCATCCGGCGACCCTCGCCTGGGTGGACTCGGTGGCCAAGCTGGCCGAGGCGCGGCTGCGGGAGTTGCACCGGGACTCGCTGGAGCGGCTGCGGGCGGTGGCGGCGCCGGTGCTGGCCCGGCTGACGGGGCGGGCGCTGGTGGTGGACCGGGACGGCTGGTCGGCGGCGGTGACCGGGATGCCCTACGTACGGCGGATCGGGCTGCCCAAGTCGCTGGCACCGGGCCGTCGGTGGCTGCCGGGGTTGGGTTCGTGCGCGGTGGAGCCGCTGGCCGGGGGCTGGCTGCTGCGGGTGGCCGAGGAACCGGTCGGCGCGCCCGCGCGGGTCGTGCTGGATCTGGCCAGGCCGGGGCACGCCGCGCTGACGGTGTCCGGTGCTGCGGGTTCCTGGTCGCGGGAACTCAGCCCCCGGCACGCGGAGTTGCTGTATCTGCTCGCGGTGCACCGCGCCGGCCGGGGGGCGGCGGCCCTGGCCGAGGATCTGTTCGGGGATCCCTCACGCACGGTGACGGTACGGGCGGAGATGTCCCGGATCCGGCGGTACTGCGGGGAACTTCTGCAGCATCGGCCGTACCGTTTCCGAGAGGACGCCCAGATCGAGGTGCTGTTCCCCGACGACCCCCGTGACCTGCTGCCCTTCTCCACGGCACCGGCGATCGCGCGGGGGCGGCCGGCCGGGCCGGGCAGCGGGTGCGGGGCCCGGTGAGGGTGTCTTCCGGGTATTTGCGGGGTCTTCGGCGTGCGCGGGCCGTTGCTGCCGTAGCATCCCTTGAGGGCCTCCCCAGCGGCTTCACGCGTCAACGTTCGGATCATCAGGCGCAGTTGGCACGGCGCCGGCCGGCGCCCGGGCGGCGAAGGAGCCCCGGAGAAGGGGACGAGATGAAGCATCGCGGCAGACACCGCCGGCGCAGGAGGGGCGCTGCCCTGCGCGCGGTCCTGACCGGGACCGCGCTGGCGCTCACCGCGGCCGCCACCCTGATCAGCGTGTCCCAGGCGGACGTGACCGACAGCCCCGGCGCGCTCAAGCCGGTGTCCTCCCGGGCGGACACCGGCCGGCTCCGCCTCCGGGAACGGCTGGTACCGGCCCGCACGCTGGACCGGCTCTCCGCCGCGATGGGCCGCCCGGTCGGCGTGGACGCCGTCCTGGCGAGCGCCGACCGCACGATGCGCGCCTCCGCCGACTGCTCCGCCGACGACCGCGCGTCCCTGCCGGTCGCTCCGGCCCCCGCCCGCGCCTGGTGCTGGGACCGGGCCGATGCCACCGGCACCGGCTGGCGGCCGGCGTCGGTGACCACCTCGGGGGATGCCGACGACGACGGTGTCTGGGGCACGCACCGGGTCGTGCTGGCGGGCTGGACCCACAGCACCACCACGGGCCGGGCCGCCGAGCGGGGCCTGGCCAGGATCGCCTTCGTGAACGCCGACGATCCCGCCCGCCTCGCCTACCGCTGGGTGCTGCTGGTGGTGCCGGTCGACGGTGGCCGGGACTACCGGGCCCTGGTCTCCGGCATCTCCGGGATGGTCTGGTACCAGGACAAGCTGCTGGTCACCGCCAGGTCCGGGGGCGCCGACGCACTGTATGTGTACGACCTCGACCGGATCCAGCGCATCGGCGTCGACGGCCCCGCGATCGGGCGGGTGCCGGGCGGCTGGTCCGCCGACGGGTACCGGTACGTGATGCCCGCGATCGGCTCCTACCGCTTCGCCGCGGGCCGCTGCGCCCGCGTGGGTCCGCCCTGCCCCGGTGCGCTCGCGCTCGACCGGGGCACCGCGCCGGACAGCCTCGTCGCCGCGGAGTGGACCGCGCCGGACGGCGACCGGGGGGCCCGGCTGTGGCGCTATCCGTTCAGCACCGCCCCCGCCCGCAAGGGGCTGCTCGCCGCGGACGCCTGGGGGCGGGTGGCTGCCGTGGAGGAGTACCGAAGCCGGGCCGCCGGGATCCGGGGCGTGCTGTCGTACTGGCAGCCCGGCGCGGACGACGCGTCCTGGTATGTGGGACGGCTGCCCGACTCCCGGGACGGCCACGGCACGCTGTGGCGGCAGGACACCGCCGGAGCCAAGGTCGCGTCCTGCGGCGCGGACGGCTCGCACCGCTGCTGGGCCGAGGCGGCGGGCTCCCTGTCCTACTGGCAGGCGACGGGTGAGGTGTGGTCCCTGTCGGACCGCATGCTGTTCAGCATGCCCCTGGCCGGGCTGGACAGGTCCCTGGGGTGACCGCCGCACCGGCGCCGTGACGCACCCGATCGACAGACCCGGCGGCGGAATGATTCCCTGGCCCGCATGAGCAGCGTTCCTGTCACCGTCTGGTCCCTGGAGCAGACCTCGCCGAGCGACCTCCTGCCCGCCGCCGCACCCGAGGGCGATGTGCGGATCGTGCGCGCCGAGGTTCCCGCCCCGGAGTTCAGCCGCTTCCTGTACGCCTCGGTCGGCGGCGACATCCGCTGGACCGACCGGCTCGGCTGGACGTACGCGCGGTGGCAGGAGTACCTGGAGCGGCCCGGCGTGGAGACCTGGGTGGCCTACGACCGGGGCACCCCGGCCGGCTATGTGGAGCTGGAGCCCCAGGACGAGGGCGCGGTCGAGATCGTCTATTTCGGTCTGCTCCCCGCCTTCCGCGGCCGGCGCATCGGCGGCCATCTGCTGGCGTACGGCACGGCCCGCGCCTGGGACCTCGCCGAGCGGTGGCCGGGGCGGACGCCGACGAAGCGGGTGTGGCTGCACACCTGCAGCAAGGACGGCGAGTTCGCCATGGACAACTACCGGCGACGCGGCTTCACGCTCTTCGACACCAAGGTCGAGTTGGAGCCGGACGTGCCGACGCCGGGGCCCTGGCCCGGCGCGCACCGGGCCTGATACCCCGTCGGCCCCGTCGGGACAAGCCCCCCGGCGACGCATGTGAGCGACGACACCCTTGTCCCACAATACGGGACGAGGGTGTCCGCATCTTGGATAAAGCTGGACTGTGTCCAGATCGCCGTGACAGGCTTCCGTCATGCCTGGAACTGGAATTGCCTTGGTGAGTCGGCGGCACGTCGACCTCGGCCGCATGTCCAGCGCCATCTGTCCGGCCGGCTGACCTCCCCAGCACCGCCGAGACCACCTCTTTCCGATTTCGCCTGCGCAAGGACGCGCACGCCTGTCCGCGTGCGCCCATACGCGCTGGTCACGTGCCGATTCCCACCGGTCCCGAAGGACGTAGAACCATGGCCGCCACTCCGCCGAACCCCGCCGCCTCCGCGCCCCGCCGCAAGGTGAGCCGTCACCGCGGCGAGGGCCAGTGGGCCGTAGGCCACTTCACCCCGCTGAACGGCAACGAGCAGGTGAAGAAGGACGACGACGGTCTCAATGTGCGGACACGCATTGAGACGATCTACTCCAAGCGCGGTTTCGACTCGATCGATCCCAGCGACCTGCGCGGCCGGATGCGTTGGTGGGGGCTTTACACCCAGCGCAAGCCCGGCATCGACGGCGGCAAGACGGCGGTGCTGGAGCCGGAGGAGCTGGACGACCGCTACTTCATGATGCGGGTGCGCATCGACGGCGGCGCGCTCACCACCCGGCAGTTGCGCGTCATCGGCGAACTGTCCCAGGAGTTCGCCCGCGGCACCGCGGACATCACCGACCGGCAGAACGTGCAGTACCACTGGATCCGGATCGAGAACGTGCCCGAGATCTGGGAGCGCCTCGAGGCCGTGGGCCTGACGACCGTCACCGCCTGCGGCGACACCCCGCGTGTGATGATCGGTTCCCCCGTGGCGGGCATCGCCGAGGACGAGATCATCGACCCGACGCCGGCGCTGGAGGAGATGAAGCGCCGCGTCCTGAACAACAAGGCCTACTCGAACCTCCCCCGGAAGTTCAAGACGGCCATCTCGGGCTCGCCGCTGCTGGACGTGGTGCACGAGATCAACGACGTGGCGTTCGTGGGCGTACGGCACCCCGAGCACGGCCCGGGCTTCGACCTGTGGGTGGGCGGCGGCCTGTCCACCAACCCGAAGCTGGGTGTGCGGCTGGGTGCCTGGGTGCCGCTGGAGGAGGTCGCGGACGTCTACGAGGGCGTCGTCTCCATCTTCCGTGACTACGGCTACCGCCGGCTGCGCAACCGGGCCCGGCTGAAGTTCCTCGTCGCCGACTGGGGCGCGGAGAAGTTCCGTCAGGTGCTGGAGGACGAGTACCTGCAGCGCAAGCTGGTCGACGGGCCCGCGCCCGAGCAGCCCGTGCAGCACTGGCGTGACCACGTCGGTGTGCACCGGCAGAAGGACGGCCGTTACTACGTCGGGTTCGCCCCGCGGGTCGGCCGCGTCGACGGCGCCACGCTCACGAAGATCGCCGATCTCGCGGAGGCGCACGGCTCGGGCCGGGTGCGCACCACCGTCGAGCAGAAGATGATCGTCCTGGACGTCGAGCAGGACAGGGTCGACTCGCTGGTCGAGGGCCTGGAGGCGCTGGACCTCACCGCGCGTCCGTCCTCCTTCCGGCGCGGCACCATGGCCTGCACCGGCATCGAGTTCTGCAAGCTCGCCATCGTCGAGACCAAGCAGCGCGGCTCGTCGCTGATCGACGAACTGGAGCGCCGCCTTCCGGACTTCGGCGAGCCGATCACCATCAACCTCAACGGCTGCCCGAACGCCTGCGCCCGCATCCAGGTCGCGGACATCGGTCTCAAGGGCCAGCTGGTCCTGAACGACAAGGGCGAGCAGGTCGAGGGCTACCAGGTCCACCTCGGCGGCGCGCTCGGCCTGGAGGCCGGTTTCGGCCGCAAGGTGCGCGGCCTGAAGGTCACCGCGGAGGAGCTGCCCGACTACATCGAGCGGGTCCTGAAGCGGTTCCAGGCCGAACGCGAGGACGGCGAGCGGTTCGCGGCCTGGGCGGCACGGGCTTCCGAGGAGGCACTGTCGTGAGCGAGCGTGCGGCGCCGTTCTACTGCCCCTACTGCGGTGACGAGGACCTGCGACCGCAGGAGCAGGGCCACGGCACCTGGGAATGCGGGGCGTGCAACCGCGCATTCCAGCTGAAGTTCCTCGGGCTGCTCGCCCGGGGCCTTCGGCGAGCCGACAACGGAGGGGACGGGACATGACGACCAGTCAGCAAGACTGGGCGGCCGAGGAGTTGCAGGCGCTCGCCGAGCAGGCGGGCCGGGACCTGGAGGACGCCTCCGCCCTGGAGATCCTCCGGTGGGCGGTCGACACCTTCGGCGCGAAGTTCTGCGTCACCTCGTCCATGGAGGACGCCGTCGTCGCCCATCTCGCCTCGCGCGCGCTGGGGGGCGTGGACGTGGTCTTCCTCGACACCGGCTACCACTTCCCCGAGACCGTCGGCACCCGTGACGCCGTGGCGGCCGTGATGGACGTCAACGTCATCACGCTCACGCCGAAGCAGACGGTCGCCGAACAGGACGCCGAGTACGGCCCGCGGCTGCACGACCGCGACCCCGACCTGTGCTGCGCGCTGCGCAAGGTCAAGCCGCTCGAAGAGGGGCTGAAGAACTACCAGGCGTGGGCGACCGGCCTGCGTCGCGACGAGTCCCCGACCCGGGCGAACACCCCCGTCGTCGGCTGGGACGCCAAGCGGCAGAAGGTCAAGGTCTCCCCCATCGCCCGCTGGACGCAGGACGACGTGGACGCCTACGTCGCCGAACACGGCGTGCTCACCAACCCGTTGCTCACGGACGGCTACGCCTCCATCGGCTGCGCCCCGTGCACCCGGCGGGTCCTGGAGGGCGAGGACGCGCGCGCCGGCCGCTGGGCGGGCCGCGCCAAGACCGAGTGCGGGCTGCACGGATGACGACTCATCGGAACCAGGAGAACGACGTGACCACCGGAGCCACCGTCTGGCTCACGGGTCTGCCGAGCGCCGGCAAGACCACCATCGCCCACGAGCTGGCCGGCCGGCTGCGTGCCGATGGCCACCGCGTCGAGGTGCTCGACGGCGACGAGATCCGCGAGTTCATCTCGGCGGGCCTCGGCTTCTCCCGCGAGGACCGGCACACCAACGTGCAACGCATCGGCTTCGTCGCCGAACTCCTCGCCCGCAACGGCGTGAAGGTGCTCGTCCCGGTCATCGCACCGTACGCGGACAGCCGGGACGCGGTCCGCAAGCGGCACGGGGCGAACGGCACGGCGTACCTGGAGGTGCACGTCGCCACCCCGGTCGAGGTGTGCTCCGTGCGGGACGTCAAGGGCCTGTACGCCAAGCAGGCCGCGGGCGAGCTGACCGGGCTGACCGGTGTCGACGACCCGTACGAGGAGCCCGAGGCCCCGGATCTGCGGATCGAGTCGCAGCACCAGAGCGTGCAGGAGTCCGCGGCGTCCGTGTACGCCCTGCTGAACGAGAGGGGACTGGCATGACCACGGTCGCCAAGGTGGAAGAGGGTACGGACAGCCCGTACGCCCTGTCGCACCTGGACGCGCTGGAGTCCGAGGCGGTGCACATCTTCCGCGAGGTGGCGGGCGAGTTCGAGAACCCGGTGATCCTTTTCTCCGGCGGCAAGGACTCGATCGTGATGCTGCACCTGGCGCTGAAGGCGTTCGCGCCGGCGGCGGTGCCGTTCTCGCTGCTGCACGTCGACACCGGGCACAACTTCCCGGAGGTGCTCGAGTACCGCGACCGTACGGTGGCCGGGCACGGGCTGCGCCTGCATGTGGCCTCGGTGCAGGACTACATCGACCGGGGGGTGCTCAAGGAGCGCCCGGACGGCACCCGCAACCCGCTGCAGACGCTTCCGCTGACGGACAAGATCCGGTGCGAGGGGTTCGACGCGGTGTTCGGCGGCGGCCGACGGGACGAGGAGAAGGCGCGCGCCAAGGAGCGGGTGTTCTCGCTGCGCGACGAGTTCTCGCAGTGGGATCCGCGCCGGCAGCGGCCGGAGCTGTGGAACCTGTACAACGGCCGGCACGCCCCGGGCGAGCATGTGCGGGTGTTCCCGCTGTCGAACTGGACCGAGCTGGACGTGTGGCAGTACATCGCCCGGGAGGGCATCGAGCTGCCGCAGATCTACTTCGCGCACGAGCGCGAGGTGTTCCAGCGGGGTGGCATGTGGCTGACGGCGGGCGAGTGGGGCGGTCCGAAGGACGGCGAGAGAGTGGAGAAGCGGCAGGTCCGCTACCGCACGGTCGGTGACATGTCCTGCACCGGCGCCGTCGACTCCGACGCGACCACGCTGGACGCCGTGATCGCGGAGATCGCCGCGTCCCGGCTCACCGAGCGGGGCGCGACCCGCGCCGACGACAAACTGTCCGAGGCCGCGATGGAAGACCGCAAGCGCGAGGGGTACTTCTAAGCATGAGCACGATGACGACCGAGGCGCTCTCGGCCACCACCCTGCTGCGGTTCGCCACCGCCGGCTCCGTCGACGACGGCAAGTCCACGCTCGTCGGGCGGCTGCTGCACGACTCCAAGTCGGTCCTCGCCGACCAGTTGGAGGCCGTGGAGCGGGCTTCCGCCGGCCGTGGCCAGGAGGGCCCGGACCTGGCGCTGCTCACCGACGGCCTGCGCGCCGAGCGGGAGCAGGGCATCACCATCGACGTGGCCTACCGCTACTTCGCCACCCCGCGGCGCCGGTTCATCCTGGCCGACACCCCGGGCCACGTGCAGTACACCCGGAACATGGTCACCGGTGCCTCCACCGCCGAGCTGACGGTGGTCCTGGTCGACGCCCGCAACGGCGTGGTCGAGCAGACACGCCGGCACGCGGCCATCGCGGCCCTGCTGCGTGTCCCGCATGTCGTCCTGGCGGTGAACAAGATGGACCTCGTCGGCTACCGGGAGAGCGTGTTCGCGGCGATCGCCGAGGAGTTCACGGCGTACGCGCTGGAGCTGGGCGTGCCCGAGGTCACGGCGATCCCGATCTCGGCGCTCGCCGGTGACAACGTGGTGGAGCCGTCCGCGAACATGGACTGGTACGGCGGCCCGACGGTGCTGGAGCATCTGGAGACCGTGCCGGTCAGCCACGACCTGGCGCACTGCCACGCCCGGCTGCCCGTGCAGTACGTGATCCGGCCGCAGACCGCCGAGCACCCGGACTACCGGGGCTACGCGGGCCAGATCGCGGCCGGCACCTTCCACGTCGGCGAGGAGGTCACGGTCCTGCCGTCCGGGCGGACGACGAGGATCTCCGGCATCGACCTGCTGGGCGTGCCGGTGGACGCGGCATGGACGACGCAGTCGGTGACGGTACTGCTCGAGGACGACATCGACGTCTCGCGCGGTGACCTGATCGTGCCGACGAAGGACGCGCCGGCCACCACGCAGGACGTGGAGGCGACCGTCTGCCATGTGGCCGACGCCCCGCTGACCGTGGGGCACCGGGTGCTGCTCAAGCACGGCACCCGCACGGTCAAGGCGATCGTGAAGGACATCCCGTCCCGGCTCACGCTGGACGACCTGTCCCTGCACCCGCACCCGGGACACCTGGCCGCCAACGACATCGGCCGGGTGAAGATCCGTACCGCCGAGCCGCTGCCGCTCGACTCCTACGCCGACTCACGGCGCACCGGCTCCTTCATCCTGATCGACCCGAGCGACGGCACGACGCTGACCGCGGGCATGGTCGGCGAGTCGTTCGCCTCGCCGGAGCCGGTCAAGGACGAGCCGGACGACGACGGCTGGGACTTCTGATCATGAACACGACCGACGTCTACTCGACGTTCGCGAAGGAGGGCGGCCGCGTCGGCAGCGGTGCCCTCGGATGGGGGTCCCCCCGAACGGAGTTCGGGGGAGGGCAGGGCGGAGTGGGCCGATGTGTGCGCTGACGTACGCGCACCGCATGCGCGCCCTCGCCCCCCGCCGCCGTCGACGAAGACCTGCCGACCTCCCGGCCACGACCTGAGAGACCGTGACCGCCGGGCCGACGAGAGGAAAGCCTCCCGTGCCTGCCACCGAAGTCCTGCGCCGCGTATGCGCGGTGACCGCCGCCCTCCCCCTCCTCGCGCTCGCCGCCTGCGGTTACGGCTCCGAGGCCAAGACCGACGACACCGCCAGGATCGCCGCCGGCGCCCGGAAGATCGACGGGCTCGACTCCGTCAGGATCGGCTACTTCGGCAACCTGACCCACGCCACCGCCCTGGTCGGCCGTGAACAGGGCCTGTTCCAGAAGGAACTGGGCGCGACCAAGGCTTCGTACGCGACCTTCAACGCCGGGCCCTCCGAGATCGAGGCCCTGAACTCCGGTTCCATCGACATCGGCTGGATCGGCCCCTCCCCGGCGATCAACGGCTACACCAAGTCGGACGGCAAGAGCCTGAAGATCATCGGCGGTTCGGCCTCCGGCGGGGTGAAGCTGGTGGTGAACCCGAAGAAGGTCAAGTCCCTCGAGGACGTCAAGGGCAAGAAGATCGCCACTCCGCAGCTCGGCAACACCCAGGACGTGGCGTTCCTCAACTGGATCGCAGGCCGGGGCTGGAAGGTCGACGCGCAGAGCGGCAAGGGGGACGTCACGGTCGTCCGCTCCGACAACAAGATCACCCCCGCCGCCTACGCGTCCGGTTCCGTCGACGGCGCCTGGGTGCCGGAGCCGACCGCGTCCAAGTTGGTCGCCGAGGGCGCCAAGGTGCTGCTGGACGAGTCGTCGCTGTGGCCGGACCACAAGTTCGTGATCACGAACATCATCGTGCGGCAGGCCTTCCTCGAGGAGCACCCGAAGGCGGTCGAGGCCGTGCTGAAGGCATCCGTCGAGGCCAACAAGTGGATCAACCGGAACCCGGATCAGGCGAAGGCCGCAGCGAACAAGCAGCTGGCGACGGACTCCGGAAAGGCGCTCCCGGCGAACGTCCTCGATCCGGCGTGGAAGTCCATCCGGTTCACCGACGACCCGCTCGCCTCGACCCTCGACACCGAGGCGGAGCACGCGGTCGAGGCCGGCCTGCTGGACAAGCCGGACCTCAGGGGGATCTACGACCTCAGGATCCTCAACAAGGTCCTCGAGGCCTCAGGCGAGAGCACGGTCAGCGACGCCGGTCTCGGCGGCTGACACACGAACCCGACGAGTTCCCAGGAGGTGACGACCATGGCCACGACCACGACGCTCGCCAAGGCCGACGAGTCGGTCGACTGCGCGGCACGCCTCGAGCATGTCTCGAAGTCCTTTGCGACACCCGGCGGGCAGCAGCTCGTCCTGGACGACATCAGCATCGATGTCGCGCCCGGCGAGTTCGTCACCCTCCTGGGGGCCTCGGGCTGCGGCAAGTCCACGCTGCTGAACCTGGTGGCCGGACTGGACCGGCCCACCGCCGGCGCCATCACGACGGACGGCCGCCCCGCCCTGATGTTCCAGGAACATGCCCTGTTCCCCTGGCTGACCGCGGGCAAGAACATCGAGCTCGCCCTGAAACTGAGGGGAGTCGCGAAGAACGAGCGGCACGGCAAGGCCGAGGAGCTGCTCGAACTGGTCCGGCTCAAGGGCGCCCACGGCAAGCGTGTCCACGAGCTGTCCGGCGGTATGCGCCAGCGGGTGGCGATGGCCCGCGCGCTGGCGCAGGAGAGCAACCTGCTGCTGATGGACGAGCCGTTCGCGGCGCTGGACGCCATCACCCGGGACGTGCTCCACGACGAGCTGACCCGTATCTGGGCGGAGACCGGTCTGTCCGTGCTGTTCGTGACGCACAACGTGCGCGAGGCGGTGCGGCTCGCCCAGCGGGTGATCCTGCTGTCGTCCCGGCCCGGCCGGATCGCCCGCGAGTGGCAGGTCGACATCCCGCAGCCGCGCCGTATCGAGGACGCACCGGTGGCGGAACTGTCCCTTGAGATCACCGAAGTCCTGCGTGGGGAGATCCGCCGCCATGGCCAGCACTGACACGACACCGGCCCAGAACGCCGGAAGCGTCGAGGCCGGCCTGGACGCCCTGGAGACCACGGCCGTCGGCCGACCGACACTACGGCAGACCCTCGTCGACAAGATCCTGCCGCCACTCGTCGCGATCGCGGTGGTCCTCGCGGTCTGGTCCCTGCTCTACCCCGTCGTCGACAACCCGACCAAGCTGCCGTCGCCGGCGGCCGTGGGCGGCGCGTTCAAGGACGCCTGGCTGCAGGGCACCCTGCTCGGCTACATCTGGACGTCCGTCTCGCGCGGTCTGCTGGGCTTCGCCTTCGCCCTGCTCATCGGCACCCCGCTGGGACTGCTGGTGGCCCGCGTGAAGTTCGTGCGCGCGGCCATCGGGCCGATCCTGTCCGGTCTGCAGTCGCTGCCGTCGGTGGCGTGGGTGCCGCCGGCCGTGATCTGGCTGGGCCTGAACAACTCGATGATGTACGCGGTGATCCTGCTCGGCGCGGTCCCGTCCATCGCCAACGGCCTGGTGTCCGGCGTGGACCAGGTGCCGCCGCTGTTCCTGCGCGCGGGCCGCACCATGGGCGCGACCGGCCTCAGGGGCGTCCGGCACGTCACCCTGCCGGCCGCGCTCCCCGGCTATGTCGCCGGCATGAAGCAGGGCTGGGCCTTCTCCTGGCGCTCGCTGATGGCCGCCGAGATCATCGCGAACTTCCCCGACCTGGGCACGGGCCTCGGCCAGCTTCTGGAGAACGCCCGCACCGCCAGCGACATGGCCATGGTCTTCGAGGCCATCCTGCTCATCCTGTTCGTCGGCATCGCCATCGACCTGCTGATCTTCAGCCCGCTGGAGCGCTGGGTACTGCGCAGCCGCGGCCTGTTGGTGAAGGGCTGACATGAAGCCGCCCGTTCTCCTCGTCATCGCCCACGGCAGCCGCGATCCGCGGCATGCCCGGGCCGTGCACGCCTTGGCGGAGCGGGTGCGGTCGATGCGGCCGGGGCTGCGCGTGGAGACCGGGTTCCTGGACTTCAACGTGCCGTCCGTGCACGGGGTGCTGGACTCTCTGGCAGCGGAGGAGCGGCGTGAAGCGTCTCGCTGCGAGGACGGTGACGGGCGACGGGCGGGCGTAAGGGACGTGGTGGCGCTGCCGCTGCTGCTGACCCGCGCCTTCCACGCCAAGGCCGACATCCCGGCCGTGCTGCGGCAGGCGCCGGCCCGGCTGCGGATCCGGCAGGCGGACGTGCTCGGTCCGTCGCCGCTGCTGCTGTCGGCGCTGGAGCGGCGGCTGTACGAGGCGGGGCTGACGCCCGCCGACAAGTCCTCGACCGGGGTCGTGCTGGCTTCGGCGGGGTCCACCGACCCGGAGGCGATCGCAGTGATCGCAGCAATCGCGCGGGAGTGGCGGCACACCGGTTGGTGCGCCGTGCGGCCTGCGTTCGCCTCCGCATCCCTTCCGCGCACCGAGGACGCCGTGGCCGAGTTGCGCGCCCTCGGCTGCGCACGGGTGGCCGTCGCGCCGTACGTCCTGGCCCCCGGCTTTCTGCCGGACCGCATCGCGCGGGGCGCGGCCGGGGCGGACGTACGCGCGGACGTGCTGGGGCCGGCGCCCGAGGTCGCGCGGCTGCTGCTGGAACGCTACGACGCGGCGCGCCGCCCGGCGCTGACGGCCCTGGGCGCCTGACCGGTCACAGGTCGAGCCCCTGCAGGAGCTGCCGGGTGAAGTTGAGGCTGGCGGTACCGGCTCCCGCCGTGATGGCGACGTTCTCCAGTGCGGTGCGGATCCGGCCCCGGTTGGGCGGCAGGCCGTCCTCGGCGGACAGCGCCAGCTCCGCCTGGATGACCTCCCCGTTGCCGGCGATCCCCGGGTACTCGGCCCGCAGTGCCTCGGTGAGGCGGTCGGCGACGGCCATCAGGGTCTCCAGGTCCGGCGGACCGTTCCGAAGGTCGATATGACCGAAATCGGCGGGGCCGTTCCCGAAGTTGTAGCTGCTCATGCAGTGTCCTCGCTTGTGGTCCGAAGGAGCCTTCGGCGGTAGGGGGGTGGCTACGGCTTCGGTGCGGGCGACCGGGAGCCGGTTGCCGAAGGCGCTGGGGAGGCCGATGCCACCGGGGTCGCGGCCCGGTGCCGGGCGGCCGTGGGCCGTCCCGCACCGGGCCGGTGACGGGTGACGCCCGCATACGCTCGCGAGAAGGCCGAAAATCGCCACCCGTCTGGGTGATCGGTGTCCGTTGACCAGGCGACGGAGGCGGCGAGGGGCACGTGGGGCACCGCGGCCGCGTGACGCGCGAGCCGACGGCCGGGCGCCCCACGTGCGCCGCCGCGCCGCTTCGGGGCTCCCGGCAGCCGGAAACGCCCCGGCTGCCGGGGGCGCTCCTGGCCCGGGGTGCCGCGACAACGCCGGTGGTGGTCCGCCCGTCACGCTCATCCGCCCCTCGCCCCCCTTCCGGCCGTCCGCGCGGTTCACCCTAGGGACCGCGGGACGGGTTTGTCGCGAGGTTCGGCGCGGGCTGGCCCTGGAGGGCAGGCGCGTGGTAGAGGGCCGCCGGGTCCGGCGCTCCCCTGTGACGTCGGACCGCGGCGGCTCTTCGTTCTGCGCCGGTGGCGGCCCGCGTGTCACACGCTCGGCGAACGCGGCGCGGTCGAGGGACGGTTATCGGCCAACGGCGGTAGCGGTCAGTCGAAGCGGAGGGCGCCGGTGCGGGTCCGCTTGAGCTCGAAGAGGTCGGGATGGCGGGCCAGCACCCGGAAGGCGTCGAAGAGTTCGGCCGCCTCCTCGCCGCGCGGAACGGCGCGCAGCACGGGCCCGAACCACACCGTGCCGTCGACGTGGAGGGTCGGCGTGCCCACATAGCCGGCCGTCTCCGGCTCGACGCCGGCCTCGTGACTGCGGCGCACCGCGTCGTCGTACGACGCGTCGTGGGCGGCGGCCGACAGCCCGGCCGGCAGCCCGAGTTCGGCCAGCGACTCGGCGATCACCTCGTCGAAGTCCTCGGTCCCGCCCTCGTGGATGCGGGTGCCGAACGCGGTGTACAGGTCGCGCAGCACCGTGTCGCCGTGCCGTTCCGCGGCGGCGACGGCGACCCGCACCGGGCCGATCGAGCGGTCGACCAGGTCCCGGTACCAGGCGGGGAGTTCGTTGCCGATGTTGTGCAGATGGAGGCTCATCACCCGGAACCGGAGGTCCAGCGGGCGCAACCGCTCGACCTCCAGCAGCCAGCGGGAGGTGATCCAGGCGAAGGGGCAGGCCGGGTCGAAGAAGACGTCGACCCGGGTCGGGGCGGATGCGGCGGCGGAGTCGCGGTACGTCATGACTGCGACGCTAGTGGCGTGGTGGTGCAGCGTCCCGGCCCAATCCGGGATTGTTTCACCAGTCCAATTCGTCGGGCGCTCCGGCCTCCGCGGACCCCGGTTCCGGCACGGCGATCTCCGTCCCGCGCAGACGTTCCGGTTCCGCGACGACATCGACGCGGGTGATACGGCCGTCCGGGCCGAAGGCGAAGGCCAGGACCAGGCGCGGCCGCCCCCGTTCCGCCATGACCAGGCCGAACTCGCCGTCGAGCAGGGCGATCGCGGCGAGCCGGGCGCGTGCCACGGCCGCCATCGCGCCCCGCGCCACGGGCCCGGCGCCCCGCACGGTGATCGGCGCGGGCGTGGGGACGACCAGCGCGTCGGCGTGCAGCACCACATCCGGGTCGAGCAGGGCGACCAGGGCCGTGAAGTCGCCGCCGCGGGTGGCGGCCAGGAACGCCTCGACGGCCCGGCGCCGCCGTACGGCGTCGGCGGCGGGTGAGACGGCCCCTGGGGCTGCTGGGGCAGGTCGGACGTGGAGCGGGCCCTCACCCCGGACGACCTCGCGCCGCTGGACGCGGTGGCCGCGGCCGGCACAGACGAGGAGCGGCGCCGACCGCACACGGACCCGGGGCTCGTCGTGCCCCGCGGTACCCCTCTCGCGCACGGCCTTCCTCGGGCCGCGGACCGTCACTCCGCCGAAGCGGTCAGCTCGACCAGCTTGACCACGGTGTTCCAGTTCCTGCTCGTGGCGATCAGGCCCTTGGTCACCGGTCGGCGGGAGAGGGCCTCGGCGAGCCTGGAGCGGCCGAGGCCCTGCGGGGCGTACAGGTACAGGCAGCGGTCGCCGAGGCGGAACTCCTCCGGAAGATGGGCGGCGGGGTCGATCTCCGCGAACCGGTCCGGGGCGACCCGTTCGGAGAAGTAGGTGACGTGCAGTTGCTTGGGGGCGAGGTCGGCGGCCGGGAACGGGCAGGCCTCGGCGACCGCCTTCAGATAGGCGTGGTCGCGCACGATCACGTCGACCGGGAAGCCGAACCGCTCCTCGGTCGCCCGGCTCAGTTCCGCCGCGAGCGAGGTCTCGTCGCCGTGGCCGGTGGTGAACACGGCCTGGCCGCTCTGCAGATGGGTCCGTACGCCGGTGTGGCCGAGGCCGCTCAGCAGCGAGCGGAGGTCGGCCATGGGCACCTTCTTGCTGCCGCCGACGTTGATTCCGCGCAACAGCGCCACGTAGGTCGTCATCCGGCCAGCCTAGAGGGGCCGTCGTGCCCCGTGGGGGCGGGCACGACGGCCGGACCCGCGCGGAGCGGGCTGCGCGAAACTCTGGCCGATCGACGGGCGCCGTATCAACCTCTACACGCACCTGTGACCTGTTCAACAAGGTTCTGTCATCGCACATCGCCTGCCGGGGGGCGGAACGGACGCCCCACGGCGGGCGGAACCCCGAGAGCTGTCTTCGGGGAGCCCCGATAGGTGTAAGGGGCCGCGGTCCTCCCCAGTGCGGACGCCCGGGCCGCCGAGTTCACCGGGCAGCACGACGAGCCGCGCCGGCGCGGCTCATACCGTCAGGAGGGAGCAAGCCGGACGTGGCGGCAGGGGGTCGCCACCGCACACGAGGGGGAAGACCCGCGATGGGGAAAAGGGACGTGCCGGTGCGGGGGCTGGCCGCCCGCGCCGGCGGCTGGAGCGCCCGGCACCGCTGGGCGGCCGTCGGCATATGGGTGCTGTTCGTCGTGCTGGCCATGGGGCTGGGGTCGGCGGCGGGCCGGGTCGACGTCGACGAGAACAACCAGCTCAAGGGCGAGACGCACACCGCCGCGCAGATCATCGACGACGCGGGGATCAAGGAACCGGCCGGTGAGACGGTCCTGATCCAGTCCAAGGACGCCTCCGCCACGGCGACCGGCGCCGAGTTCAGGGCCGCCGTCGCCGACGTGGTGAAGGCCGTCGAGGGCACCGGGAAGGTCACGGCCGTGACCTCGCCGTACGACACCCGCACCATCTCCCGCGACGGCCGCAGTGTGCTGGTGCAGTTCGACATGCGCGGGGACGCCAAGACGGCCGTCGACCGGATCGAGCCGGTGCTGAACGCCGTCGCCGGGGTCCAGAAGACGCACGACTCGCTGCGGATCGAGGAGATCGGCAGCGCCAGCATGCAGAAGCAGTACAAGGACGCCTTCGGGAACGACTTCAAGCAGGCCGAGTACTCCGCGGTGCCGGTGGCGCTCGGCATCCTGCTGATCGCCTTCGGGGCGCTGGTGGCGGCGCTGCTGCCGGTGGCCCTCGCGATCACCGCGATCATGGCGACGATGGGTCTGATGGGCGTCGTCAGCCATCTGCAGCCGATGAGCGACACCGCCAACTCCGTGATGCTGCTGGTCGGTATGGCCGTCGGCGTCGACTACTGCCTGTTCTATCTGCGCCGCGAGCGCGAGGAGCGGCAGGCCGGGAAGGACGCGGGCACGGCCCTCAGGATCGCCGCCGCCACCAGCGGCCGTGCGGTCATCGTCTCCGGGGTCACGGTGTGCGTGGCGATGGCGGGCATGCTGTTCACCGGGCTCGCCGAGTTCGAGGCCATGGGCCTCGCCTCGCTGATGGTGGTCGCGGTCGCCATGGTCGGGTCGGTGACGGTCCTGCCGGCGCTTCTGTCGCTGCTCGGCGAGCGGGTGGAGAAGGGCCGCATCCCGTTCCTGAGCCGGCGGAACGGCAAGCGGGCCGCGGGCGGGGGCAGCCGCGTCTGGACGGCCGTGCTGCGCGCGGTACTGGCCAGGCCGCTGGTGTCGGTCGTCGTGGCGGCCGGCGCGCTGCTGACGGTCGCGGCGCCCGCGCTCGGCATGAAGACCCAGCAGCTCACCCTGGACCAGGAGTTCGGCAAGTCGCTGCCGATCGTGCAGACGTACAACCGGATCAACGACGCCTTCCCGGGTGGCAGTGAGCCGGCCCAGGTCGTCGTCAGGGCCAAGGACATCGACGCACCCGAGGTGCGGCAGGCCCTCGCCGACTTCAGGCAGCGGGCGATCGCCTCGGGCGCCTCGCGCGGCCCGGTCGACATCCGGCTGCACGAGGCGCAGAACGTCGCCGTGGTCTCCGTGCCGCTGGTCGGCGGCTCCGACATGGACCGGGCGGTCAAGAGCCTTCAGAAGCTGCGCGACGAGGTGCGGCCCGCCACGCTCGGCAAGGTGGACGGCGTGCAGGCGCCGATCACCGGGCAGGTGGCCGGCAACCACGACTTCAACGACCAGCTGCTCGGTTCCGTCGTCCCGGTCTTCGCGTTCGTGATCGTCTTCGCCTTCCTGCTGATGCTGCTGTCGTTCCGCTCGCTGACCGTCGCGATCACCTCGATCGTGCTCAACCTGCTGTCCGTGGGCGCCGCTTACGGCATCCTCGTCGCGGTCTTCCAGCATGGCTGGGGCGCCTCGCTGGTCGGCGCGCAGGGCGTCGGCGCGATCGTGACCTGGCTGCCGCTGTTCCTGTTCGTGATCCTGTTCGGGCTGTCGATGGACTACCACGTGTTCGTGGTGTCCCGGATCCGCGAGGCGCGGATGAGCGGCCGTACGACGCAGGACGCGATCCGGCACGGCGTGGTCACCACGGCCGGCGTCGTCACCAGCGCCGCGGTCATCATGGTCGCCGTGTTCGCCATCTTCGGCACGCTGTCGATGCAGTCCATGAAGCAGATGGGCGTCGGCCTGGCGGCGGCGGTCCTCATCGACGCGACGGTCATCCGCGGTGTGCTGCTGCCGGCCGTGATGGCCCTGCTCGGCGAGCGCAACTGGTACCTGCCGAAGTGGCTGCGCCGCCTGCCCGATCTCACGCATGACGAGGCACCGGACGCGGGTGCCGGCCGGCCGGCCCGTGAGGAGGAGCGGCTGCCGGTGTGAGAGGCGCCCACCCGGAGGGGCGGTTGAGGCCGTGCGCGGGTGCGGGGGCGTGGGGCCGACCGCGCAGGCCTCCGCGCCCCCTCGGCGCCCCCTCGGCGCCCGGCAGCGTCGGCGGGGTCCGGGCGGCGCCCATCCGACGGGGCCCTTCAGACCATGCGCGGGCGCGGGGTATGACGGGCCGGCCGCACAGCCCCCGCCCCTCGGCGTGCTGCGGTGGCCGTGGCCGATCCGGGTGAGTGCGAGACTGGCCGGGCACGGCACACAGCGCGGCGGGACGGTTTCGGAGGCGGCGGGATGGACGAGGCAGGGGCACGGGACGTACTGGCCGCGGCGGGGGTGCTGCCGGGGCCGGTCCGGGACGCTGCTCTCCTCGCCCTCGGCGAGAACGCGGTGTTCGCCGCCGGTGACCTCGTGGTGAAGGTGGGCCGTGACGCCGAGCTGCTGGAGCGGGCCCGGCGTGAGGTGGACATCGCCGGCTGGCTGGCCGAGGCAGGCGTGCCGGCGGTACGGCCGGCCGAGCCGGAGCCGCGGCTGGTCGAGGGGCACCCGGTGACGGTGTGGCACCGGCTGCCGCAGCCGGTACGGCCCGCCGAGCCGCGTGATCTGGCCCCACTGCTGCGCATGGTGCACGCGCTTCCCTCCCCTCCCTTCGCCTTGCCGCCCCGCGAGCTGCTGGGCGGTGTGGAGCGGTGGCTGCGGCTGGCGGGGGGCGCGATCGACCCCGAGGACGCGGCCTACCTCCGGGCGCGCCGGGACGGGTACGCGGCGGACGCGGCCGCGCTGACGCCCCATCTGCCGCCGGGGCCCGTCCACGGTGACGCGCTGCCCCGCAATGTGCACGTCGGACCGGGCGGGCCGGTCCTGGTCGACCTGGAGACCTTCTCCGCCGATCTGCGCGAACACGACCTGGTGGTCATGGCGCTCTCCCGCGACCGGTACGGACTGCCGGCCGAGGCCTACGAGTCGTTCGTCCGGGAGTACGGGTGGGATGTACGGGAGTGGGAGGGATGCGCGGTGCTCCGCGGCGCCCGGGAGACGGCGAGCTGCGCCTGGGTGGCCCAGCACGCGCCGAGCAGTCCGAAGGCGCTGGCCGAGTTCCGGCGCCGGGTGGCGTCGCTGCGGGACGGCGACGAGACCGTCCGCTGGTACCCGTTCTGACAGTAGGCCGGCCGGCCTCCTGCCGGACAAGGCACGACCGCCGGAGGCGAGAACGGTCCGCGGCCCTGGGCGGGCTGGCTCTCGTCGGTTCCCGCAGGGGCCATGCCCCGTCCACCACAGCCCCCGCATCGCCCTTGCGCCGCAGGAATGTCTGAAAGTCCGCCGCCCACTGTGCGTACCACTCGATCTGCCGGTGATGGAGGTCGTATCCGGGCTCCGGCTCCTGGATCGTGTACACGCTCTGGCCGCTGATCACGGTCACACTCGCCGTTCTCGTCGTGAAACGCCGCGGCGTGTGAGCGTGCCTCCAGGGCGCACACGTCGTGCCTTGGAAGCGCACTCTGGGGCAAGGCCCCGCAGCTCGTCGCAGCGTTGATTGATCCAGGCCGTCAGCCGACGTACGGGATGACGGGCCAGGCCGACTCGACAGTCGCCTTCGGATCAGACGTACGCCGAAGGTACTTCTGTAGCGACGCGGCCTGCTCGGCTGCCGCCCGTATCTGAAGATCATGCAGGTCCGCCAGTGTCAACGCTCCTATGGCCGTGTGCTTGACCCCCATGGACCGCGCGGCACGTGCCGCGGCCACCGCGTCGGCGACGGCGTTGTGCGCGTCATCGAGCGTCACGCCGTAGTGCGCGCAAAGGGCCTGCAGATTCCGCGACCCCTTCCTGTACCGATCCACATGCTTGTCCAGGACCAAGGGGTCGATGACCGGCGACGCGATTCCGCGCAATCGGTCACCGAGTGGCCTTATCCCATGCCGTCGGCACTCGCGGTCGAGGAGCGAGAGGTCGTACCGCGCGTTCATCACCACCAGCGGAGTCCCCGAGTTCAGCACCTCGGCAACGGCCGAGGTGATCTCTTCGATCGCCGACCCTGCCTCCATCCCGTGCTCGCGGGCGTGGTCGGTGGAGATGCCGTGGATGGCCGAAGCCTGCTGCGGGATCACCACCCCGGGGTCGAGCAGCCAGGTCCGTGGCTCCGGAGGTCGCCCGTCCGGGTCCACGGCCACCACCGCCGCAGTGACGATCCGGTCGGTTTCGATGTCGGTTCCTGTGGTCTCCAAGTCGAAGGCCACCAGGAGCCGACTCGTCCAGCTCATCACCGGGCCCCGCTCACCGTTGCCGGCTGAGACATCTGAGACGTTATCGATGTGCGTGGACAAAAGGCGGCGTTGTAGGGGACGACCGGAACGCCCGTCCTGCAGTAGCCCACCAGGGTCTCGGCGATGGACTCGGCGACCCGGTCGGCCGGGTGGCCCTCGGCCGTGACCCGCTCGGTGCTGACGCCGTGCACCGCCACCGCGCCGGCCGGGACCTCCACGCCCGGACCGGCCAGCCATTCCCTGCGGCCCCTGGGCTCACCGGCCCTGACCTCGATCACCGCGCCGGTGACGATGCGCGCCTCGCGCGGATCGGTCCCGGTCGTCTCCAGGTCGAAGCCGATCAGCAGCTCCCGGTGCCAGCCCATGGGCGGCCCCCCTTCTTGGTGGTGCTTTCCCCCAGTGGCCTCCACCATCGCAGGCGGCACTGACAATCAGAGGATCGCGTTCCGCTTGCGCCCGGTGGACGGTTCAGGACACCGGGCGCGAATCCACCCAGGCCAGTTCGAACTCCTCACGGTATGTCGGGAAGAGACCCCCTTCACCGGTGTCATCCGACTTGACCAGCTTGCTGCCGTTGCGCAGCACCAGCACCGGCGACTCCATCCCGCGCGCCCCGCGCAGATAGGACTGCACCACGGCGATGCCGTCGGCACCGTCGCCGTCCACGAGGTAGGCGGTGAAGCGCGGTGTCTCGTCGTAGACCTGGATCTCGAAGGCGCCCGGGTCGCGCAGCCGGGAACGCACCCGGCGCATGTGCAGGATGTTCATCTCGACGGACCGACCCAGTTCGCCCCGTTTCATCCCGAGCTCGCGCTCGCGGCGCTTGACCGAGCTGGAGGCCGGGTTGAGGAAGAGCAGCCGTACCCGGCAGCCGGACTCGGCGAGCCGGACCAGACGGCGGCCGGAGAAGTTCTGCACCAGCAGGTTGAGGCCGATGCCGATGGCGTCGACCCGGCGGGCGCCGCCGAAGATGTCCTCGGCCGGGAACTGCCGCAGCAGCCGTACCCGGTCGGAGTGGACGGCGACGACATCGGCGTACCGGTCGCCGACCAGGTCCTCGACCGCGTCCACGGGTAGCCGGCGCGCGGAGGGCACGTCGCCGCCGGCGCCGAGCACGTCCAGCAGCCGGGCCGAGGCCCGCTCGGCCTGGCTGAGGACCGCCCCGGAAAGCGCCCGGTTGCGGGAGACGACGTTGCGGGTCACCTCGAGCTCGTCCAGGGCGAGTTCGAGGTCGCGGCGCTCGTCGAAGTACGGCTCGAAGCACGGCCAGTGCTGCACCATCAGCTCGCGCAGCTGCGGCAGGGTCAGGAAGCTGAGCACGTTGTCGTCGGCCGGGTCGAGCAAGTAGCCCTTGCGCCGGCTGACTTCACGGACGGCGACCGCCCGCTGCACCCACTCCTGCCCGGCCGGGCCGGCCGCGGCCACCACCCAGTCGTCCCCGTGGACGGGTTCGTAGACGGGACGCAGCACGGCGGCGACGACCGCGCGCAGCCGCTGTTCGACGAGGTTCAGCCATATGTAGGCCCGGCCGGCCCGCTGGGCGCGGGTGCGCACCTCGCGCCAGGCGTCGGCGTCCCAGTCCAGCTCCGGCCCGATGGAACCCGCGTCCATCGGGCGGGCCAGGGACACCGCGCCGGGCGGGATGTCTGTGGAGTTCCCCTCGTGACCCTCGTCACCTGGGGGCAGCTCCAGGCCTCCCGAGCCCACCCGCGCACCGCCTTCCGCTCCCCCGGGCCTCTCCCAGTCTCAACGATCAAGGAAGGGTACTCCGCGAGCGGTGGGCGGTGCAGCCGGATGGACAGGTCGGTTTCTCAACTGCTTTCCTCAACTGAGCTGCCTCCAGTGGCGGTTCCGCCGCAGCGGGTCACGCGGAGTGAGCGGATTCATAGCCGTCACCTCCCGAGGCGCGAGCACGAAGCCCTTCCGGAGCACCCGGCAGGGGCCGCTGCGCCTCGCCCCCGCCGTGAGGCCGGGACCGACGTTCGTGCGGATCCTTGTGGTGAACAGCCGGACGCACCGGTTGACACCGTACGGGCCGAGGAGGGCGGGCCGGGCGGCCGGTGCGGCGTGGTGTACGCCGCCGCTCGGCAGCAGCCGGTCCGGGAGCGAACTGCCGGTGGCCTCCTCGGAGGCGGCCTCCGAGGACCGCGCCGAGCGGGGACGGCCGACGGCCCGGCTGCGACGGCGGCCGCCGGTACCGGCCGGACCGACGCTCCCGCCCGAGGCCGACGGCTGCGGGTCGAGGGCCGTCCTCCCGGCCGGTCCCTCCCGTCGTCGGTCAGCGGATCCGGACCGTGCCCCCGGCCTGCCGTCACCTTCCCGTCGTCCCCGGGAGCACGGCCCCGCGGCGTGTGGTGCGTGCGCTCGGCGTGCCGGGCGGAAGTCCTCGTACGGGACGTACTCGGACCTTGCCCGGTGCGCCGAGCGGGGGCACCTCCCACGCCCTTGGGGCAGTGGGGGAGCGTGCCGGGCGTCGCGGGGCGGACAAGAAGGTGACGACAGGCCCGAGAACCCTCGGAGGGCACCTGCCCCCTCACCCGGGCCCGGGCCGACCCGCGTACCGCCGCCTCCCGCCCTCCTGACCGTCCGGCAGGGTGACGGCGACCGTCGCCACGCCCCCACCTGAGCGAGCGCCACTCACCCCGCCGTCGCCCCCGCATGCACGCCCTCCCCTGCTCCTCCCCGGGCCCACGGGAGTGCACGCCGCCGCACCGGCCCGCCCACAGCGGGTACAGGAGTCGCCGTGCGAGCTGGTCGGCGGGTAAGAAGACACGGGAGGTTCCGTCAATTCGGGGAGACTCGGGGGCGAACGCGGCCCCCGGGCGGCGGTACACCTGGGAGAGTCGTAGCCATGCAGGTCTGGCCTGGAGAGGCGTATCCGCTCGGCGCCACCTATGACGGCGCCGGAACCAACTTCGCGGTCTTCACGGAGGCCGCGGACCGAGTAGAGCTGTGTCTGCTGCACGACGACGGCTCGGAGACGGCGGTGGAACTCCGCGAGAGCGACGCGTTCGTGCGGCACGCGTACGTGCCGGGCGTGATGCCCGGGCAGCGATACGGGTTCCGGGTGCACGGCCCGTACGACCCCGGGCGCGGGCTGCGCTGCAACTCCGCGAAGCTGCTGCTCGACCCGTACGCCAAGGCGATCAGCGGCTCCGTCCGGTGGGGCGAGGAGGTGTACGGCTATCACTTCGGCGCGCCTGACAGCCGCAACGACCTGGACTCGGCCCCGCACACCATGGCCTCGGTGGTGATCAACCCGTACTTCGACTGGGGCGACGACCGGCCGCCGCGCACCGAGTACCACCACACCGTGATCTACGAGGCCCACGTCAAGGGCCTGACCATGCGTCATCCCGGGCTGCCGGAGGAACTGCGCGGCACGTACGCGGGGCTCGCGCATCCCGCCGTGATCGAACACCTGACCAAGCTCGGGGTGACGGCTCTGGAGCTGATGCCCGTCCACCAGTTCGTGAACGACCACCGGCTGGCCGACATGGGCCTGAGCAATTACTGGGGCTACAACACGATCGGGTTCTTCGCCCCGCACAACGCCTACGCCTCCTGGGGGGACCGCGGGCAGCAGGTGCTGGAGTTCAAGTCGGCGGTCCGGGCGTTGCACGATGCCGGGATCGAGGTCGTCCTGGACGTCGTCTACAACCACACCGCCGAGGGCAACCATCTGGGCCCGACGCTGTCCTTCAAGGGCATCGACAACCCGTCGTACTACCGGCTCACGGGCGACCGGCGCTACTACATGGACACCACGGGCACCGGGAACTCGCTGCTCATGCGGTCCCCGCACGTCCTCCAGCTGATCATGGACTCGCTGCGGTACTGGGTCACCGAGATGCACGTCGACGGGTTCCGGTTCGACCTCGCGGCGACCCTGGCCCGGCAGTTCCACGAGGTGGACCGGCTGTCGTCGTTCTTCGACCTGGTGCAGCAGGACCCGGTGGTCTCGCAGGTGAAGCTGATCGCCGAGCCCTGGGACGTGGGCGAGGGCGGCTATCAGGTGGGCAATTTCCCGCCGCTGTGGACCGAGTGGAACGGCAAGTACCGGGACACGGTGCGCGACCTGTGGCGGGGCGAGCCGCGGGCGCTCGCCGAGTTCGCCTCGCGGCTGACCGGCTCCTCGGACCTCTACCAGGACGACGGCCGCCGCCCGCTCGCCTCGATCAACTTCGTCACCTGCCACGACGGCTTCACCCTGCACGACCTGGTCTCGTACAACGAGAAGCACAACGCGGCCAACGGCGAGGAGAACCGGGACGGCGAGAGCCACAACCGGTCCTGGAACTGCGGGGCGGAGGGTGAGACCGACGATCCGGACGTGCTCGCGCTGCGCGGGCGGCAGATGCGGAACTTCATCGCCACGCTGATGCTGTCCCAGGGCGTGCCGATGATCGGCCACGGAGACGAGTTCGCCCGCACCCAGCGCGGCAACAACAACGCGTACTGCCAGGACAACGAGTTGTCGTGGCTGCACTGGCCGGAACCCTCGGAGGGCGACCTGCTGGAGTTCACGCGCGCGATGGTGTGGCTGCGGCGGGACCACCCGGTACTGCGCCGGCGCCGGTTCTTCCACGGCCGTCCGGTGGAGGGCACCCACGACGAACTGTCCGACATCGCCTGGTTCACCCCGGAGGGCACCGAGATGACACAGCGGGACTGGGACTCGGCTCGGGCGTCCGCGCTGACGGTGTTCCTCAACGGCAACGCGATCTCCGAGCCCGGTCCGCGCGGGGAACGCATCACCGACGACTCCTTCCTGCTGATGTTCAACGCCTCCCCGCAGCCGCTGGACTTCGTGGTGCCGGTCGACCACGGCCGGCAGTGGCAGGTGGTGGTCGACACGGCCCATCCGGACGGCGTGCCGCCGGGATCCGGCACGAAGGTCGGGGCCGGCGACCGGCTCACCCTGCCCGACCGCAGCCTGACGGTGCTGCAACGGCCGGCGTAGCGGGCGGCGGGCGGCGGGCGGCGGGCGGCGGGCGGCGGGCGGCGGGCGGCGGCAGCCTCAGCGGCGGGCCGCCCGCCCGGTACGCGCCCGTGACGGACGTTTCCGCCAGTGGGCCGGATGGGCGGATGTGCGTCCGTTCAGGCGGTGATGACACGAAAGGCGGCAGGCTGGGTACGTAGGTTTCCATGACTTCCGCCCGACCCGGACCAGGAGTGCCCACCGCCACCTACCGGCTGCAGCTCCAGCCCGCGTTCCCGTTCGCGGCCGCCGCTGCGGCCGTACCGTACCTGGCGTCGCTCGGCGTCTCGCATCTGCATCTGTCGCCGGTCCTGGAGGCCGTGCCCGGCTCCCCGCACGGCTACGACGTGGTGGACCACGCACGCGTGCGCGAGGAACTGGGCGGTGAAGAGGGCCTGCGGTCACTCGCGCGCACCGCGCGCGAGCACGGTCTCGGCCTCGTGGCCGACATCGTGCCGAACCACATGGCCATGGCACCCCGGCACAACCACGCCCTGTGGGAGGTGCTGCGCGAGGGGCCCGGCTCACCGTACGCGCGCTGGTTCGACATCGACTGGGAGGCGCAGGGCGGGCAGGTGCTGCTGCCGGTGCTCGGCGGCCCGGTCGGCTCGCAGCTGGAGCACCTCGTGGCCGAGGGCGACGTGCTGCGCTACCACGAGCACGCCTTCCCGCTGCGGGCGGGCACCGCCGGTCTGCCGCTGCCGGAGCTGCTGGACGCCCAGTGGTACCGCCCGGTGTGGTGGCGGCTGGCCCGTACCGAGCTGAACTACCGGCGGTTCTTCAGCATCTCGGAGCTGATCGGGGTGCGCGTGGAGGACCCCGAGGTGTTCGAGGCCACCCACGCCAAGATCCTCCAGCTGCTGCGCGAGGGCGTGCTCGACGGACTGCGCGTCGACCATCCCGACGGGCTCGCCGACCCCGACGGCTACCTCGCGCGGCTGCACGAGGCGACCGGCGGGCGGTGGACGGTGGTGGAGAAGATCCTCGCCGACGGCGAGCGGCTCCCGGCGTCCTGGCCCGTCGCGGGCACCACCGGCTACGACGCCCTGCGGCAGGTCGATGGCCTGTTCACCGACCAGACCGGGGCGTACGAACTGCTCGGCCGCTACCGGGCGTTCGCGGCGCCGCAGACGGACCGGGGCGGCAACTGGGAGGCGACGGTACGGCGGGCCGCCTACAAGGTGCTCACGCACGAGCTGGCCACCGAGACCGACCGGCTCACCCGGGTGGCCACCCGGCTCTGCGCGACCTCGCCGGATCCGGGCCTGCGCGACCGGGCGCCCTGGGCGCTGCGCACGGCCGTGGAGGAGCTGCTGGTGAGGATGCGGGTGTACCGGCCGTACGCCTCCTGCGACGCGGGCACCGTCATCACCGAGGAGGCCGCCGAGGAGGCCCGGCTCGCCTTCGTGGTGCCGGAGGAGGCGGACGCCGTCGATGTGGTGCGACGGCTGCTCGTCGAGCCGCCCGGCGATCCGTCGGCGCCGGACCGGGCCGACCGGGTGGAGTTCCGCACCCGGTTCGCGCAGACCGCGTCGGCGCTGCGCGCCAAGTCGGTGGAGGACACGGCGTTCTACCGCTATGTGCCGCTGCTGTCGGCGACCGAGGTGGGCGGTGATCCGGGCCGGCCGGGGGTGTCCCCGGACGACTTCCACGCGTACTGCGCGCGCGTGCAGCGCGACTGGCCCGACACCGGCACGGTGGTCTCCACGCACGACACCAAGCGGAGCGCCGACGTCCGCGCCGCGCTGGCCGTGCTCACCGAGTGCCCCGACCGGTGGGCGGAGCTGCTGGCGGAGGTGAACCGGCCCGAGGAGGGCGTGGGCGTGCCGGACGGGCAGCTGGCCTGGGCGGCCTGGCAGACGGTGTTCGGTCTCGGGCCCGCCGAGGAGGAGCGCGTGCGGCAGGCGCTGCTGAAGCACGCGCGCGAGGCGGGCATGTACACCAGTTGGACGGAGCAGGAACCGCCGTACGAGGAGGCCGTGGCCGCGTTCGTCGCGGCCGGGCCGTGCGGGCCGCCCGGCGAACGCGTGGCCGCGTTCCGCAAGTCGCTGGAGCCGCACGTCCGGGCCAACGTGCTCGGCACCGCCCTGGTCCATCTGACGATGCCGGGGGTGCCGGACCTGTACCAGGGCACGGAGAGCGAGTACCGGGCGCTGGTGGACCCGGACAACCGGCGTCCGGTGCCTCTCCCGCCCGAGGCGCCCGGCGAGAAGGACGCCTTGACGGCGGCGGCCCTGCGGCTGCGTGCCCGGCGCCCCGGCGCCTTCGGCGCGTCCGCGTCCTACGACCCGCTGACCGCCGAGGGCGCGGCGGCCGGCCACTGTCTGGCGTTCGCGCGTTCCGGCGAGGTGGTCACGGCCGTGACCCGGCTGTCCCTCCGGCTCGCGGAGACGGGTGGCTGGCGGGACACCCGCCTCACGCTGCCGCCCGGCCGCTGGACGGACGTCCTCGCCCCGGACCGGGAGTTCACCGGCGACACGCCCGTGGCGGACCTTTTCGAGCGGCTTCCGGTGGCGCTTCTGGAGCGGTTCGGGGAGGAGTGAGCGGGGCTCAGCCGAGCGATGCGGTGAGCGGCTCGTGCGGGCCGGGCCACGTGCCCGGGGCGGGCCATGTGGTGCGGAGGAGGTCCACGAGGTCCTCGGCGGCGCCCGTGGGCGGCACACGCGCGTGGACGGCCAGGGGGCGCTTCCAGGCCGGGTCGGGGGTGAGGACGGCGCAGTCCTCGCCCACCGCCCCGCGCACGACGTCGGCCGACGCCACGCACGCCCCGGCCCCGGCGGCGGCCATGCGCACGGCCGTCGAGGTGTGCTCGGTCCATACGGCGGTCCGCGGCCGGAACCCGGCTTTCTCGCAGGCCCAGCGCACAGGTGCGCACCGTGGAGGCCGAGCGGCTGCTGGTGGCGGTGGGCCGGGCGCCGGTCACCGAGGGCCTGGACCTGGCCGCGGCCGGCCTCGCGACGGACCCTCGGGGGTTCGTCGTACCGGCGGACTGGAACCGGCTGGAGACGGCCGTGCCGGGCATCCATGTCGTCGGGGACCTGCTGCCGCCGCCCTCGCCCGGGCTCGTGGACTACGCGGCCGTGCCCCGGGTGACGTACTCCGCGCCGCAGACCGCCTCGGTGGGGCCGAGCGAGACGGAGGCACGCGCGCGTGGGCGTGAGGTCGACGTGAACACGATGCCGCTGACCGCCGTGGCCGAGGGGACGGTGCACGGCCGGGGGCATGGCGAAGGTCGTCGCCGAGGCCGGCGGCGGTCGGGTGCTCGGCGTGCACCCGGTGGGCCCGCACGTGTCGGAGACGATCGCCGAGAGCCAGCTGATCGTCGGCCGGGACGCCGATCCCTCGGACGTGGCCCGGCACGTGCACGCGCACCCGACGCTTTCGGAGGCGGTGGGCGAGGTGCTCCTGACGCTCGCGGGGCGTGGCCTGCACCAGCAGTGACCGCCCGGCACGTGCCGCCCGCAGCGCGCCCCGGGCTTTGTGCCCGAGCGCCCCCGGGAGCCTCCCTCTCCGCATGCTTGACAGTTCACCTTTCGCGTGCGGGACTTGGAGTGCGAAGCCGGGCGGAACAAGTCGGGGGTGAGTCTTCTGCCGGAGCTGCGCTACCCCAGCGTTCCCGAACTGGTCGGCTCCGCTCAGGCGTTGGCCGCTCAGGAACCCGGGCTGTGCTCGCTCAGGAAGGTCGGCGTCTCGCGGGCGGGAAGGCCCCTGCATCTGCTCTCGGTGGGGCATGCCCGGCGGGCGGTGCTGGTGGTCGCCGGCGCGCACGCCAACGAGCCCGCCGGCGGCTCCACCCTGCGGGTGCTGGCGGAACGTGTCCTCGCCGAGCGTGAGTTGCGTGCCGACGTGTCCTGGCACTTCCTGCTGTGCGCGGATCCGGACGGCGCGAGCCTGCATGTGACACCGGCGCCGCGCAGCCTGCTCGACTACCATCGCGGCTTCTACCGGCCGACGGGCGCCGAGCAGCCGGAATGGTCGCCGTCCGTCCTGCCGCCGGACCGGCTGCCACCCGAGACCCGGGCGCTGACCGGGGTGATCGACGAGTTGCAGCCCTACCTCCAGGTGACTCTGCACGGCACCGACCTGGGCGGCAGCTGGGTACAGCTGACCCGGGACGTGCCGGGGCTCGCGGAGCCGTTCGCCAAGTCGGCCGCCCAGTTGCACATCCCGGTGGAGACGGGCGCCTCCGACGCCGCCGGCTGGCCGGCCGCCGCCCCCGGGGTGCATGTCATGCCCGGCCCGGAGACGGGCGCCGCGTACCCGAGCATGCCGGACGACGCACGGCACAGCACCTGGTACCACGCGCACCGGTACGGCGGTCTGACGGCCGTGGTGGAGGTTCCGATGTGGGCCAGCGACCTGGTGGACGACCCGGCGCCGCACCCGGCGCCGGCGGCGGCGATGCGGCGCCTGGCGAAGCGGCTGCTGCGGGACTCGTTGGAGGTGGAGCGGATCCTCGCCGACGCGCTGCCCCGGCTGGACGGCGTGGACGGTCCGCTGCTGCGGGCGGCGCGCTGGGCGCTGGAGCTGATCCCGGGGCTCGCCGAGGACTGGATCCACACGCCGCCGGCCGGGACGACGATGGCGTACGTCGGCAGTGTGGACGCCTTCGGGCGGCGGCTGCCGCTGCGCGCGGCGGCGATGCTGCTGCGGGTGCTGCGGGAGACGGACGACCGGGCGGCACCCCGGCTGGAACAGCTCGTGGCCGACTGGTGCGACGCCTTCGCGGAGCGCTTCCGGGCCCGCTGGGTGCCGCTGGATCACCAGGTGGAGCACCAGTCCCGGACGGTCCTGGTGGCGGCCCAGCAGGCGCGCGAGCGGGCGATGTGAGCCGTCCGGCCCCACACCGCGCCGCCTGTGCCGGCCCACGTCGGCGCGCCCGAGGTGACCCACACCGCGCGGCCGACGGCGGTCCGCACCGCCCGGGCCGCGAGGGTCCACACCGCCCGGGCCGCGCCGCCGGCCGCGCCCGTCGGCCGTCAGCCCTCGGCCGTCGGCCCCCGGCCGTCCAGGTCGAACACCGCGCCGGTCCGCGCCTTCATGGTGCACGTGTTGCTGTAGGTCTCCCGGAAGGAGACCGGCCGGCCGTTCCAGCGGCCGTACGCGCGGGCGGTCACCGGGGCGTAGATCATCGGGCAGAACACGTGCTTGGGCGGGATGCGGCCGGTGTCCCCGTCGGCGGCGGCGAGTTCGGCGCAGGCCTCTTCCGTGTGCGCGTCGCGCCGGGGCAGTCCGCACAGCAGCAGGGCGCCCCGGACACTCGTGCCCTTGGTGACGGTGAGGTAGAGCCAGTTGCCGTGTCCGTGGTCGTGGGTCGCCGCCCGGGCCGGGCCCGCGACGAGGAGTCCGGCGGCCGCCAGCAGGGCGCCGCCTGCCGCTGCCGCTCTGGTGATGTACGTCATGCCCCTTGCATCGGCACGTCGGCCCGTGTTCCGCAGTGCGGCTCACCCGATCGGGACGGCAGGCGCGCGTGCGGGAGCGCCTGTTCGAACCGGACCGGCCGGCGCCGGTCAACTCACGGCGAGCCGGTACGCCACCCGGCCGAAGGCGACCTGGTCGCCCTCGCGGACCACGACCGAGCCGATCACCCGGCGGCCGTTGACGGTGGTGCCGTTGGTGGAGCCGAGGTCCCTGAGAACCCACATGCCGCCCTGGCGGCTCAGCTCGGCGTGCACGCGGGAGACCGTCTCGTGGTTCAGGCGCAGCCCGTTGGCCGGGTCGCGGCCGATGCGCAGCGGGTGGGCGTGCGCGGGGTGCGGCAGCAGCAGCTTGGGCAGCCGCTCGGCCTGCCAGGCCCGGCGCAGCCGAACGGTGAATCCGGAGACGGCCTCGACGGTGCCGAGGACCGCGCGGGAGAAACGGTTCTCGCGGGGCAGGTCGGCGACGAGGGCGGCCAGTTCGTCGGCGCGACGGGCGGCGAGGGCCAGTTCCATGCGGCGCACGAACGTGTCGTGCGAGAGCCGGCCCATGGCGACGCCGTCCCGCAGCACCCGCAGCGCCTTGTCACGCTCCGCGTCGGACAGCCGCGCGGGGTACGTGGAGAACTCGAAGGACGACGTCACGCTGGTGATTGTCGGGCAGTGAACCCCGGGTGTCCAGAAAACGGGGAATCGGCGCCGATCTGCGGGTACCTCCAGCGACGCCCGGCGGCAAAGGACGGATTCGACGGCTGACCGATCGTTTCGGCGGGCACGATGAGGACGCGGGACATCACGGTGGGCAGACGAGAGATCACAGACGAAGGGGAACCGTCCGTGCAGTTCGAGGTGTGGGCACCGCAGGCAGACCGAGTGACGCTCCATTGCGGGGGTGGCACGCGCGCGTTGACGCGCGATCCCGGGCGGGCGGGCTGGTGGACGGGGGAGGCGGAGGCCGCGGACGGCGTCCGGTACGGGTTCGCCCTGGACGACGGCCCCGCGCTGCCCGACCCCCGCTCACGCCGCCAGCCGGACGGCCCGGAGGGCCTGAGCGCGGTCGTGGACCACGGGCGTTACGCGTGGCGTGCGCAGTGGGCGGGGCGGGGGCTGCCCGGTGCCGTGCTCTACGAGATGCACGTGGGCACCTGCACCCCCGAGGGCACCCTGGACGCGGCGGCGGCCCGGCTGGAGCACCTGGTGGAACTGGGCGTGACACACGTGCAGTTGATGCCTGTGTGCCCGTTCCCGGGACGGCACGGCTGGGGCTACGAAGGAGTGTCGCTGTGGGCGGTGCACGAGCCGTACGGCGGCCCTGACGCGCTGAAGCGGTTCGTGGACCGGGCGCACGAACTCGGTCTCGGCGTCCTCCTGGACGTCGTGCACAACCACCTGGGCCCGTCGGGGAACTGTCTGCCGCTCTTCGGGCCGTACTTCACCGACGCGCACCACACGCCGTGGGGTGCGGCGGTGAACCTGGACGGGCCCGGTTCGGACGAGGTGCGCGCGTTCCTCGTCGGCAGCGCGCTGGCCTGGCTCAGGGACTACCGGATCGACGGGCTGCGGCTCGACGCGGTGCACGCGCTGTACGACACGCGCGCGTGCCACTTCCTGGAGGAGCTGTCGGCGGCGGTGGACGGCCTCGCCGAGGAGCTGGGCCGGCCGCTGTTCCTCGTCGCCGAGTCGGATCTGAACGACCCGCGGTTCGTCACCCCGCGCGCGGAGCACGGCCTCGGGCTGCACGCCCAGTGGAACGACGACTTCCACCACGCGCTGCACACCGCGCTGACGGGTGAGTCACAGGGCTATTACGCCGACTTCGCGCAGGCACCGTTCGCCGCGCTCGCCAAGACGCTGACCGGCGGTTACTTCCACGACGGCACGTACTCCAGCTTCCGGGGGCGGCACCACGGCCGGCCGCTGGACCGCGCGCGGGTGGCCGGGCACCGGCTGCTCGGCTACAGCCAGACCCACGACCAGGTCGGCAACCGCGCCCAGGGCGACCGGCTCTCCGGCCTCGTCTCCCCCGGCTTGCTGGCCTGCGCGGCCACGCTCACGCTGACCTCGCCGTTCACGCCGATGCTGTTCATGGGCGAGGAGTGGGCGGCGGGCACTCCCTGGCAGTTCTTCACCGACCACACCGATCCCGAGCTGGCCGAGGCGGTACGGCGGGGGCGGCGGCGGGAGTTCGCGGCACACGGCTGGGCCGAGGAGGACGTACCGGACCCGCAGGACCCGGCGACCCGCGAGCGGTCCTGCCTGGACTGGTCGGAGCCGGAACGCGAGCCCCACGCGCGCGTGCTGGACTGGTACCGCCGGCTGATCGCCCTGCGCCGCGAGCAGCCGGACCTCACCGACCCCGACCTCGCCGACACCAAGGCGGCGTACGACGAGAACGCCCGCTGGCTGGCCTTCCGGCGCGGTGACGTGTGCGTGGTGGTGAACCTGGGCAAGGCACCGGCGTCCATCCCGCTCGGCACCCGTCCCGCGGCGGTCCTGGCGGCGTGGAAGCCGGTGGACACGCCGGACGGGAACGGCCTGCTCCAGGTGCCGGCGGAGTCCTGCGTGGTGCTGGCGCAGCCCTGAGGCCGGTGACGCCCCGGGGCCCGCGGGCTACGGCTCGGTCCCGTCCTCCTTGAAGTCCGACAACCGCTCCAGCAGGATCGGCTCCCACGCCCGCCGCAGCCGAGTCCGCAGCAGTGCCGCGGAGCCGCCCGCGCGGCCCTCGAGATGGCCGGCTAGACGGATGACGGCGTCGCAGCGGGCGAGCCACAGGCCGCGCAGGCAGGGGCGGGCGCCGTAGCCGGCGAGGGTGGCGGCGCGGACGGCCGCGGGGGAGCCGACGGCTACGGCAAGACCGGCGATGTCCTCGGCGGGGTCGCCGAGGGCCGCCCGGGTCCAGTCGAGGACGCCGCGCACCCGGCCGTCGACGCTGACCACCACGTGCTCGCCGGTCAGGCCGTGGTGGGTCAGGACGGCGGTGCCGGGCTGCGCGGCGAGCTGGGCCGCACCCGCCGGGGGCAGCTGGTGCAGCCGGGCGGCGTCGAACTCGTCAGCGGTGGCGAGCCGTTCGGCCGCGTGCACGGCCATGCGGCGCAGCGCCTCCAGGGAGCGCGGCGGGGTGCGCGGCACGCCGAGCGCCTCCGCCTGCCGTGCGGGCACCGCGCGCAGCCCCTGGAGCAGCCCGGCGAGGTCGGCCTCGCCGACGGCGGAGACGTCGTGCTCCTCGGCCGTGCCTCCGGGCACCTTGGTGTCCAGGGTGCAGGCGAGGCCGGGCGCCCAGTCGCCGTGCGCGACGCTGGCGGGGACGGCGACGGGGACGTGCGGGCGGACCAGGTCGCGTACCCGCAGTTCCCGGCGGCGCGCCACCGAGGCCTCGCGGTCGGGCGCCAGGCGCAGCACATGGCGGGTGCCGACCCACCAGGTGTACGCGCGGTCCCCGGTCACGGGCCGTACGTCCGGTCCCTTGCCGTCGTCGCTCTCCTTGAGCAGCGAACGGACCAGTCTGCGGACGGTGTCCGCGGTGGGTGTCGGTGCCTGGGTCATGGATCGCGGGTCGCCGTTCCGGGTGTCGTCGAAGGGTGTCTCCTGGGCCTCTCAGTCCACTATGACCATCTCACGGGTGGTGTTGTTCAAACGCCGCACGCCGTCCTCGGTGACCGTCACGATGTCCTCGATGCGCACCCCGAAACGGCCGGGGAGATAGATGCCGGGCTCGACGGAGAAGCACATGCCGGGCACGAGCGGCTGCTCCTCGCCCTCGATCATGTACGGCGGCTCGTGCGTGGTGACGCCGATGCCGTGGCCGGTGCGGTGGATGAAGTACTCGCCGTACCCGGCGTCGGTGATGACCGCGCGGGCGGCCCGGTCCACCTCCTGGCAGGCGGCGCCGGGCCGTACGGCCTGACAGCCCTGCTCCTGGGCCTCGCGGACGATGTCGTGCACCCGGCGCTCCTCCTCGTCGGGCTCGCCCACGTGCACCGTGCGGGTGGTGTCGGAGCCGTAGCCGGCCATCAGGCCGCCGAAGTCGAGGACGACCGTGTCACCGCGCCGGATGACCCGGTCGCCGACCTCGTGGTGCGGGTTGGCGCCGTTGGGGCCCGAGCCGACGATGGTGAAGTCGACCTGCTCGTGGCCGAAGCGGCGCAGCAGGCCGGCGAGGTCGTGGCCGACGTCGGACTCGCGGCGGCCGGCGAAGGGCACTTTGCGGATCTCCTCGAACGTCGCGTCGGCAGCCGCTCCGGCGGCTGCGAGGAGTTCCAGTTCCGCGGCGTCCTTGACGGCGCGCAGCATGGGGAGGGCGTCGGTGAGAGAGGCGTAGGAGGTGTCCGGCAGGGCCCGCTGGAGGCCCAGCAGGTGCATGGCCCAGGCGTTGTCGCTGATGCCGAAGCGGCCGCGGCCGTCGAGGAGGCCGGCGGTGACGGCGTAGGGATCCTTGCCGTCGGTCCAGTCGCGCAGGGTGAGTGCCGACGCGCCGGCGGCGTGCTCGGCGTCCGGCGCCTCCAGGGTCGGCACGACGAGCACCGGTTCCCGGCCCGGCGCGAGCACGAGCAGGGTGAGCCGTTCGGTGACGGCCGTGGGGGTGTAGCCGGTGAGCCAGACCATGTCCGGCCCCGGTGCCACGAGCAGCCCCGCGAGGCCGGCGTCGGTTGCGGAGCGCACGGCACGCTCCATACGGGCCCTGTGGTCGGCGGCGGTGAAACGCGCGGGCGTGCTACCGGTCATCCGGGCCTCCGGGTGATTGATGGGGAAACGGGCGACGGCGTCTCGGGCAGCATCCTGCCCGGCCGGACAGGGGCGCGCGAGCCGGTCGCCGGTGCTCCCCGCGGGGCGCGGTCGGCTCGGAAGGGACACGGCATGGGGCCATCATGGCGCGCGGGACGGACGGTGACCAGCGGGTTTCCCGGGGCGCCCGGGGGGGGTTGCGGGACCGCGGACGGCACCGGCCCGTTCAGGTCACCACCCCCGGTGCGACCGTCAACTGCTGACAGCCCCCGGCGCTGTGTCGCACGGTGAGGACCACCTGCTTGCCGGGCCGGGCCCCGGCCACGGCGCGGGCGAGGTCGGCGGCGGTGTGGACGCGGCTGGAGCCGAACCGCAGCACGACGTCCCCGCGCACCAGGCCGGCCGCATAGCCGGGGCCGGGCACGTGCACGCCCACGACCAGCGCGCCCGCCTTCTCGGCGTCGACGGCCTCGACGCCCAGGGTCGCCCCGGTCGCGGCGGCCGGACCGGGGCCCGGACCGGCGGCGCGGGCGGTGGGCGCGGCCCTGTCCGGCGGGGTGGCCGGCGGGGCATGGTGCCGCGGCGCTGCGAGCCTGCTCATGCCGATCGCCGTGGTGCCGACCGTGCCGATGCCGACGCCGGTCAGCACCAGCAGGATGCCGGTGAACAGGCCGAGCAGCAGGGCCCGCAGCCGCCGCGCGCGGCGCGGCGCGGCGTGCGGGCGGTGCGGCGGGCCGGGGGTGATGCAGCTCTCCCGACGGTCCTGACCGGGCATGGGCCTGGGACGCAATGCAGTCTGTTCCATGGTTCGCTCGCCTCCGGCTGATGCTCTACCCGGGGCGCCGGGCCACGACGAGACACGAACGAGTGAGAATGGCCGGAGGGTGGCGGAGGGTAGCCATGGCACACGGGGGCGGGCGTCCGGGGGCTCCGCGGTGCCGAGGGGGACCCGCGGGGTGCCGCGGTCACGCCCCTCCCACCAGTCCGCGGATCACCTCCCGTGCCGCTGCCCCGGGGTTACCGGCGTGCACGAGTTCGGTGCGGTGGACGACCCGGGGCGCGGTGAGCGGGACGGCGGTCGTGCCCGGTAGCGGTGGAGCGGGGCGGCAGGGCGAGTCCGTGTCCGGCGGCGGCGAGGTCGGTGCCCTCGTCGCACGGGGCGGGGCGAAAAGCGCCGCCGCCGGTCGCGGCGCGCATCTGTTCGAGCGGGATGGCGGCGTCGGGCGCGTCGAGCCAGCGGGCGTCGGCGAGGTCGGCGAGGTCGGCGAGGCGCAGACCGGTCCGGGTGGCGAGCGGGTGCCCGGCGGGGAGCAGGACGCTCACGGGTTCCTCGGCGGCGCCGTGCGTGGTCGGCGGTGCCGCGTCGGGCGGACGCAGCGGATCGCTCGGCGCGGCGAGCCCGTCGACGAGGCCGAGGTCGGCGGTTCCGGCGGCGACGGCGGGCGGGATCTCCGCCCGGGCGAGGACCCGCAGGGTGACGCCGTCCGGCGGGAGGGCGGCGAGGACGTGCTGACCGCGCGCGGTCGGGGTGGTGGCGAGGGTCGGGCCGTGCTGGGGTGCGGCGGCCATGCGCACGACGTCGCCGCGGGCCGCGTCCAGGCGCAGCAGCAGCGGGCCCGCGTGCTCCAGCAGCGGCTCGCCTGCCGCGGTCGGGGTGACGGGACGCCGGTCAGCAGGGGCGCGCCCTGGCGTCCCTGTTCCAGCCAGAGCCGGCCGGCGACGACTCGCGCCCGCACCCGATGGTCCGGGCCCTGGCGCGAGCCGCGGTCGGGCACGCGGCGTCCGGGCTCCGCCGGCCGGCGTGGCTCTCCGGGTCAGCGCTCTGCCCCGTCCTCCGTGAGCCTGCCGATGGTCTCGGCGACCGTCAGCGGAGCGAGAGGACCGGTACGGCGGGGGCGCGGTCGGGCAGGAAGCCGTGGGTGCGGCGGGCCAGCCACTCGGCCTTGTAGCGCTCGACGTTCCGGTGCCAGTTGAGGATTCCGGCCATCCAGTTCTGCAGGTCGCGGACATAGCCGTCCATGGCGGACCGCCCCGCCTCCGACAGGTCGAAGTCGTCGTAGAGGACGGGCAGTTCGTGCTCGATGACGTGCTCGAACTGCTGCATGCGCTGGGTGGTCAGGTCGTGGACGACACGCAGCGCGGTCGGATAGTCGACGCCGAAGAAGTTCTGCACCACCAGGACGGAGTTGTGGATCTCGCCCTCGTACTCGATCTCCTTCTGGTACGAGAAGATGTCGTTGAGGAGACAGGCGTAGTCGACCGCGGCGTTCTCCAGGGAGCGCACCGGGCCGCTGCGGTACACCTGCGGCGGCACGGCCGGGCCGTGGCCCGTCCGGCACAGGCTCAGAGTGAGGTCGGAGCCGAAGGTGGCGCGCCGCATCTCCAGGTAGTCGACCGGGTCGGGGATGCGGTTCTGCAGTTGGTTGGACAGCTCCCACACCCAGCTCTCGGTCATCGTGTCCACGGCGGCCTTCAGGGTGCGCCGCTGGTCGGCGGTCATACCGGCCGTCGTGCGCACCCACAGGTCGATGAGCCCGCGCTCCATCGCGTCGGCAGGGACGAGGGCCGGCTCGCCCTCCACGGGCATGCACCGTGACAGCCGGGCCGTGGTCAGGCGGGCGGCGGCGAGGTCGCGGCGGTGACCGTACACCAGCGGGTAGTAGTCGTCGCCGTACGTCCCCCAGGCGAGCCACTGGGCGCTCAGGTCGAGGGCCTCCTCGGTGGCGTCCGGGTCCAGGCCGGCCGAGCACAGTGCAAGGTCGTAGGCGGCGAGCTTGTCCTCGTCCCACACGCCCTCCTCGAGGAGACCCATGCGGTGCGACCAGTCCGCCAGGTTCCGGCGGGCGGCGGCGAGGTGGGGGCTCAGCTCGAGCCGGTAGGGCATGTGGAACTCGGGCAGGATCGACGGACCGACCTTCTGGAACGGCACGTGGGTGTGGGCGCGCAGGCGTTCCTGGGCGGCCGCGGCGAGGAGCACGCCGACGTCGGCGGCCGACGTGCCGGGGCCGCTCGGCGCCCGCCACGGCGAGCGGGTGCGCACGCCCTTGTTCATGTAGCGGCTGGAGCGCATGTGCCACTCGTGGCCGCCCGACTGCCAGTCCTGCAACCCCTTGGTGTAGGCGGCGACCGCGGCGACCTGGTCCGGGCCGAGGCCCTTCTCCAGGGCCGCGGCGGGGACTTCGGTGAGCGCGGTGTGCTCGAACTGGTGCAGGCGTGAGGTGAGGATGTCGTTGACGGTCTCGGCGGCCTCCTGTGTCGTACAGCCGAAGAACTTCTCCAGGACGAGCACACCGTTGCTGTTCTCGCCCTCGTCCTCGACCTCGCGCTGGTAGGAGAACAGGTCGTTGCGCAGGTGGACGGCGTCGGAGAAGGTCTCCATGAGGACCCGCAGCGGGCGGGTCCCGGCGACCGCGTCGGGCACCTCGGCGGTCGCGTACTCCACGAGCCCGGCCGACCAGGGGGCGCCGCCCACCTTGCGGCGCATCTCGATGTACTCGACGGGGTTGGCGATCCGCCCCCGGTCGATGTTCGACAGCTCCCACATCGACTCGTTGAGCAGGTGCTCGGTGGCCACGGAGAAGCGGCGCCGCCAGTTCGCTGACATCGACGGCACCGTGCGCGCCCACAGGTCCTTCAGACCCGCCTCGACGGGGTTCCGCGGCTCGGGCACGGGGGTCGACGGGGCGAGCGGCATGAACAGCGGCAGACGGTCCAGGTGGGCCTTTCCGGCGGCCCTGTCCTGGGTGCGCTTGTACCTGTCGAGGAAGTGGTCGTCGAAGAAGAACACCCACACGTACCAGTCGGTGATCAGCGAGAGGGCCGGGCCGTCGCAGTCGGGGTGGGTGCAGGCGCACAGGAGCCCGTAGTCGTGCGCCTCCAGGTCGGCCTGCTCCCAGATCCCGGAGCCTTCCAGGATGCCCATCTCGCGCGCCCACGCGGTCGAGTGGGCACGGGCCTCGTCGAGGTGCGGGTTGAGCCGCGCGGGATACGGCATGTAGAAGTGCGGGAGTTCGAACGGCTGCGTCATGGCCGGGCCCTACCCGCGCCACCCCGCACACATCCGCCGCGCGGAACGTGATCACACCATCGCGTGAAATCCCCGGGGACCGGAACTGCGGCCGCCACCACGGGTGTTCACGACAGGCGGGCGACGGTCCGGACCGGCGGGTCCGGCAGCCGGGCCCGCCCGCGCCCTTGCCCCGCCCCCGGCCGCGGGCCACGGTAGGCGCATGACCTCCTTCGTGCTGCCCCATGAGGTGCACGGCGACGGCGCCCACAAGGTGTTCGCCGTGCACGGCTGGTTCGCCGACCGGACCGCCTACGCGCCCGTCCTGCCGGACCTGGACCGCACCGCCTTCACCTACGCGCTCGTCGACCTGCGCGGTTACGGCGAGGCCCAAGGCGCGTCCGGTGCGTTCACGACGGCTGAGGCGGCCGGGGATCTGGTGGAACTGGCCGACCGGCTGGGCTGGGAGCGGTTCTCGGTGATCGGGCACTCCATGGGCGGCGCGGTGGCGCAGCGACTGGCGGCCCTGGCGCCGGACCGGCTGCGGCGGATGGCCGGTGTCTCTCCGGTACCCGCCTCGGGGGTGCCGCTGGCCGGCGAGCAGGCCGCGCTGTTCGCGGGCGCCGCGGACGAGCCGGGGAACCGGCACGCGATCATCGACCTCACCACCGGCGGCCGGCGGCCCGCCGCCTGGCTGGACCGGATGGTCGCCCGCTCGCTGGAGCGCAGCGACGCGAAGGCCTTCCGGGCCTGGCTGGACTCCTGGGCGGGCGAGGACTTCCACGCCGACGTCGAGGGCAGCGAGGTGCCCGCCCTGGCGGTGGCCGGGGAACTGGACCCGGCCCTCTCGCCCGAGGTCATGCGGCAGACCTGGATGTCCTGGTATCCGCGCGCCGAACTCGTCACGCTGCCGTTCGTCGGTCACTACGCCATGGACGAGGCGCCGCTGGACCTGATCCGCGTGGTCGAGGACTTCCTGCGGGCGGACACCGAGGACCCGGCCGGTGACAGGGAGCCGGAGTGAGCACGGGCGAGACGCCGCCGGTGCCGGACGTGTTCGACCCGCGCCGCTACGCCGCCGGTGTGCCGTACGACGACTACCGACTGCTGCGCGACCACCATCCGGTCGTCTGGCAGCACGAGCCGGAGGTGCTGGGCTGGCCGGCCGGACCGGGGTTCTGGGCGGTGACCAGGCACGCGGACGTCGTCCGGGTGCTGAAGGACGCGACGACGTACTCCTCGCACCTCGGCGCGACCCAGATCCGCGACCCGGATCCGGAGGACCTCCCGTTCGTCCGGCGCATGATGCTCAATCAGGACCCGCCGCGGCACGGGCGGTTGCGGCGGCTGGTGAGCCGGGCCTTCACGCCGGGCCGGGTCGGCCGGTTCGCGGCCGTCGCCAGGGAGCGGGCGCGCACCCTGCTCGCCGAGGCGCTCGAGCGGGCGCGGCAGGGGGACGGCACCGCCGATCTGGTGGCCGCCGTCACCGACGAGTACGCCCTCCTCAACCTCGCGGATCTGCTGGGCGTCCCGGAAAGCGACCGTCGGTTGCTGCTGCACTGGACGCAGCGGGTGATCGGCTACCAGGACCCGGACGAGGCCGGACCGGCGGTGCTGGACGGGTCGGGGAAGCCGGTCGATCCGCGCTCGCCGGCGATGCTGAAGGACATGTTCGCCTATGCCGGACAGCTGGCGGCGCACAAACGGCGGTGTCCCACCGACGACATCATGACGACGCTCGCCCACGAGACGGAGCTCGCCGGGGCGGAGCTGGAGATGTTCTTCTTCCTGCTGACCGTCGCCGGCAACGACACCGTGCGCAGCGCGGCCCCCGGCGGACTGCTGGCGCTCGCGGAAAACCCGCAGGCGTACGCGTCGTTGCGCGCCGGGCAGGCGGAGGTGCCCACAGCGGTCGAGGAGCTGCTGCGCTGGCATCCACCCGTGCTGACGTTCCGCCGGACCGCCGCGCGGGACACCGAGCTGGCGGGGCGGCGGATCCGGGCCGGGGGCAAGGTCGTGGTCCTCCACGCCTCGGCCAACCGGGACGAGCGGGTCTTCGCCGATCCCGGCCGGCTCGACCCGACCCGCTCCCCCAACCCGCACGTGTCCTTCGGCGACGGCCCGCACGTCTGCCTGGGCGCCCACTTCGCGCGGCTGCAACTACGGCTGCTCCTCGAGGAGGTGCTGCGCGCCCTGCCGGACCCACGGCTCGCCGCCCCGCCCGGGCGTCTGGTGTCGAACTTCATCAACGGCATCAAGTCGCTGCCGCTGCGGATCGCTTGACGTCCACCTGGACCAGCGCATGGGTGCCGCCGGTGCGCCAGCGTCGGCCCTCGGCCGCGACCAGGGCGGCCTCGGTCGCCGCGGACAGACCCGTGATCACGTCGGACTTCAGGGTGCGCAGTGCGGCGACCGGGCCGGGAAAGTACGCGGTCGTGTCCTGGAAGCGCGTGGTCGGCGGCCACAGCCGGTCGCCCACCAGACGCCGGTAGTTGAGGTCGCCCTTGAACAGGGTGAGTGTGGCCGCAGCGAACTCGGCGCGCAGGTCGTCCGGCATGTCCGCGTACCCCAGCGGGGCGCAGGAGAAGGGATGGGCGCGGACGGTGAGGCGGCCGTCGGCCATGGCCGACCAGAGCACGCGCGCGTACTCGGCCGCGGCGCCGGGTGCGGCACGCAGCCGGTGCAGCGCGTCGACCACGTCGGCGGTCGTGGCGTCGGAGACGTAGTACGGGTACGGCTTGACGTGCAGGACCGCCCGGGCGGCCCGGCCCTCGGCGAGGAGATGGGCGATCAGCAGCAGGTCGGGGACGAGTTCGCGGCCCGCGTTGTCCGCGACCAGGACCAGTGTGGCCGTACCGTCGGGCGGCAGCAGCGACCACAGGGCTTCGCTGTCGTCGGCGACCAGGGCGGGCACCGGGTCGCGGGTCTCGGCGCCTTCGGCGGAGAGCCGGAAGCCGAGGTCGGCGCGGTTGCCCCACAGCGAACCGTGCAGCAGGGCGTGCGCCCGCCGCTCCTGAGGCAGACCGGGCAGGGTGTCCAGGGCGGCCAGTTCCTCGTCCGTCTCCGGCGCATCCAGTTCGGCGCGCTTGAACGGGCGGAAGGGGTCGACGCCCTGCCAGGCGCCGGGTCCGAACCAGCCGACGGCGTCGAGGAGCCGCCGGTAGAAGTAGCTCTCCGACCACAGCCACGGCAGGTCGTACCAGGAACGCCCGGCACAGTCGTCCAGACCCCACTGCCGCCAGCGGTCCCGGTCCGGAGCGTCGGCCGGCAGCGGCTCGACCGTCCCTCCAGTGCAGCTCTTGAGCAGTTCGTCCAGCGCCCGATGCTGCCCGGGGCCGTACGGGAAGGCGTCCCGTACCCGGCCGATGATCGCCGGGTGCCGCTCGGCCAGCACGCTGTGCGGGAAGGAGCCGGGTTCGTTGCCGAGGATCACGGGTGCGAACGGGGTGGAGGGCATGTCCGTCACCGTATCGCGCGCTTCAGGCGGTTCTGGTCTCCCGCTCCAACTGCGTGGCGAGGGTGATGTAGCGGGGGCGGCGGTGCACCGGGACCAGGCCCCTGATCAGCAGGTACCACATCTCGGCGACCCGGCGCGGGAGCCGTCCCACCGGTTCCAGCGAGCGGCCGGCGACCCGGGTGCCGACGAAGAAGGAGACCAGGGAGTGCGCGACGATGCCGACGTCGAGATCGCCGTGCACGTCGGACTCCCTGACGGCGCCGGTGAACTTCCGGGTTGCGAAGTCCAGCCACTCGGTGAACGGGTGCCGCAGGGGCGACCGTACGGCGACGTCGGCGGTGGCGAGGCGGAGTGCGGCGCGCGGCACCGGGTCCTCCACGGCGAGCCGGGCGATGCCGAAGGTGGTGCGGATCAGGGCCTCCAGCGAGGAGCAGCCACGGCTTTCGACCTCGGTGACCAGCGTCCTGGCGGCTCTGGCGTTGAGTTCGAGGATGGCGCCGGCGAGGTCCTCCTTGGCCGCGAAGTGGAAGTACAGCGCGCCCTTGGTGACCTTCGCGTGCGCGACGATGTCGCTCAGGCTCGTGGACTCGTAGCCGTGCCGGTCGAACAGATCGGCGGCAGCCGTGATGATCGTTGCCCGGGTCTGCTCGGCGCGTAACTGCCTCGCCATCCTGTGACCCCTCCTCGCGACTCATACCAACGGGACGTGCGGTTTGTTTTTGGCTCCCTGCCCACCATAGCCGACCGAGAACCGGCGGCGGTGCGGAGCGCGGGCCGGCGTCACGACACGTGCCGCCGGCGGATCCGGCATCGGACGAACCCTCGACCGATCGTGAACGACGAGACCAGGACGGTTTCCCCTTCCCTTGCCCGACGGCCCACGGCGGCGCGGGGCGGCCGGTGCCCGACCCATGATCGCCACCATACGCAGCCCACGGCCGGCTGCTCAACGGGGCCTCGAAGCAGGCGCGAAACAGCCGAACCGGTCGGTGTCTTTGCGCCCCTGGTGCACCAGTGCGCCGACAGCGCACCCGCTGCGGTCATGCCGACGGGCGGCGCCCCCGGTGAGAGTGCTCACCGGGGGCGCCGCCCGCGCAGTTCGTCTGCTACGACGCTGAACTCAGCTGTTTTTCGGGTGCGTCGACGGAGGTCAGTTGACGAAGACCGGGGCCCCGCCGTCCGTCACCGGCGCGTACTTGGCGGTGAAGTAGCCGCTGGAGAAGCACAGCGACGAGCCGGAGGTCTTGGCGAACCGCTGGTTGGTGAAGCTGATGCTGTTGTCGGAGTTGTCGGCCTTCCCGGTCAGCGAGGGCGCCTGGTAGACGCAGGTGACGGAGCCCAGCAGGGTGCGCAGCTTCACGGTGGTCTGGATCGTGGAGCCGTCGGCCGGGGTGACGGTGAGGGTGCCGTCGGAGGCGACCGTCGCGGTGTAGGGCAGGTTCTCGACGGTGATGCCGCTGACGCCGAGCACGCCGGTGACGTTGCTGGTGCAGGAGCCGCTGTCGAAGGTGTGCCCGGTGACGGACTCGGTGGCCGTGCCGGGGGCGCTCGGGTTGCCGGTGACCGTGGCGGTGAACTGGGAGGACGTGCAGGAGACGCCGCTGGTGCCGCTCGCGCTGGAGCGGAACGCGGCGGACGTGCCGGAGGCCAGCGGGGCGGCGAGGGTGTCGCCGGTCGCGACGGCCGTGCCGCCCGCGCCGCCGGTGGTGAGGACGGCGCCGCCGTCGGCGGAGGCGGGTGCGGCGAGAGCGAGCGCGAGTGCGGTGGCGGTGCCGGCGAGGGCGAGAAGGGATCGCGTACGCATGCGGGTTCCTCTTTCCTGGGTGGGGTCCGGATGAGGTGTTCGTGCCGTCGGCGCAGGACCGCGACGCCTTCTCCGTACGCGGCGGTCCGGCGACGACGGCGGTCCGGGCACCGGCCGAAGACCCCGGGGGAAGGGCCTTCGGCCGGGCCGGCTGGGAGCGGCCCGGCACGGCCGGGGGGAAGGGCCGTGCGCGGCCGCGGTGATGTGAACGGTTTCTGCGATGCGGTGCGAGCGGCCGACTCGGCGGCCGGGAGAACTCGGCCGGTGCCGCTCGCGGATCCGGCGCCACGGATCCGTGAAGCAGGCCAAGTTGTAGACCTGATCGAGCGTCAACGTCAAGGCGGGCAGGGTGAGTTGCGCCGCCCACTCGCAGCTCGCGCACATCCGGCACCCTTTTTTCACATCTCCCTTGACCCTCCGAAGTAACCGGCGGTAACTTCCTGGAAGGCTACTGCCGCGTAACCAGAAAGCCCTTGCTCCGCCGGGGTGCGAGGAGGCGTACGCGGCAGTCGCTGTCCGCGCCAGGACACGCGCCGCTGAAGCCCGGCCCGCAGCGATCCACGCCCATGGGAGCAGACATGGCCTCGTCCCCGGACGTCCCGTCCGTCGGCAACAACCCCGAGAACCCGCAGGACGGTTCTCCCTCCGAGACACCGCCCGCCCCCGGGAGCCCCGCCGCAGGGGAAGGACGGGGCCGGGTCCGGGCCCGTCGCGCCGCGGTGATGGCGGTCCCCGCCACCCTCGTCGCCGCCGGACTCGCGGTACTCACGGCGCAGGGAGCGCTGGGCGTGCAGTTCGCGATCTCCGGCATGCCGTTCACGGTCACCGCGACGGAGCTCGACGGAACCGGTTTCGAGCAGTTCGGCGGGCTCGACGGCATGGCGGACGGCAGTCCGAACGCCGGGGACACCGGCGGCCAGGTGCTGGTGGTGACCTCGGCGATCAAGAACGCCACGCTCGACCACCTGTGCCAGAGCGTCGACCTGGGCGGCACCAACCTGCTCATCACGGCGGGCAGCGGCACGGACAAGGTGCAGGCCGGCGATCTGACCACCGACTCCACGGAGCTGTCCGGCGACGCCGCCTTCGACAACATCGAGATCGGCAACGACGCCAGCACCCTGACCAAGGCGGGCGTGAAGGGCCCGATCGGCGTGTTCAGCCAGCAGGCCGACACCGTGCGCATCCACAACCTGCGGCAGACCAACTACGCCACGACGGCCGGGGTGTTCAAGCTTCCTGGTCTCAAGCTCCGCTTCAGCGACTCGGGGTGCTGATGAGCACGGCCGCCCGTCCACGTCCGGGAGCGCGGGCCGTCTTCCGCGGCTGGCGGGCCCGCCGGCCGTTCTGGGGCGGGCTGCTGCTCGCCCTGGCCGGCGGCGAGATCCTGCTCACCGAGAAGGCCTCGCTGAAGGTCGTGATGCACATCGGCATGCAGGGGGTGGCAGGTTATCTGCTGCCGACGCTGATGGCGCTGCTGGGCCTGCTCATCCTCTTCAACCCCGCACAGCGGCTCTTCTACTCCATCACCGGCGTCCTGCTCTCCCTGGGCTCCTGGGTCACGTCCAACCTGGGCGGCTTCTTCATCGGGCTGTTGCTGGGCGTGACCGGCAGCTGCCTCGCCTTCGGCTGGCTTCCCGACCAGGAGCCGCGCGTCAGCCGCCGCAAGCGCCGCGGGCAGGCGCGGGCGGCGGCGAGCGCCCTGACCGAAGACGCGGAGGGAACGCAGGGCGTGGCCGCCTGACGGCTCGACGGAACGTACGGCTGCACGGACCCCGGCGCACGAACGGCGAGGACGGCACAGAAGGGGCCGCGCACGCCCCGCCGCCCGCGGCGGAGCACGGAGGGTGCGCGGGCGGGGCGGAGTGTTCTCGCCGTACACGGCGAGCCGTACGGCGTCCCCGCGCCGGTGAGTCCGCGCGGGACGGGGTCCAGGCGCCCCGGCGCGGGGACGTTCTCGTCAGAGGTCCGGCCCGGCGGGGTCTCAGAGGCCATGGCGGCGGTGGGCCGGGCGCGGGGCGCCGACGTGCGGTTCGGCGAGCCGGCCGACGAGCAGGCGTACGACCTCGACGACGGCGGCCTGCTCCGCGGTGTCCACGAAGTACACCTGGCGACGGCCCTCGCGCCGGGAGCGGACGAGTCCGGCGAGCTTCAGCTTGGCCAGGTGCTGACTGACGGCGGGCAGCGCGCCGCCCACCCGCTCGGCGAGCGCCGTGACGTCGCTCTCCCCCTGGATCAGCGCCCACACCAGGTGCAGCCGGGCGGGCGAGGCGAGCAGTCCGAAGGCGGCGGCCGCCTCGGCGAGCACCTCGGCGGAGGGGTCCTGCCGGCCGGTGCCGGGCGCTGTCGCCACTGTCACCCTCCGCTTCGTCTCGTCGTCTTCTGCCTGTCGTCGTCCTGTGACCGGTCTGTGCGGGGATTCAGTGTAGGTCGGCCGGCGTCCGCCGGAACTTTCCCGGTGTGCCGTCAGTTTTCCCGGTGTTGAAAGCGGTGTGCGGGGGGAGACCGCCCGGCCGGCGCCGTACCGGTGATACGAGTGACACGAGGAGTGCGCATGGCCCTGTGGGACCGCGTCAAGGAGTCGGCGTCGCAGATGCAGACCCAGCTGGTGGCGAAGAAGAACGACCTGAAGAGCGGCGCGTTCCGCGACGCGAGCATGGCGATGTGCGCGCTCGTGGCGGCCGCCGACGGGACCGTCGATCCGTCGGAGCGGCAGCGGGTGGCGCAGCTCATCGCGACGAACGAGGTGTTGCAGAACTTCCCGGCGGACGACCTGCGGCGCCGCTTCGAGGACAACCTGAACAAGCTGACGGCCGACTTCGCCTTCGGGAAGGTGAGCGTGCTCCAGGAGATCGCCAAGGCGAAGAAGAAGCCCGCCGAGGCGCGTGCGGTGATCCAGATAGGCATCGTGATCGGCGGCGCGGACGGCGACTTCGACAAGACGGAGCAGGCCGTGGTGCGCGAGGCGTGTTTCACGCTGGATCTGCCGCCGCACGAGTTCGACCTCTGAGCCGTGCGGAGCCGCGGGCACGGCCGGTCCCACTGGGCGATGGGCCGTGCCCGTCGACTCACAACTCCGCCAGCGCGGGTAGGAGTTCCGTCGCCGCGGTGATGTCTCCGGTCAGCGGGCGGTCCTCCGTGTCGGTGGGGAGGCGGGCTGCCGCAAGGGTGTGGACGGGGACGGCGGGGGGTACCGGATGCAGACCCAACGCCCGTACCGCCACCACGAGTTCACAGGCCAGGACTGTCGCGTAGGCGGTGGTGGCGCGTTCCGTCTGGTGGGCTGCCTGGCCCGCGAAGCCGGCCGCCTCCTCCAGACCGTGGGAGAGGACGGCATGGCCCGCGGAGGCGGGTGCGGCGGCGCTCGACCGCAGCTCGGCGAGGGCGGAGTTGGCGGTGTACTCCAGGATCATCGTGCCGGAGCTGCCCACCGGGCCGGTGGCGAGGAAGGCGGGCAGGCCGGTCAGGTCGGGGCGGCTCAGCGCGGACAGCCGGGCGGCGGAGAGCTCCGCGGTCTTCAGCATCGCCAGGTTCAGGCCGTCCAGCGCCAGCGCGAGGTGCGCTGCGAAGAAGCCGCCGTGGTGGTACAGCTGGCCGTCGGGGGTGAGGACGGGGTTCTCGGTGGCGCAGTTGATCTCGGTCTCGACGATCCGGCGCAGCGCGTCCGAGGCTTCCAGGGCGGCCCCGTGCACCTGCGGGAATGCACGGAAACCGTAGGGGTCCTGGATGCGGCGGCCGGCGGTGACCGGGCGGTCGGGCATGCCGAGCAGCCGCCGTACCTCCGCGGCGGCACGGGCCGGACCCGGGTACGGCCGCAGGGCGTGCACCGGTGCGGCGTACGCCTCCGGAGAGCCGAAGACGGCGGCGAGGGACAGCGCGGCGACCGCGTGCGTGGCCCGCAGCAGCAGTTCCGCCCGGTGTGCGGCGAGCGCGGACCGGGCGAGGGTGAGGGCGTTGCTGCTCAGCAGGGCCAGGGCGTCCCCCGGGCGGAGCGTGGGGGGCTCGGGCAGGTCGTGGTGCGGCCTTCCGCCATGGAGGTGGTTGTCGTCCGCCGGGTTCGAGGTGACCGGTCGCGCTCGCCCCGCCCCCTCGGGGCGCTGTCCCGCCGTCAGCCACGGCCGCTCCCCGAGCAGGGTCAGTCCTGTCTGGGCCAGCGCCGTCAGGTCGCCGGTGCCGACGGCGCCGTAGGTGTTGATCGCCGGGTGGGCGTGGAGGCGGACGGCGTCGGTGAGGGCGGTGACGAAAGAGGGGTGGATGCCGGAGCCGGCGGCGAGGAGCTGGTTGGCGCGCACGGCGAGCATCGCGCGGACCGGGCGGGCGGGAAGCAGGGGACCCGCGCCGCCCGCATGACTGCGCAGGAGCCGCAGGCCGTGGGCCGTCTCGTCCGCGGGGTCGACGGGGACCGAGCGGTGGGCGCCGACACCGGTGCCGCGGCCGTACCAACGGCCGGTCGCGGCGAGCCGGTCGGCCGTCCGACGGGCGCGGCGGACCCGGTCCAGCGCGGCGGGGTCGACGACGGGTTCGGCGGTGCCGTCGGCGAGCCGGACCAGATCCGGCAGTGCGAGGGCGGTGCCGTCGAGCACGACGCGGGCGCTCCCCGCCTCCGGGGGCACCCGCGTCGGCACGTCCATGGTCGTACGCGTCGGCCGGGCGTCAGGCGAGGCCCGCGGACGTCAGCCAGGCCTTGGCCACGTCCATCGGGTCCTTGTTCTGGACCTGTACCTGGGTGTCCAGGCCGAGCAGGGTCGTGGTGTCGAGCTTGGCCGAGACCGCGTCGAGCGCGTCGGCGCCCTTCTGGGAGAGGGCTCCCTTGTGGACGAGGGGCTGGACGTTCTCGAAGCCGAAGAGGTTCTTCGGGTCCTGCAGGACGACGAACTTCTCCTTGGAGATGGTCGGGTCCGTGGTGAAGATGTCCGCGGCCTGCACGGCGTTCTTCTTCAGCGCGGCCTGGGTGAGCGGACCGCCCGCGTCGAGCGCCTTGAACGACTTGAACTCCAGGCCGTAGACCGACTTCAGGCCCACCAGGCCCTGCTGCCGAGTCTGGAACTCCGGCGAGGCGCCCATGACCAGGTCCTTCGCGATGCCCTTCAGGTCGGCGATGGACGACGTCCCGGTCAGGTTGTACTTCTTCGCGGTGGCCGCGTTGACGGTGACCGAGTCCTTGTCCTCGGCCGGCGAGGGCTTGAGGAGGGCCAGCTTGGAGTCCAGCTTGGCCTCGATGGCCGCGGTGGTGGCATCGGCCGTCTTCGGCGCCGCCTTCGGGTCGAGGTAGGCGAGCAGCGCGCCGTTGTACTCGGGCAGCACCTTGATGGCGCCGTTCTTGATCAGCCCGTAGGTGGTCTCACGGCTGCCGATGTTCGGCTTGTAGCTGACCTTGATCCCCTTGGCCTTGAGAGCCTCGCCGTAGATGTCGGCCAGCAGGGTGCTCTCGGGGAAGTTGTTGGATCCGACGACCACGGTGTCGCCGCCGACCTTGCTGGTGTCCGTCAGCGGGTTGCCGCCGGACTTGTCGTTGGAGGAACAGCCCGCCAGCAGAGCCGTCGCCGCCGCGAGGGCGACCGCCGCCGCGCCTCGGTTCCTCCGGATGGACCTGCTGATGCTGTTGGTGGAAGTCACGCGCCGATCCAATCCAGCCGGTTCTCGGTCAGTCAAGGCCCGTGGATCACTGATTGGCCTCGATCTGCGGTCAGTTGCGGGGGGAGGAACGTCGTCTTCGTTACGCATACTTGATGAAAGGCGTCCGGCTCACTCCTTCAAGCGACTGTAGTCTTCGGGCCGTTGACAGCGGGGCACAGCGGTGCGACGGGGCCCGCCTCGGTGTCGGACACACCCCGAGAAGGAGGCCCGGTGTCCACGGACCGGGTGGACGCGCCCGCCCGGCACGCCCACGGACAGGGCCGCACCACCGGTTTCGCCGACCGCTGGCCCTTCCGGCGCAGCTCAACCTGCTGGTCGGTGTCCCGCTGGCGGTGATCGCCGTCCTGTTGTCCTGTCTGTTCACCGATCTGGTGCGGCAGTCGGGCGGCGCCGTCTCCGCGGCCCGGCTGGTGCGGGACAGCGCGCAGGTGGCACGGCTGGTGGACCGGGTGGAGGCCGAGCACCAGCAGGCGATCCTGCTGTCCGCGCGGTACGAGTCCGGTGTCGCGAGGCCGTCCACGTCCGCCTACAGCGCGGCGCAGCGGGCGGTCGACTCGCAGGTGGCAAGGGTGCGGACGGCCTTCGGCGACCGGCTGCCGGCCGACGAGGCACAGGCGCTGCGCGAGGTCGAGGGCCTGTCCAGTCTGCGTACCTCGGTGGAGCAGGCCTACCTGCCGGCCGACGACATCGACCCGGCCTACGCGGGCGCCGCCCAGCGGCTGATCGACGGCCTCGGCCTGGAGCGCAACACCGACCTGGCCGCCACCTTCACCGGCAACCTGCTGGACTCGCTGCTGCGTGCGGACGCCGCCCACGGCACCTTCGAGACCGATGTGTTCGCCGCGACGACGGGGGACACCAACGCGCTGATCGAGTTCACCAACGCGGTCGGCGCGTACGACCTCTACACCCACCAGGCCGACCGGTTCACCCGGTTCGCCTCCGAGGCGCAGGCCGAGCGGCTCGGCGGCATCGAGCACACCCCGGCGCAGGGCGCCATCGCGCAGTCGTACGCGGAGTTGCAGGTCGACGCGGGCGGGCTGCAGGCGAACGGCCAGGCCGAGATCCGGCAGGCGGTCCAGGACGCGCTGGCCGACTACCCGTACCACCCGCAGGAGGCCGCCGCCCGGCTGAAGATCACCACCGCGCTGATCGAGGAGCGGATCGCCGTCGGCGGCCGCGGGGCGCGCGGGCGGGGACGGGGCGGCGGGGGAAGACCACGACGACCGTGGCGATGGACTTCGGCTGCATCACCGTCGACCCGACGCTGAAGCTGTATCTGTTCGGCACGCCCGGACAGGAGCGGTTCGGGTTCATGTGGGACGACATCGTGGGGGGCCGTCGGCGGCCTGGTCGTCGTCGACACCCGGCGGCTGGACGACTGCCATGCCGCCGTGGACTACTTCGAGCACAAGGGCATTCCGTTCGCCGTCGCCGTCAACGCCTTCGACGGCAGGGTGGAGCACACCCTGGAGGAGGTCCGCTGGGCGCTGGACGTGTCCGACGGCCTACCGGCCGTCGTCTTCGACGCCCGGGAGCGCGGCTCGGTGCGGGACGCGCTGCTCGTCGTCCTCGAACTGGCGCCGGCCCGCGCCGAGGCCTGGTCCTCGGCTCCTCAACTCCCGCGCCGTACCCCGGGCGACACCGTGATCCGCGAGGCCGCCCAGAACACCAGGAGGGTCGCGAGGGCGAGTCCGGCGACCAGGGTGGCGCCGCCGACGACCTTCTCGTAGTTCTTCTGGTAGAGCCCGTCGATGATGTACCGGCCGAGTCCGCCGAGGCTGACGTACGCGGCGATGGTGGCCGTGGAGACGATCTGGATGGCCGCCGTGCGCAGGCCGCTGAGGATCAGGGGAAGCGCGACCGGCAGCTCGACCTGGAACAGCACCCGCGCCTCGGTCATGCCCATGCCCCGGGCGGCATCCACCGGCGAGGGGTCGACGGAGCGCATCGCCTCGTAGGTGGTGACCAGGACGGGCGGTACGGCGAGCACGACCAGCGGGATCATCACCGGCAGCAGCCCGAACCCGATCCAGATGAACATCAGGACCAGCAGACCGAAGCTGGGCAGCGCCCGGCCGGCGGTGGCGATCAGGGCGAGCGCGTTGCCGCCACGCCCGTAGTGACCGGTGACCAGGCCGACGGGCAGCCCGATCAGGGCGGCGAACAGCAGCGCTTCCAGCGAGTACTCGACGTGCTCGGCGACCCGGGTGGGGATGCCGTCGTAGCCGTGCCAGTGGGCGCTGTCGCTGAAGAAGGCGTGCGCGAAGTTCAGGACGTTCACCGGGTGGCACCCTTCCTCGGCATCCAGGGGGTCAGGAGGCGGCGTACGAGGACCAGCAGTGCGTCGGCGAGGATGCCGAGCAGCGCCGTCGTCAGGACCGAGTTCACGGCCAGCGCGGGCCGGTGGTAGGTGGTGGCGTCGTTGAGCATGTTGCCGAGGGCGCCCTGGTTGCCGATGAGCATGCCGACGCTGACCAGGGAGAAGCTGGAGACGACCGCCACCCGGAGACCGGCGATGATCGCTGGGGCGGCGATGGGCAACTGGATCTGGAGGTACCGGCGTACGGGACCGAAGCCCATGGCCTGCGCGGCGGCAAGGGTCTCGGGGGGCACCGAGCGGACGCCGTCCACGATCGCCGGCACCAGCACCACCAGGCTGTAGACCGCGAGCGGGATCATCACCGTGGTCTCGCTCTGCCCGAAGTAGTCGATGAGGACGACGAAGAAGGCCAGCGAGGGGATGGAGTAGAGCACGGTGGTGATGCCGAGGACGGGCGGGTAGAACCAGCGGAAGCGCACGCAGAGCTGGGCCACCGGCAGCGCCACGAGCAGGGCGGCCAGCACCGGCAGCAGTCCCTCGCGCACATGCAGGCCGACGAGCCCGAGGTAGCTGTGCTGGAGATCGCTCGGGAGGTCGAAGAAGCCGTTCACCGGACGGCCCTGACCTCGTCGGCACCGTCCGCGTCCTGCCCCGGTTCGCCGCCGACGGCGTCGGCCGCCCGGCTGTGTGCCGTACGGATGGCCTCACCGATGACCTGCTGGGAGACGACACCTACGGCGCGTCCCTCGCCGTCCACCGCGACGGCCCAGCCGGTCGGCGAGAGGACCGCCCCGTCGAGCGCCGTGCGCAGAGAGTCCCTGCCGGGTACGAACGGCCGTCCGGGGTCGAGCAGTCGGGTCACCTCGATGTTCCCCGCGGTGAGCCGGTCCGGCTCGCTCCAGCCGAGCGGCCTGCCGTCGGTGTCGGTGACGAGGAGGTAGGGGGCGTCGGCGCGGGAGGCGAGCTTGCCTGCGTCGGCGTCGATGCCCACGATCGGCGCCGTCTGCAACTCGAGCCCGGCTGACGGGAAGAAGGACAGTCGGCGGATGCCGCGGTCGGCACCGAGGAAGTCCTCCACGAAGGAGTCGGCGGGCGTGCTGAGGAGTTCGGCGGGCGGGGCGAACTGGGCGAGCCGGCCGCCGGTGCGCAGCACGGCGACCATGGTGCCGAGTTTGATCGCCTCGTCGATGTCGTGCGTGACGAAGACGATGGTCTTGCCCAACTCACCCTGAATGCGAAGCAGTTCGTCCTGGAGTCCCTTGCGGACCACGGGGTCGACGGCGGAGAACGGCTCGTCCATCAGCAGCACCGGCGGATCGGCGGCGAGCGCCCGGGCCACCCCGACGCGCTGCTGCTGGCCGCCGGAGAGCTGATACGGGTACCGCTTGGCGAGCGAGGTGTCGAGCCCGACCCGCTCCATCAGCTCGGCGGCTCGCGCGCGTGCCTTCTGCTTGCTCCAGCCCAGCAGCCGGGGCACGGTGGCGATGTTGTCGAGGATGGTGCGGTGCTGGAAGAGACCGGCGTTCTGGATGACGTAACCCATCGAGCGGCGCAGGGTGTTGACGGGCTGCTGCCGGATGTCGGTGCCGTCGAGGAGGATGCTGCCTTCGGTGGGTTCCACCATGCGGTTGATCATCCGCAGGGTCGTCGTCTTGCCGCAGCCGGAGGGCCCGACGAGGACGGTGATCGCGCGGTCCGGTATCTCGAGCGACAGCCGGTCGACCGCGACCGTGCCGTCCGGGTACCGCTTCGTGACAGAGTCTATCCGTATCAAAACGCCGAACACCCTTCGGGTTTGGCAGCTCTCCGCCCGCTTTCGGCCGAGGTCGTTCCTGCGCGGGCCATTGCCGGGAGAGTCTAGACCGCGAGTGTTGCGGCGTTCTGCCGGGCGAGGGGGACGGTCAGGCCACCGGCAGACCCGGCGTGCGCAGCACGCTGCGTTCGGTGTCGACGGCGAACACCTCGCAGCCGGGGCGGGCGGCGGCCCAGGCCGGGCCGCCCGTGCCCAGGGCGAAGGCGGCCGTGGCGGTCGCGTCCGCCTCGGTCAGGGTGGGGGCCACCACGGTGAGACTGAGCAGACCGGTCGCGGGGCGTCCGGTGCGGCCGTCGAGGATGTGGTCGCCGCGCTCGTACCGCCCCGAGGTCGCCACCGCCGCGTCGGTGAGAGCCAGCACGGCACAGACCCGGTCGGCCTGCTCCGGGTGCCGGATGCCGATCCGCCACGGCCCGCCGCAGACGACCACGTCGCCGCCGGCGTTGAGGCAGAAGCGCCGCACCCCGGCGGCGGACAGCAGCCCGGCCGCCCGCTGCACCGACCATCCCTTGACCACCGCGCAGGGGTCGAAGGACCGGCCGGGCAGCCGTACGTCGAAGGCACCGCCGGTCGCGGCCCGGTAGCGCTCGCACAGGCCGAGGACCTCTCTCAGGTCCGCGCTCGGCTCGCCGTCCGCCAACTCGCCGCGCCCGTACCGGGACACCTCGCTGTCCCGTTTGAACGGGCTGAAGCGGGCGTCCACCCGGCGCAGCCAGGCGAAGACCTCCTCCGCGGCTGCGCCGAAGTCGCCCGCGTCGTCGATCCGCAGCGACACCGGCAGGCCCATGACGTGCTCGACCCGCCGCATGTCACACCCCCCTGGCCTCGATCGCGGCCTGGAGGGACTGCTTGTACCCCGCGCTGGTGATCGTGGCCCCGGACACGGAGTCGATGTGCGCGCTCTGCGCCTTGAGCGTCTCGGCGATCAGCTCGGGCACGGCCCACCGGGTCTGCGGATGGTGCGGCGCCTGGAGCATCCGCACGGAGACGATCCGGTCGCCCTGGAAGGTCACCTCCACCTGGAAGACGCCCTTGCTGGTGCTCACCGCGGTGCCCTGGACGACCTTCGACGCGTGCGCGGCGGACGAGGCGGGGGCCGAGGACGGCACGGGGGGCGGCGGCACCGCGGGCTGTGCGGTGTCGGCGGTTCCGGTCGACGGGTGGTACCGCCACACCGGTATCAGACCTGCGACGGTCAGGACGAAGACGGGAATGGCTCGCTTCACGGTGCAAAAGCCCTCTCTCAGCCTGCGAGGCTGAAGCGCTCGAAGTGGATCTGCCGTTTGGGAACGCCCAGTTCGGCCAGGCTGCGCAGCACGGCGGCCGTCATTCCGGGGGGCCCGCACAGGAAGACGTCCCGGTCGGCGATGTCGGGCACGAGCCGGACCAGTTCGCTCGGGGCGAGCCGGTCGGGGAGGACCGGTCCGGTCACCAGGTGCAGGTCGGCCCCCTTGGTGAGGGCGAGGTCGCGCAACTCGTCGTAGAGGACGGCGTCGCGGTCGGTGGACACCCGGTAGATGACCACGGCGTGGCCCTGCAGGTCCTCCAGCAGCGCCCGGATGGGTGTGACGCCGACACCACCGGCGATCAGCACCGACTCCGGGCGGGTGCGGTGCAGGGAGGTGAACGCGCCGTAGGGGCCCTCGGCGAAGACGCGGGTGCCGACCTGGAGGTGCCGCAGGCCGGCGCTGCCGTCGCCGGCCGCCTTGGCGGTCAGGCGCAGGGTACGGCCGTCGGGAGCGGCCGACAGGGAGAAGGGGTTGGCCTGCCACCAGCGGTCCCGGGTGAGGAAACGCCACAGGAAGAACTGGCCGGAGCGTGCGGGGAGCCGGTCCAGGTCGCGGCCGGTGACGTAGACGGACACCACGTCGTCCGACTCGGGCACGACCGCCGCGACGCGCAGCCGGTGCCGCAGGTTCCGCCGCAGCGGCAGCACCACCCGGCCCAGCAGTACCGCGCCGAGGGCGGCGCCCCACAACGTGTACCAGTAGGTCCGCGCCAGGGGCGAGGAGGTGAAGGTCGTACCGGCCGCGACCTGGTGGGTGAAGGCGAGGACCACGGCGGCGTAGGTGTAGAGGTGGAGGAAGTGCCAGGTCTCGTAGGCGAGCCGGCGGCGTGCCCAACGGGCCGAGACGGCGCCGACCACGACGATCAGCCCGAGCGCGACGACGGCGCGCAGTACGCCCTCGACGGTCTCGGCGAGGTTCACCAGCTGGTTCAGCGGGTCCATCGAGGACGCCTGCGCGTAGCCGAAGACGATGAACACGGCGTGCGTGAGCAGGGTCCACAGCAGGCCGAAGCCGATCCGGCGGTGCCAGGTGGTCAGCCGGTCCATGCCGATGCGGCGGTCCAGCCAGGACAGCCGGGCGACCAGCAGCAGCTGGAAGGCCATGAGGAGGGCGCCGTACAGGCCGCACAGGCGGCCGAGCACGATCAGGGTGTTCGAGGCGAATCCGGCCTGGACGTAGAACCAGGTCGCGACGACCGCGTTGGCGGCCAGCACGGCGTACAGGCCGGTACGGGCCACCACCCGGGGGCGGATCGTCATGGGGGGCGCGGGACGGGTCTGGACGGTCGTCACGACCACAGCTCCTTGGTCGGTCCTGGGTGACGAGCTTCGCCCGCAGATAGGGTCCTTCTCCTGTCGGACGACTTTCACTCGAGTATCGAAAGCCTCACCGGGACCGGCAGCTCCGGCGGGGCCGGACGGGTGGCGCGTCACGGTGCGCCTGGATGCCGGCGGGACCGTGCCGAGGCCCTGTCGCCGAACTCCCGCCTGCCCCGCGCCGCCATGCACGCTCCCCCACTGCCTCAAGGGCGTGGGGGAGCGTGCCGGGCGTCGCGACGGGGCGAACGCGCCGGTCGGGGCA
>NZ_JCAJZW010000030.1:0-101808 GCF_059510455.1 Streptomyces sp. NTD91
CGCCGAGTGGTGTAGCCGATCAAGCTGACGGAATCCCCAGGTCGCGGCCCGAATCGCCCCCGCCGGAGGCCCTGTTGAGGCTCGCCGGGCCTGACCAGTGGTGATCGCACGACGGCTTGCAAAGGCACGTACCGGCCGACTCCGAAGCGGAGGCGGCGGACCGTGATCGGCTACACCACGACGGGGACACGGCCCCGGGGGCCGGATGCACGCATTGAAGCCGGGAGCGCCGATACCGGCCCGGCCCGAGGAGGTGCACGTCTGCGCCTGCCACGGGCGCCTGTGGCGATCGCCCACAGCCATCGTTCGCGGAGCCGGGCCGCGGTGTCTGCGTCCGGGGCCTCCACGATCGACGTCAGCAGCGGCTCGGTGTCGGAGCACTACCGGCTGCTGCCCGTGCCGCCCCCGCTCCTGCCCGAGCGCCGCATGCTCACCCGCGACCGCGAGCACCCGGTCGGAAGCAACGGCGGACGGAAGAGCGGCTCCTCGCCCGCGCGCGGGCCTGCCACCCCGCAGGTGCTCCACCTGTCCGCGACGCCGGACCGCGACATGTTCCGACCTCTTACGCCACTGTCCGACCGCAACGACAGCCTGCCACCTCGGGCCCCAGTACCTGCGCGCCTTCCCGGGCCGCCACGGCTACTCCGACCACACCGCGCCGGAGATCCTGGCCGGGCCTGGCCGGACCCCGTTCCCACGGCGGGGGATTCTGAGGGTGACGCAGGTGCCCTCGCCGGGGACCGAGCGGACGCGAAGCTGCCCCTCCACCAGCTGGGCGCGCTCGCGCATGGCCGGCAGCCCGGTGCCCGTGGAGACCATCGTGCGGAGCTCGGGGTGGTCGACCGACGTGGAAGGCAGCCGCGCAAACCCTCGGCCGTCGTCGCTGACCCTCACACTGATCGCATCGTCGTCACCGTCGAGTTCCACGAGGATCAGGGAGGCCTGCGCATGCTTGACCGCGTTGCTCACGGCTTCTTGCACGATGCGGTAGATGTGCGCCTGCGCCTCCGACGACAGTTTGTCGTCGCACCCGTCCCATCCGGCTGCGACGCGCAGTTCGGCGTCCAGCCCGAAGGTCGCCTTGGTGCGCTGGCACAGCGTCTCAAGAGCGGGCGCGAGTCCGAGCTGGTCGAGGGCGAAGGGGCGCAGCTCCACGATCAGGTGCCGCAGTGACGTGATCTGGTTCGTGATGAGGCTCCGCGCCTGATTGATGGCCTCCTGCATTGCGGCAGGTTCGCCGGTGCCGGCCGCGGTGGACAGGATGACCTGAACAGCGCCCAGTTCTTGCAGGGTCTCATCGTGCAGCTCACGGGCCCAGCGGCGACGTTCTCGTTCTTCGCCGTCACTGCGGGCCTGGGCTCTGCCCAGCTCGAGCCCGCGGCGCCGCTGGAACGCACTGCGGCCCAGTATGGCGGCGCAGGCGATCAGCAGGACGGGCACGATGTCCAGGCCGTTGAACAGTGGCTCTTTCGTCATACGGACCAGTTGCGACACGGCGAGTATGAGCGAGAGCCCGCTCAGGCCCGCCAGCCACGCCCGTCGGACGGCGGTGCTCAGGGCGGCCGCGACGAGGAAGACGACCGCAGAGCCGAGGGAGAGCCTCATCTCCCAGCGGGGCTGCTGCTGGACGACCTCGATCGCGAAGGCGACGACCAGCAGCGCGGCACCGGTGGCCTCCATGACGGGGCCGGCCTGGAGTCGTCGTGCGCCTTTCATCCGAGCAGCCCGCGCTCTCGCGCCGCGGCGATCAGTTCCGCCCGGGTCTCGGTCCCGAGCTTGTCCCGGATCCTGGCGCGATGGGTCTCCACCGTGCGTACGGACACGTGGAGACGTCGCGCGATCTCCAGGTTGGTGTGTCCTGCGGCGAGCAGCGAGAGAATCTCGAGCTCGCGCGCCGTCAACACGGCATCCGCACCAGTACCGGGGCTGCCGAGGTCTGCGGTGGCCAGCCGGGCACCCATGGCTGGCTGGAGATACGTGCCTCCCTTCACGACCTGGTGGGCCGCGCCGACCAGTTCCTCCGCCGCCGCTTCCTTGAGCAGATACCCGGCCGCCCCGATCCGCAGTGCCGCGCGGGCGAACGCAGGATCCTCCTGCATCGTGAGGATCAGGATCCGGGTGCCGGGTGACGCCGTGATCAGGTCGGGAATCGACGGCAGGCTGGACTGGCCGGCCATGGTCAGGTCCAGGACGAGCACCGCCGGCTGGTGCTTCTGCACGGCCTGGAGGGTATCCGGGACCGTCGAGGTCTCGGCGACGATCTCGAAGGATGCGTCCTGGGACAACAGCACGCGCATGCCGGTACGGACCACGGGGTGGTCGTCCGCGATCACCACGCTCAGGCGTGACACGAGGTCCCCCCTTCGGCGGGGTCGGCGTTCATGGAAGCAACGGTACGACGTGAAGCCCGCCAGTCCGGCACTCGGGGAGCCCGAGGGGATCTCGACCCCGGGCTCCCACAGATCCGCACCGGCGCGGACGGGCGGCCGGTCTTTGCGTAGTCGAGCGGGTGGTCGGGTTCCACGTCGACGCCGGCGACCTGACATCCTCATCGCTCTCCGACCCGAAGGGGCGTGACATCTAGGGTGTGTTTCGAAAGTGGCGTCGTCCGCCCGGAGGGCGGGGTCCGCGGCGTCTGGTGCGGTGTATCGCAAGGCGGAGGGTCGTCCTCGTACCGGGCGTACGTGGACGATCCCCGACAACGCGGCGAGGTGCCGTGCCAGGCGTCGCGGACCAGACGGGACTTTCGATACACGCCCTAGTGCCGCGGCAGGCAACGTTTTCCCGTCAAGGAGCGGCGTCCGGTGCGTGCTCTCGGCGTGCCGGGTGCATGCCCTCGTACTGGATCTTGGGTTTGTGCCCGGTGCGGCGAGTGGGGGCACCTCCCACGCCCTTGAGGCAGTGGGGGAGCGTGCCGGGCGTCGCGAAGGGGCGAACGTTGCCTGTTGCGGCACTAGCGATGATCCTTTGCCCGGGCCCAGCGACTCGGCGTCGGCGCCTCCAGTGTGACGTCGTCCCGAAGCTGCTTGACTTCTGTCACGCCGAGTTCATCGCTGTGCCTGTCCAGTTGTGCGCGGACGAAGGCCTTGGGGTTCAGGTCCTGAAACTCGATGTCCTGGAACTCGGGGCCCAGCTCCTTGCGGATTTCATGCTTGGCACTGTCGGTCATCTCCCGCAACTTGCGGATGAATGCCCCGGCCTCGCTCATCATCTTCGGCAGCTTGTCTGGACCGAAAATCATCAATCCGAGAACTATGAGTGAAACAATCTCGAGCGGACCGATGTCGAATATCACTCTACTACTCCTCGAGAAATCGCCCGTCCAGGATATGTGGAAGCTCGCGCAGAGCAGGCAGCCGTGCCTTGAAAGATGGGGATCCCGTGTCTCTGAGACGTGTCGGCAGCCGAGCGAACCGGTGTGGCCGGCGCAGTGCTGCCACAGGAGGTTTCGCTTTCATCCCACTGGTCGCGGGCGGCCTGGCGGGTCATGCGATGTCGTCCGGGTGGGCAGCGGTGGGTTGCGCGGATACGAGACGGGAGACGTCAACCGGTTCGGGAAGGTCCAGGACGGAGGGGGTGAGGTCGGGTGCGGATGCCTGGTGGTCGTCGAGTTGGCCGTCGGGGCTCTCGGCGAGGCGCCGTTTCTCCGCGTGGTCGTGGAGAGTGGCGACGGTGAGGGCGAGGAAGTAGAGCAGGCACATGGGGGCAGCCAGGACGGTCATGGTGAGCGGGTCGCCGGTGGGTGTGGCGACCGCAGCGAAGACGAAGATCAGGAAGACTGTCTGACGCCACCAGCTGCGCAGTCTGTCGGCACTGACGATGCCGAGGTAGTTCAGCAGCACCAGCAGCAGGGGCATTTCGAAGGAGAGACCGAAGACCAGCACCATGCGGAGGAAGAAGCCGAGGAACTCGTCTCCCGGCAGCGACAGGGAGAAGGATGAGGGGTTGAAGCTCGTCAGGACCTGCAGTGCCTTGGGGAAGATCTCGTAGGCGAGGTAGCTGCCGCCGAAGAAGAGGGGTACGGCGGCGAACGCGAAGCCGAGGGCGTACTTCTTCTCCCTCTTGTAGAGCCCCGGGGCGATGAAGGCCCAGAGTTGGTAGCTCCACCCGGGGCTGGCCAGGATGACGCCGGCGGTGAGCGCGACCTTGAAGCTGAGTGACAGCGGGGAGAGGATTCCCGTGTTGACCAGCAGGCCGTTGGGGCACTGGCTGGTCGGCTGACCCACTCCGTGGAGATGGGTGATGGCGCAGGCCGGCCCGGTGAGCTGGTGGAGCAGCCAGCCGTGGAGCAGCCAGCCGACGACGGTGGCGATCGCCAAGGCGAGCATCGAGGCCACGAGACGGTGGCGCAGTTCACGAAGGTGCTCGGTGAGCGGCATGACCCCCTTGCTGACCTTCTTGTGCCGCGCTGACGGGCGTGGTCCAGCCTGCTGAGTTTCGTTCACCATGGTGCTTCAGCCTCTGTGCGGTCGGCTCTGGGGTGGGCGAGTGGTGCGCTCAGGATCGGATGATCGACGTCGGCTCGGCGACGCGGTGGTCGGCGTCGGCCTCGGTGGGGCCGGCCGCGACGCTCGGCGGGACGCCGACGGCCGACACGGCCCCGTCCGTCTTCATCGCGCTGACTTCGGACTTGAAGATCCGCAGGGACTTGCCCAGCCCTCGCGCGGCGTCGGGGAGCCGCTTGGCTCCGAAGAGCAGCAGCACCACGGCCGCGATGATGATGATTTCCAGAGTGCGGTTCTCAAGCATTGATTCTCTCCGGTCCGGTTTGTTCGGGTGCGGTTCGGGCGCCGCCCGGCGGAGCGTCTGACCCGGTCCGCCGGGCGTATGCGCGAGCTGATGCCGATCAGAAGTGGTCGACGTCGATGACAGCCTGGGCGAAGTGGCGGGGTGCTTCCTGCGGCACGTTGTGGCCGACCTGGAAGGTTCGGTGGGCGTATTTGCCGGTGAACTTGCTGCGGTAGGCCGCGCCGTCGCCGGGAGGCGTGAAGGGGTCGTACTTGCCGTCGATGGTGATGGTGGGCACGGTGATGGCGGGCCTTGCGGCCAGCTGCTTTTCGATGCCGTCGTACTGGGGCTCGCCAGGGGCCAGACTCAGCCGCCAGCGGTAGTCGTGGAGCACGATGTCGACGTAGTCGGGATTCTCGAACGCGGTCGCGGTGCGCTCGAACGTGGCGTCGTCGAAGTCCCACGTCGGGGAGACGTTCGTCCAGATGAGCCTTGCGAAGTCGTTCCGGTTCTCCTCGAGCCCGAGCCGGCCCCTGTCGGTGGCGAAGTAGTACTGGTACCACCATGCCCACTCGGCCTTCGGCGGCAACGGCAGCTTGTTGGCCGGCAGGTTGGTGATCAGATAGCCGGAGACGGAGACCAGGGCCTTGCAGCGCTCCGGCCAGAGCGCCGCGATGACGTCGGCCGTCCGCGATCCCCAGTCGAAGCCGCCGACAACCGCCTTCTCGATCTTGAGGGCATCCATCAGGGCGATGATGTCGAGGGCGACCGCGGCCTGCTGGGCGTTGCGGAAGGTGGTGCTGGACAGGAAGCGCGTCGTGCCGTGGCCCCGCAGGTAGGGGACGATGACTCGATAGCCTTCGGCCGCCAGCAGGGGCGCCACCTCGACAAAGCTGTGGATGTCGTAGGGCCAGCCGTGCAGGAGGATCACGGCAGGTCCGTCGGCGGGGCCGGCCTCGGCGTAGCCGATGTTGAGCACGCCGGCGTCGATCTGCTTCAGCGGGCCGAAGGACGTGATCCTCTTCCCGGTCTTCCGCTGCGAATTCGGCAGACCCGCTGCCGCGGTCCTTGCGCTGTGGTCGTTCGTGACCGCCGCGGCGGATACCGTCGAGATCGTCGGCAGTGAAGCCGCTACCGCGCCTGTGGTGAGGAGCTTGGAAAACGTTCGCCTGTTGATGGCAATCACCTTTCCGTGGAAATTCAGTGCACGCGATGCGCGCTTGACAACCGGGGAGCGAAAGCTCCGGCGCATCGGCGGCGGGCCGTGTTCGGCCGACGCGATTACCGGGGCTCCGCCATCCATTCTGGGCCCCGGGCGATTACGGAGGAATCGGTGTTGTTCCGCAGGCCGCCTGCGGGTTCCCCGCAGTCCTCGCGACGGATGTCCGGGCCCGGCGGCAGTGAACCCTCTACGGCGGCCGGCCGCCCTGCCTTTTGGGTAGGCGAGTGCTCCAATTCCCACATGGTCGATTACCGCGGCGAACCGGACGACGGTAAACCGATGGCGCGGCGCACCCAACTCACCGAATTGCTGCCCAACCCTGGCGGATTTCGCTACCGCGTCGCAGAGTCCGCACCCCGCAAGGACGCGGCCTCGCAGACACGATCATCACCATCCGCAGCCTCGTCCGCCGCGCCTTGAGCATCCACCGCTGGGACACACGCCCACAACGCCAACCATGACCTGGCGCCTACCTGTGCGGCTCCTCAGTCAAGGTCAAAGACCGGCGGGGGCTCGCCGTCCGTTACGACAAGGCCCCGGACGGCCGCCTTGCCGGACTCCCCCTGCGTGGCGCTCGTCCGCCTCCGCCTCCGATACGCCGAATGATCCGGACCTGGAAGAGCCTCTATTCGCTGGGCCATCGTGCGCCGTCGCTGTCGACCTGGTCGTGGTCGGTGGAGATGCTCAGGTGCTGCCACCTCACGTCCTCGTCCAGGCGTCGGGCCCAGGCGGCGCGTCCGTAGGTGTAGGCGTCGGCGCCCAGCAGCAGGCGCAGCGGGGGCTCGTCGAGGCCGGCGACGGTGAGTACGACCTGGGCGACCTTGGCGGGGTCGCCGTTCGCCTCCTGGGAGAAGTTGCGCATCGCTTCTGCTGCCGCTCCCACGGTGGCCTGGTAGGGCTCGCTGACCGGTGGGATGTGCATGGAGGGTCCTGCCCAGTCGGTACGCATCCCGCCGGGTTCCAGGACGGTGACCTTGATGCCCAGGGGTGCGACTTCGGTGGCCAGGACCTCCGAGAAGCCGCCGACAGCCCACTTCGCGGACTGGTAGGCGGTCATGCCGGGGCTGCCGATGCGGCCGCCGAGGGAGGAGACCTGGATGATGTGGCCTCCACCTTGGCGGCGCAGGAGGGGCAGGGCGGCCCGGCTGAGGTACACGGTGCCGTAGAAGTTGGTGTCGATCTGGCGGCGGAAGGCCTCCAGAGTGGAGTCCTCCAAAGAGGCACGGTCGCCCTGGCCCGCGTTGTTCACCACGACGTCCAGACGCCCGAAGGCGTCAGAGGTCTCCGCGACAACGCGCTCGGCGGCGTCCGGGTCGGTCACGTCCAGGCGGTCGGTACGGATCTGGTCGCCGTGTTCGGCGACCAGATCATCCAGCGTGCGGGGGTCGCGGGCGGTGGCCATCACCCGGTGTCCGGCGGCCAGAGCCGCGGTGACGATCTCGCGGCCGAGGCCGCGGGAGGAACCGGTGGGCCGCATACGACGTCAAGTACCACAACACCGGCCGGAAGCGCATCAACCGTCCCATCGCCGGAGAGCTCGAACTCGACTACGAGATGATCGAGCTGTCGTTCGACCGAGGGTTGACAATCTTGACCTACTTCGCCGGGCCGGAGTCGCCGACCGCCGAGCGTCTGACACTGCTGGCAAGCTTGGCCGCGACATCCGGCCGGGAGAGCATCGAGCGAGCGAATCTGGCCACGCACGAGGACCGATGAGCAACGCGTCCGGTCTGCTCCTTCAGCCGGGCTGCTCGGCGAGCGACGACAAGTCGCTCGGCTACCACTCCCAGGGTGAAACGATCACGCTGTGCCTGGTGCGATCACGGTGTCGGGGCCGTCCTGGATCGCGCCCTTCACCGGGCTGACCTCGCGCTGATTCAGCACGTTGGACGCCTGGGTGCGATGCGAGCAAGCCGCAGATCGACAGCCCGGCCAGCCCCGAGTCTGCCGCCCCTCAATCGCCACGTTCTCTCTGCTGGCGTTTACGTGAATGTCAACGCGGCCCAGTAAGGAGAAGTTCCTGTACGCGATGTGATTCTTTCCCCGCCGTCCGTGCCTTCTCGACATGGTGATCGCGACTCCATACTCCCAGGTCGGCAGCAGGAATGAGCTGCGATGGCCTGTTACCGAGCCGGCCGGAGACTGTCCTTCACCAGGGCTTGCTCTTCCCCTGCTCGGTCCAGCTGAGGATGGCGGTCCGTGGATATGGAAAAAGCGAGGGGAAGCGGCGCCGGTCGCGCATCAGGCGGGCTGTCCGATGGGCGCCCTCCCCGGCGGGAGGCTTGGCTCGTCTCCCGCGGGATACTCCTGGAACCCGGCCCCAGGCGCACGCTGGCGAACGCGACCTTCATCAACCAGCTCGGCAGCGGCATGTTCATGCTCAGCTCCGCGCTCTTCTTCACTCGCGTCATCGAACTGCCAGTGGCGCAGGTCGGACTCGGCATGGGCACCGGCGCCCTGGTCGGTCTGCTCTCCGGCATTCCGGTCGGACGTCTGGCCGACCGGCACGGCCCTCGCGAGATCTATCTGCTGACTCTTTCCGTACAAGCCTTCGCGATGGCCGCGTTGGCGTTGGTCCACTCGTTCTGGCTGTTCGTGGTCGTGGTCTGCCTCACCGAATTAGCCAGTTCGGCCAGCACGGCAGCTCGCGCCCCGCTGATGCGCGGCCTCGCCGGCGAGAAGCCCACGAGGTTCCGAGCCTACATGCGTGCGGCCGTCAACCTTGCCGGGAGCATCGGGGCCCTGCTGGCCGGCCTCGTCATCCAACTGGACACACGCACGGCCTACATCTGCCTGGTGTTGGGCAACGCGTTGAGCTTCCTGGCCAGCGCGGTCGTCGTCAGACGTCTCCCCCACCTGCCGCCGATTCCAGTGCCCCCGGGAACCAGCCGACGCGCCGCGCTCAAGGACCTGCCCTATCTGGCATTCGCCGTGCTTGAGGCCACCATGTCACTGCAGGGCGACGTGCTGGTCTTCGCATTGCCGCTGTGGATCGTCGGGCATACCCATGCACCACGCTGGTTCGTCGGTACGGCCGCGCTGCTCAACACGTGCATGGTGGTGGCCTTGCAGGTCAGGGCGAGCCGTGGGATCGACACAAATGCAGCCGCCGCCCGTGCCTGGCGCCGCTCGGGGTGGGCGTTCCTGACCGGAATGACCCTCATCGGGCTGACGGCCGGCATGCCGGGGTGGACGGCCACGCTGGTCATCCTGCTCGGCACCGGCGTGCACACGATCGGCGAACTCTGGCAAACCGCCGCCTCGTTCGAGCTGCGCTACAGCCTCGCACCCGCGCACGTGCAGGGACAATACGCAGGAGTCACCAAGCTCGCCGATGGCCTGGCCGGCGCCGCGGCACCTTCCGTCCTGGGTCTTCTCTGCATCGAATGGGGTGAGCCTGGCTGGTGTCTGATGGGCGGGATCTTCGTCGTGGCCGGACTGGTGATCCCGCCCGTCGTCCGCTGGTCCGAGATCAGACAGGAGCGGGATCGAAACAAGAACGGTGACCAGGTCGAAGCCGATGGCGCCGGACCAGGTGGCTCGGATGCGCGGTGGCGGTGATCTGCTGAACACGGCGGAGCGGGACTGCATCGCGCTCTCGCCCTGGCACCCCATCACCCTGACCGACGGCCTGAGTCCCTGATCCATTGAGCCGGTGATCCATCGAGCCGAGGGAGTCTCATGCGGATCGCACTGGCGCATGGTGCGACGTCGCAGCGGATCGCGCTCGCACGGCATGTGCGCCGTTCACCGGCCTTTCTGCCCGTACCGGAAGCCACGCCGCTGACCCACCTGAACGGGAAGGCCACCGAGCCCGCTGACGCTCGCCAACCTGCGGGTGGTCGCCGAGGGCGCGTCCCGGTGGCCACCCGTGCCCCGCCGTCTCACCAGCCGCACGAGCGGTCGGCGCCATGCGGGAGACTGCCGACGTGCGGTACGTCTACAGTCGCTGGGCGAAACCGCACCCCGTGGCCACGTACGCGAGTTTTCCCTTGGTGTCGGCCACGCGCGTCCACTCGTTGTCGTGCAGTCCGCCGCTTCCGTCTGCGTAGTTGCACATGTAGGAGCCGCCCGTGACCGGCGAGCCGCAGTTGCTCCTCTGGTACCAGCACCAGGCGCCCTTGCTGCAATTCGAGAGATGGCCGACGATCTTTCCGCTGGTGCTCGCGGAACTGCGGATGTTGAGCGCGCAGTCGTTGCCGTGGTTCGGAGTCATGTACCAGTGCATGGTGGCCGGTCGCGCAGGTCCTGCGTCGTTCGCCGCAGCCGTGCTGACCAGCCCGAGGGTCGAGAGCGCGGCAGCGGAAGCCACGCAGGCGATCCACTGAACAAGGCTTCTGCGAACCATTGTTCCCCCATGTGTCTGGAATGTGGTTCTCGGGTGCGAAAGCTAGGCTTTCCGCTCACTGACGCGCCGTCAATGCGTTGATTCGGACGAGCGAAGGCCGTCCGGTTTTCGCCCGCCCACAAGAGGTACGCGTACTGGCCCGGTGGTTTTGTTGGCCTCTCGCCGGTTACTGACTCGAGGTCTGGCTTTGTTCACGGCTTCCGGCAGCGGGTGTGCACGGTCGTCCGTTGACAGCCAATCAGTCCGACGCGATGCGCCGACCTTCGCGGATCAACTTCGCTGTCAGCACGGTCGGACGGCGCACGGAGAGCGCAGTGTGAAACGAGGGAAGCGGCGCACACCCGACAGCGGAGGTGACGCAGCGGCATGAACGACGAGGCCTCACCGCCCCGTCGAGCGCTTGCCGGACAGCGGGTGATCCGTCACTGGTCGCGCATGTCCCCGCGGATCCGCCACGTAACCCGCGACCAGGCTCCAGTCGCGCGTCGTCATGCCCCCGCTCGGCACCACCTTGCCGCAGCCACCCGACGCCCTCCTCGACGTCATCACAGGACGCGCCCATCGCATACACGGCCTGGAGGTGCCCGGCGTCACATTCACCGGCCTCAGCGGCACTCCGGAACCGCCGTTGAGCCTCCTCGGGATCGCAGTGTTCGAAGAACGGCCCAGACCCGACATCGCCCCAGTCACCGGACTCGGCGGCCTGTTCCAGAACAGGATCCGGCCTCTGCCTCTCCCAAGAACCGCGATCGAACGCCACGAGCGCGCAGCCGTTCACACACGTGTCGTCGCCGGATGAGCGCACGGCGCCGAGGGGGCCCGGCCGGTGCACAGCTGGGCGGCATCGATCAGCCCAGCGACGCAGTGGCCGCGCGCAGGTCGTCCAGGGCTGCCAGTGCATGTGGCGCCAGCCCTGCTGGGTCCTCGCGATCGCTTTCGCACCACTGGGCGTAGCCCCGCTTGAACGCGAGGACCCCCAGCTCGCCCGCGAGATGCGCAGTCGGTTCGGGGACACCGCGTGCGATGAGCGCGGCTGTCATGGCGGCCGCGAGACCGACGCTCTTGAGGGCGTCGCGCTCCTGAAGTTCGGTGCTGGCCGCCACGGCTGCTTCGAGGCGGGGGCCGATTTCGCGATTCGTCGGCCCCATGGCGCTCGATGCGCGCTCGAGACCGGCCGCCACCGCCTCGAGCGGGCTGGCACCCGCCGGCGCCTCGGCGATGCCCTCGGCGAGCAGCCTGCTGAGCGTCTCCTGCCCGGCGACCAGCACCTCGCGCTTGTCGGAGAAGTACCGGAAGAAGGTGCTCTTGGTGACGCCGGCGCGCTCGGCGATCTGCGCCACCGTGGTGGCGTCGTACCCCTGCTCGGTGAACAGGTCGACCGCCGCAACGACGAGTCGCTGGGGTGCCCCTGGTTCCCATCTGGCCATGGCAACAGGATAAGTGATGGGACACCTGTCCCGTCACCGTGTATGGTCAGTGATGGGACAAGAGTCCCATCACTTTCAGGGAGAGCTCATGCACGTCTTCATCACCGGCGGTACCGGCACCATCGGCTCCGCCGTCGTCACCGAGCTGCTCGGCAACGGCCACACCGTTCTCGCACTGGCTCGCTCGGACGGCTCCGCGCAGGCCCTTGAGAGCGCTGGTGCCAAGGTGCTGCGAGGAGAACTGACGGACCTCGACGTCCTGCGGTCCGGCGCTGCGCACTGCGACGGCGTGATCAGCCTGGCGTTCGGACGCGACTACAGCAGTCCGGATGCGCTCGCGCAGGCCATCGCCGAGGAGAGCGCCGCTCTCACCGCGCTGGGGCAGGAACTCATCGGAAGCGATCGCCCGATCGTCACGGTCTCGGGTACGCCCTGGGTGCCTGGACGCACCTCCACCGAGGCCGATCCGCTGCCGACCGACGGACCGGTGGGCGGTCGGGGCCGTTCGGTCACAGCGCTGCTGGACCTCGCCTCGCGTGGTCTGCGCAGTATGGCTGTCAGGATGCCGCGCACGGTCCACGACGAGGGCCGGGGCGGATTCGCCGGCCTGTTGGTCGATGCAGCGCGCCGTACCGGGGTGTCCGGTTACCCGGGCGATGGCACCCAACGCTGGCCGGCCGTGCACGCGCTCGACGCGGCGGTCCTGTTCCGCCTGGTCCTCGAGTCGGCACCGGCCGGGACGTCCTGGCACGCCGTCGCCGACGAAGGCGACACGGTGCGCGACATCGCGACGGTCATCGGCCGGCGGCTGGGCCTGCCGGTCAAGGAGGTTCCGCAGGAGGCCTTCGGCCCGTTCGGTCCGATCTTCGCCATGGACCAGCCGGCGTCCAGCGCCCACACCCGCAATGCCCTCGGGTGGCAGCCGACGCACTCCAGCCTCCTTGAGGACCTGGAGAACATTCAGCCCTGACGCACGCCCGTCGCCTTCTGCGTTCACCGGCTCGTGCACGGGTTTCGCGGGTCAGACGCGATCATGCGTTCTGCTTGCCGACGACGGGGGCAGGACGACGAATCGGTGAGACGCGGGCGCCCGAAGATGTCGCGGGCGGCCCGCACGACTGCGCGAGTCCCGCCACGCCGCCGAAGCCCTGCTGGTCGTGTCTTTGGCTGCGGCCGCCACGGCCGTGCTCGTGCTGTCCCGGCCGGTCGGGGGCGCCGCCGTCTCCCTCGGCCTTGCGGTGGCCGGGGCCGGTGTCCCGACGGTGGCCGGGTGGGTGCTGGGGTGCCGGGTGCGGTCACGCCGGGCCCTCATGGCGCGCACGCTCGACGAAGCGGCGGCGGAGCAGGAACAGCAGGTGCGGACACGAGCCGCACTGCTGCAGGAGCGCGCTCGGATCGCCCGCGAACTGCACGACGTCGTGGCCCACGACATCAGCCTGATCGTCGTCCAGGCCGCCGCCGCGGACCGGGTCCGGGAGCGGGACCCCGACAGGATCCACGAACTGCACGCCACCATCGAGGAAACCGGCCGGGCCACCGTCGTCGAGCTGCGCCGACTCCTCGAGGTGCTCCGCACGGAGGAGGAGAGCGAGGCGACGAGGGCCCAGGGACCCGGCGTCGCGGACATCCCGTGCCTTCCGGACGCCGTGCGAGCAGCCGGACTGCACGTCTGGTCGTCATCGGCCGGCATCCCCCGGCCGGTACCGGCCGGAACCGGTCTCACGGCCTACCGGATCGTGCAGGAAGCCCTGACCAACAGCCTGAAGCACGCCGGGCTCACCCACGCGGCGGTCCTCCTGGACCGGCGGGACGACCGGCTGACCGTGACGGTGCGCGACGACGGACCCCCCGACGGTGCGGAGCGGCCCGCACTGCCGCCCGGTGGTGGACACGGCCTGGTCGGGACGCGCGAGCGCGTCGCCACAGTGGGCGGCTCCCTGTACACCGGTCCGCGTCGCGAAGGCGGCTACCTCGTCCGGGCCGTGCTGCCCCTGTGCACTCCGCGGTGACGAGACCCCAGGACCGAGGCGCCGACCTCACATCATTCTCAGGAGCGAGGCGGTCAATCCGCGTCACGGCCGATGCCCGGTGGCCGGGACCGGCGAAAGCTGGGACAGGTGGACGGCCCACACACACAGAACGCTGCAGACAACGAGAGGACACACATGAACGGCACCACGACGCACCCGCTGCCCGACCCGTCCGCGGTGATCCCGCCCTCCTCACACCCGTGCCGCCGGAAGTCGTCGCCGGCCGTGGTCCAAGGCTCGGAACACCTTCGGATCAGCCTGCCCCGCGTCTGCGATGGTGTCCTCGTCCGGCTCGAGGGCGAACCGGACATCGCCGGGGCTCCGGCCCTGACGGCCGTGCTGACCCGGTGTGTCGAGCGGACCGGCGGCATCGCGGTGGACACGGCCCGCCTCCCCTTCATCGACGCGGCTGTGGTCCGCCCGCTGGCGGACGCGCAGGCGGCGTGCCGTCGGCGGGGACGCGACTTCCGCCTGGCCTCGGCCAGTACCGCAGTGTGCCGAGTCGTCACTCTGACCGGACTGGCAGGCCGACTGCTCGGCACCGTGGATGCCCACGCCCCCCGCGCGCACTAGCCTGGAATGACCTCTCGGGGACCGCCGGCGGAAGGATTCGTCGCCATGCGTCGCTATCCCCCCATCGCGGAACATGGGATCATCGGCGACCTGCAGACCGCTGCACTGGTGACGTCCAGCGGCGTCGTGGACTGGTGGTGCTCGCCGCGCTTCGACTCCCCCAGCCTTTTCGCCTCGCTGCTCGACCACGAACGCGGCGGATTCTTCGAACTCACCGCCACAGGGCGCAGCGCCGTTCACTGCCAGCTCTACCTGCCCGACACTGCGGTACTGGTGACCCGCTTTCTCACCCCACGCGGTGCCGGCGAAGTCGTCGACTTCATGCCGGTGGAACGCCCCCAGCTGGCCACCGGTACCCACCGATTGGTGCGGCTCGTGCGCGTCGTACGCGGCGAGGTGCGCTTCACGCTGCGCTGCAGCCCCCGGTTCGACTACGGGCGGGCCTTTCCGCGCACCGCCCTGGACCACGGCACGGCCCACTTCCAGGGGCCGGGAACCGACCTCCACCTCCAGGTCACCGAACCGTTCGAGTTGCGCGGGGACGGTTGCGACGTACGGGCCGAAGCCGTCCTGCGCAGCGGCGAGACGGCTGCCGCGCTGCTCACGGCCTGCGCTGCGCACACCCGCCCGCCGGCCCCGCTCACGCTCGAAGATGCGTGCGCCGAGCTGGCGAAGACCTCGTCCTTCTGGCACACGTGGCTGCGGACCTGCGGCAACCGAGAGCCACGGCAGAGCGTGGTGAACCGCTCGGCAATCACGCTCAAGCTTCTGACCTACGCGCCCACCGGGGGCATGGTGGCCGCCGTAACCACGGGCCTGCCCGAACTGATCGGCGGGGAACGCAACTGGGACTACCGCTACACCTGGCTCCGGGACACCGCACTGTCGGTGGGAGCACTGCTGGACCTGGGGTTCGTCGAGGAGGCCGAAGCCTTCCGCCGCTGGCTGGGCGACCGGGTCACGGAGGCGAAGACTGTCTCCGGCGAACCCTTGCAGGCGATGTACCGGGTGGACGGCGACCCGGACCTGCCCGAGGAGATCCTGGAACACCTGGAGGGCTACCACGGCTCGCGGCCGGTACGGATCGGCAACGGCGCGGCCGACCAGCTCCAACTGGACATCTACGGTGAGGTGCTGGACGCCCTGGCGCGCTCGCACCGCATGGTCGGACTCGGCAGCTACGAAGGGTGGCGCAACCTGGCCGGCCTGCTGGACTGGCTGACGGACGCCTGGGACCGCCCCGACGAGGGCGTGTGGGAGACGCGCGGCGGCCGCCGGGACTTCACCTTCAGCAGGCTCATGTGCTGGGTCGCCTTCGAACGCGGCGTCAAGCTGGCCACACGATACGCCCGCCCCGCCGACCTGGCGCGGTGGACCACGGCCCGTGACACCGTCTTCCACCAGTTGATGCGGCACGGGTGGAACGCCCGGCGCGGGGCGTTCGTGCAGTACTACGGCACCGAGGCACTCGATGCCTCGCTCCTGCTGATGCCCGCGGTGGGCTTCCTCGCGCCCGACGACCCGCAGTGGACCGGCACGCTGGACGCCATCCAGCGGGACCTCGTCTCCGACTGCCTGGTCCACCGCTACGACCCGGAAGCCTCTCCCGACGGACTGCGCGGCAGCGAGGGCACTTTCAACTTCTGCAGCTTCCTGTACGCGGCGGCGCTGGCCCGCAGTGAGAGGCTGGAGCAGGCCCACTACGCGTTCGACAAGATGCTTCTGTACGCCAACCCGGTGGGCCTGTACGCGGAGGAGATCGGACTGACGGGAGCACAACTCGGCAACTTCCCCCAGGCGTTCACACATGTCGCGCTGATCCACGCGGCCAACGTGCTGAGCGAGGAACGGCACGGGGCCGAGCGGTTCGGTCGCGCACAGCCCTACTGACGGCAGTCAGCTGCCGGCGTCGAAGGCCTGCCGCAGCGTCCGGCCGACCTGTCGGCCGCCGCCCGGGTGACGGGGCTGGCGGCGAGCGGGTTCTGCGCGGTGGACGAGAGGATCGCCCCCAGGTAGCGCACCGCCACGACCGGCACCCCTGCGTCGAGGAGCAGAAGCGCGTACGCCTCGCCCGCGTCCCGCAGCACGTCCGCCTCGGCCGTGACCACCAACGCGGGCGGCAGTCCGGCCAGTTCGTCGCTCGTGGCACGCAACGGGGAGGCGGTGGACTCACCTCGGACAGCGGTGTCCGAGGCATAGTGGTCCCGGAACCACACCATCTGGGAGCGGGTGAGGAAGGGGCCCTCGGCGAACTCGCAGTAGGAGGGCGTGTCGAGTCCGGCGTCCAGCGCCGGATACAGGAGCACCTGGTGGACCAGCCGGGGACCGCCGCGCCGATTTGCCAGCAGCGCGGTGACCGCGGCCGGATTGCCTCCCGCGCTGTCGCCCGCGACCGCGAGACGCGCGCCGTCCAGCCCGATGTCCGACCCGTGCTCGGCGATCCAGGCGGTGGCAGCGTAGGCCTCCTCGACGGCCCTCGGACAGCGGGCCTCCGGGGACCGGCTGCACTCCACGAAGACCACGGCCGCGCCGGCCGCGTGGGCCAGGTCGCGGGTGGCGCGGTCGTAGGTGTTCCCCTCGCCCAGAACCCAGCCACCCCCGTGGAAGTACATCACCGCGGGAAGCATGCCGGCAGCCGACTCCGGCCGGACGACCCGCACCAGCACCTCCCCGCCGGGCCCGGACGGAAGCCTCCGCTCGTCGATCTCCACGGGCGGCATCGGCACGTCCCCGGCCAGCTGACCCGCCAGGTCACCGGCCCGGGCCTCCTGTGGGGTCTGGCGCTCCAGGGGCGGCGCGCCCTGGGCCTCCAGGTCGGCCAGGAAACGTTGGGCGAAGGGATCAAGACGAAGGTGTGAGCTGCTCAAGGCGATCTCCTCTGGTTCATGGGGCAGGGGCCCGGACGGAGCGGGGGTGCCGTCGACAGCGACCAGAATGCGTTCGAACATGAGGGGAACTCCTTCGGGTTTCGACGCGCGGTCAGCGCGTGGTCGCGGGCTGGTCGGCGGGAACGGGAACGGACGTCGGCGCGTCCAGGTGCGGTTGCTCGGCGGATCCGCGCTCGCGCTGGACGAGGGCGGCCACGGCGGAGACGGCCAGCAGGACGACGGACAGCCACAGGCTTTTGGCGATGCCGCCGACGGAGTCCGACAGCAGGCCCGAGACCAGCGGGCCGATCGCCTGGCCGACGCTGAAGGCGACGGTCAGCAGGGCGATGCCCGAGGTCCGGGCGTGCTGGGGCAGCATGCGGCGGGCGAGCACGGTGACGGAGGGGGCTGATCGGCCGGCTGCGTGGCGGCGCGGCCCCGGCCCTGGTGTCCGTGGTGGTGCGACTGCTCCGGGGTCCGGACGCGGTTCAGATGCCCGCGCAGCGCCTGGAACTGGATGGGCCACAGGGCGAGCAGGGCGCTCGCGGCGATCTGTGGCTCGGGGTCCTCCGGGCTCATCTCATTGCGCTCAGCCAGGACTTCGGCGGCTACGGCGACCTGCTGATCGGCACCAGCACAGCGGCTTCACCGGCGCCGGAGGATTCTTCATGGCCAAAATCCTCGGCACCGTCCGCACCAAGATGCTTGCCAAGGGCCTGCCCGCCGTGCTGAACGACCTCGACGATGAGGGCACCCTGCGCCCCAAGCGGCACTGGGGAAAGCCGTCAAAGCGAACAGCGCCGGACCGACCGCACTGCCTGAGCATGCGCGACGGCACTACCGCCCTGCCGGCCGTCACCATCGCCGCTCCTCATGCGGGCCCGACGCACGTCGAGTACATGGGCGCGACTCTCGCCCGCGGCGGGAGGGCCGGTCGGATCGTGCAACGTCTGCTCGCCCATTTCACCAATTTCACCCAGTGGGCGTCGTAGAAACGAGGGAAAACCTGTCGCCTGAGTCTCGCCGGTGGGGCACCTGCCGGGGCGCGGTCACCGGGGACCTGCTGCAGCCTGTTCCAAGTGGTCCGGTTGCCGGGGAGGACCTTCCCCGCTCGCGCGGTCACGTGTACTACGTGGCCTTCGAGACCGCCAAGGTCGTCGCCCTGACGGCTCTGGGGATCAGCCTGCTGGCGCAGTAGCCCGGCTGCAGGCCGGGACCCTCATGCCGAACACGGCCTCTCCTGCGGGCCGGGTGGTGAGGTGCACTCGGTCGTGACTTCGGTGACAGTCGGCTGATCGGGGGCTGGTCTGCGAGCGCTGTCAGTAGCGGACGCCGATGCGGCGCCAGCGGCGTCCGCTGGTGCCGGGTTCGGTGGGGTGGGCGGCGGTACGGGAGCGGTAGAGGACGAACGGTCGCCACAGGTACCACAGCGGGATGCTCCAGGCATGGACGAGCCTGGTGAAGGGCCACACGGCAAGGATGGCCCAGGCTGCGGTGGCGTGGATCCGGTAGATGAGCGGGGCGTGGGAGATCGCGTCGACGTCGGGGCTGCCGGCGAACAGGCCGCGGAACCACAGGGCAACACTCCGCCGGTAGTCGTAGCCGGCTCCCAGGAGGTTGACGCCCATCGTGGGGATGATGCCGAGCACGATCACGATCGCCAGAAGGATCAGCGCGAGCCAGTCGACCGGGCTGGTGGTGGCCCGCACCCGGGGCACGGTGGTGCGGCGGAAAGCGAGGATCACCACGCCGGAGATGACGGCGAGGGCGGCGACGGTGCCGCCGATGGAGGAGAACCAGCGGTAGGTGTCCTCCGGGATGCCCAGCCAGTGGGTGAATGATTCGGGGACGAGGATGCCCATCACGTGTCCGGCAATGGCGGCGAAGGTGCCGTAGTGGAACAGCGGCCCGCCCCATTTCAGCAGTCGGCGCTCCTGGAGCTGGGTGGAGCGGCTGGTCCAGCCGAACCGGTCGTAGCGCCAGCGCCAGACGTGGCCGACGACGAAGGTGACGAGGGCGAGGTAGGGCAGGATGACCCACCACCACAGGTCCCAGGAGCTCATCGGCTCTCCTTGGCGCTCAGGAATGCTCTCGTGGTCGGGGAGGGGGCCGACGCCGGTTGCCCGCGCACGGATTGAGGATCCAGTCCGGTCTGTTCCGGTGGCCCGAAGGATTCCAGGCCGACCTGTTCACCGGGCGGTCCCTGGTCGGCCAGCCGGCGCCAGGCATCGCGTTCACGGCGGGTTGGTTCGGGCAGACGGCCGCAGAGCGTGTCGAGGACGCCGGCGTAGGTGCTGGAGTGTTCGTGGAGGGCCTGGCGGAGGAGTTCGAGGCCGGCCTGACACTGCAGGAGAACGCGGTGGCCGGGTTCGGGGGCGAGCACGGCGAATTCCAGGATCAGCGGGAGGAAGTCGGGCAGCTCCGCCTCGGGCGGTTGGTGGCCGGCCCGGCGGTAGGTGTGTTTGAGGGCGAGCAGGGCCATGCCGCGGGCGCGGGTGTCACCGTGCCGGTAGTAGGTCAGGTACAGGCTGCGCCGCCGGGTGTGGTCGAAGGTGTCGACGTACTGCTGGGCGGCCTCGGGGCGGGGCAGGCGCCGCAGGTGGTCGCAGGCTGCGGCGAGCCGGGAGCGGTCGGCCGGGTGAGCGACGGCGGGGAGAGCGGCGGCGACGTCGTCGAGGTCGGCGAGCATGGCCTCGTCGGGGTAGCGCAGCAGGATCGAGGCGATGCGGTGCACCAGTGGCGTGTCGGCTGCGTCGCGTCGGGTGCGGCGGGGGATCATCGGCCGCCCCCGTCGCCGCCGAAGAGGCCGGGGGCCGGGCCGGTGCCGTTCCAGCCGAGGAGGTTGAAGCGCACTGTCCCGTCGCTGTCGCGGAACTGGCTGCCGCCGCCCGATGGGGCGAGGCCCGGCAGGGGTGGCGGGGCCGCCGACCGTTGGTCCTCGTCGTGGGCGGCGAGGTCGGCCACGCCCCCGGGGTAGTCCAGGGAGCAGTGCTGGGCCATCAGCGCGCCACTGCCCTCGGCGTGCACCTTGGGGACGACGTAGCGGTCGTCGTACTTGGCGATGGCCAGCAGCCGGTAGAGGTCCTCGATGTCGGCGGCGCCCGCACCGACAGAGTCGAGCAGTTCCTGGTCGGGCGGGTCACCGAGTTGCCGGGCGCGCATGTGGGCACGCATCGCGGTCAGTTTGCGCAGCACCTCCTCCACGACCGTGGTGTCTCCGGCGGTGAAGAGGTTGGCCAGGTACTCCATGGGGATGCGCAGGGCGTCGATGGCGGCGAACACACGGTCGGGGTCGTCGTCGTGGTAACCGGTGGCGTGCACCGCGTCCGCGACGGGGGACAGCGGCGGGACATACCAGACCATGGGCATGGTGCGGTACTCCGGGTGCAGCGGCAGCGCCACCCGGTGCTTCTTGATCAGCGCGTACACCGGGGAACGCCGGGCGGCCTGGATCCAGTCGTGGGCGATGCCGTCACGTTCGGCCGCCGCCTGCACCCCGGGGTCGTCCGGGTCGAGGAAGACCGACAGTTGCGCCTCGTACAGGTCCTTGTCGTCCTTGACGGAGGCGGCCTTCAGGACGGCGTCTGCGTCGTACAGCATCACGCCGAGATGACGCAGCCGGCCCACGCAGGTCTCGGAGCAGATGGTGGGCTGTCCGGCCTCGATGCGCGGGTAGCAGAAGGTGCACTTCTCGGCCTTGCCGGTGCGGTGGTTGAAGTAGACCTTCTTGTAGGGGCAGCCGGAGACGCAGAACCGCCAGCCGCGGCAACGGTCCTGGTCGACCAGGACGATGCCGTCCTCCTCCCGCTTGTACATCGCCCCCGACGGGCAGGAGGCCACGCAGGAGGGGTTGAGACAGTGCTCGCAGATCCGCGGCAGATAGAACATGAACGTGTGCTCGAACTCCATCCGCACCCGCTCCGACAGGCCCTCCAGGTTGGGGTCCGTGGTGGCGTACCCGGCGGCTCCGGCCAGGTCGTCGTCCCAGTTCGGGCCGTGCACGGGCCGCATGTCACGCCCGGTCAGCTGGGACTTGGGCCGGGCGCCGGTGAAGCTGTCGGACAGCGGCGCGGTGGTCAGGCTCTGGTAGTCGTACGTCCAGGGTTCGTAGAAGTCGTCGAGCGAGGGCATGTCGGGGTTGTAGAAGAGGCTGAGCAGTTTGCGCATCCGGCCGCCCGCCTTCAGCGTCAGTTTGCCCCGGCGGTTCAGGGTCCAGCCGCCCTTCCACTTCTCCTGGTCCTCGTAGCGGCGCGGGTACCCGGCGCCCGGCTTGGTCTCGACGTTGTTGAACCAGACGTACTCCGATCCGGGCCGGTTGGTCCAGGTCTGCTTGCAGGTGACCGAGCAGGTGTGGCAGCCGATGCACTTGTCGAGGTTCATCACCATGGCCACTTGCGCCATCACGCGCATCAGAACTGCACCTCCTGGCTGCGGCGGCGGATGACGGTGATCTCGTCGCGTTGGTTGCCGGTGGGGCCGATGTAGTTGAAGCCGTAGGAGAACTGGGCGTAGCCGCCGATCAGGTGGGTGGGTTTGATCAGGAGCCGGGTCAGGGAGTTGTCGCCGCCGCCGTGCAGGCCGGACGTCTCCGTCTTCGGCACGTTCAGGTGCCGGTCCATGGTGTGGTACATGTACACCGTGCCCTCGGGCATGCGGTGGGTGACCACAGCCCGGCAGGCGACCACGCCGTTGCGGTTGTACGCCTCGATCCAGTCGTTGTCGGACACCCCGATCTTCTCCGCGTCCTTCGGGCTCATCCAGATCACCGGGCCGCCGCGGAAGAGGGTGAGCATGTGCAGGTTCTCCTGGTACTCGGAGTGGATCGACCACTTCGAGTGCGGGGTCAGGTAGCGCACCACGAGCTCCGGGCGGCCGTCCGGAGAGCGGGTCGGGTCGCCGAAGTGGGCCACTATGTTCAACGGCGGCCGGTAGACGGGAAGTTGTTCGCCGAACTCCGCCATCCAGTCGTGGTCGAGGAAGAAGTGCTGGCGGCCGGTGAGGGTGTGCCAGGGCTTGAGGCGTTCGACGTTCACGGTGAACGGGGAGTAGCGCCGCCCACCGGACTCGGTGCCCGACCACTCCGCAGAGGTGATCACCGCGCGGGGCTGGGTGCGGGTGTCCTCGAAGGTGATCCGGTCGCCGGAGCGTTCCTCGGCCAGGTCGGCCAGGTCCACGCCGGTGCGTTTCTCCAGCGCGCGCAGCGATCGAACGGCGAGGCGCCCGTTGGTGGTGCCGGACAGGGCCAGGATCGCCTCGCAGAACTGGTCGTCGCGGGCGATCGAGGGACGCCCGTCGGCGACGCCACCGCGGACGGTGCCGTTGCGGGAGCGCAGGTGGGCGATCTCTTCGTCGGGCTTCCAGGTGAGGCCCTTGGTGGTGGTGCCCAGGCTGTCCAGCAGCGGTCCGACGGCGGCCATCTTCTCGGCCACTTTGGTGTAGTCCCGTTCCACCACGATCAGTTTCGGCATGGTGCGGCCCGGTACCGGCTCGCACTCCCCGGCCTTCCAGTCCCGCACCCTGCCGTGCGGCTGGGCCATCTCGTCCGCCGTGTCGTGGGCGAGTGGGGCCGCGACGACGTCCCGCCGCACCCCGAGATGGGTTGTGGCCAGGCGGGAGAACTCGGCCGCGACGGTGTGGAAGATGTCGAAGTCGGTGCGGGTCTGCCACGGGGGTGCGATGGCGGGGTTGAAGGCGTGCACGAACGGGTGCATGTCGGTGGAGGACAGGTCGTGCTTCTCGTACCAGGTCGCCGCGGGCAGCACGACGTCGGAGAACAGGCAGGTGCTGGTCATGCGGAAGTCGACCGCGACCGACAGGTCGAGTTTGCCGACCGGGGCCTGCTCGCGCCAGGTGACGTCCCTGGGCCGCAGCTGCGGCGGGGTCTGCCCGGCGGTGACGGCGTCGTCGGTGCCGAGCAGGTGTCGCAGCATGTACTCGTGGCCCTTCATCGACGACGCGAACAGGTTCGCCCGCCAGATGAGCAGGACCCGGGGGAAGTTCGCCGGGTCGTCGGGGTCCTCGGCGGCGAACCTGAGCCGCCCGGCCTTCAGTTCGTCGACGACGTGGTGGGCGACCTCCTTGCCCGCCCGTTCGGCGTCGTCGCACACGTCCAGCGGGTTGCGGTCGAACGCCGGGTGCGAGGGCATCCAGCCCAGCCGGGCGGCCAGCGCGTTGCAGTCCGGCAGGGTGCGTCCCGCCAGCCGGCCCTGCCCGAGCGGACTGGTCAGCGTGTCGGCGGGGAACGCCTCGTAGCGCCACTGGTCGGTGGCCAGCCAGAACAGCGGCGTGCCCACCATGTGCCGGGTGGGCCGCTGCCAGTCCAGGCCGAACGCGAGGTGGAACCAGCCGGTCAGCGGGCGCACCTTCTCCTGGCCGACGTAGTGCGCCCAGCCGCCGCCGTTGACACCCTGGCTGCCGGTGAGCATCACCAGGGACAGGAACGCGCGGTAGATCTGGTCGGAGTGGAACCAGTGGTTGGTCCCGGCCCCCATCGCGATCATCGAACGGCCGCCTGTGCGCTCGGCGTTGCGGGCGAATTCCCGGGCCACCCGGGCGGCCGCCTTCGCGGACACCGAGGTGATCGTCTCCTGCCAGGCGGGGGTGTACGGGCTGTCCGCGTCGTCGTATCCGGACGGCCACTGGCCGGGCAGGCCCTCACGGGCCACCCCGTACTGGGCGAGCACCAGGTCGAAGACGGTGGTCACCAGATGGCCCCCGACCCGGGCCGCCGGCACGCCGCGCCGCAGCACTCCCCCGCCCTCGCCGGGGCCGGCGTCGAAACGGGGCAGGTCGACCGCCACCGCCTCGCCGCCGGGGCGGCCGTGCAGGGACAGCAGCGGGTCGACGCCGTCCAGCCGCAGGTTCCATCGCGGCTCCTGGGCGTCCTTCGGGGACGTCCAGCGGAAGCCCAGCGACCCGTTGGGCACAGCGGGTTCACCGGTAAGCGCGTCCAGCAGCACGGTCTTGAACTTGTCCGCCTCAGCACCCGTGCCGGGCAGGTCGGCAGCGGTGAGGAATTTGTCCGGAACGTACCCGCCGCCGTCCCGCTCCCGTAGCCGCACCAGGAACGGCAGGTCGGTATAGGTCTTGGCGTACTCGGTGAAGTACGGCACCTGCCGGTCGCGGTAGAACTCGCTCAGGATGACATGGCCCATGGCCATGGCCAGCGCGCCATCGGTGCCCGGGGCGGCTGCGAGCCAGTCGTCGGCGAACTTTGTGTGGTCGCCGTAGTCCGGGGAGACCACCACGACCTTCTGCCCCCGGTAACGGGCCTCTGTCATGAAGTGCGCGTCCGGCGTACGGGTGATCGGCAGGTTGGTGCCCCACACGATCAGATAGCCGGCGTTCCACCAGTCCCCGGACTCCGGCACGTCCGTCTGGTCACCGAACACCTGCGGCGAGGCCATCGGCAGGTCCGCATACCAGTCGTAGAAGGACGAGATCGTCCCGCCGATCATCGACAGGTACCGCGTCCCGGCCGCGTAGGACACCATCGACATCGCCGGGATCGGAGAGAAGCCCACGATGCGGTCGGGGCCGTACCGCTTGACGGTGTGCACCTGCGCCGCTGCCACCAGTTCGGTCACCTCCTGCCAGGTGCAGCGCACGAAGCCGCCCTTGCCGCGCGCCCGCTTGTAGGTGGCGCACCGCTCGGGGTCCGAGGTCAGCCACTCCCACGCTTCCACCGGGTCGGGGTGCTGCTCCTTCGCCCGCCGCCACAGTTCCAGGAGCGGGCCGCGCACGTACGGGTAGCGGATGCGGGTGGGAGAGTAGGTGTACCAGGAGAACGACGCACCGCGCGGGCAGCCCCGCGGCTCGTACTCCGGCGAGTCGGGGCCGACGGACGGATAGTCGGTGGCCTGGGTCTCCCAGGTGATCAGGCCGTCCTTGACGAACACCCGCCACGAGCAGGACCCGGTGCAGTTCACCCCGTGCGTGGAGCGCACCTCACGGTCGTGGCGCCACCGCTCGTGGTAGAACTCCTCCGCCTCCCGGCCGCCCTCGCGGTACAGCATCCGCCGGTCGGGTGACTGGGTACCGGGGAAGAAGTACTGCGCCGTACGCATCAGTCGCTCCGCCGCGGCATCAGCCCGGTCCGTGCTCACACCGTTCGCCTCCTCGGCCGCAGTTGCCTTCGCCCGCATCGGCGCCCGGTAATTTCTCGCACGGTGCCCAGCCATGAGGCGCAAGGATCACCGTGCCCCACTGGAGGCGCGACCGAGCAGGTACGACACACCGTTCGCCTCCACGGCGTCGGTGCCGGCAGGGCTGTTCGGCCGACCGGCAACACCCCGGTCGGCGACCCGGCGCCCCGGAACCGGGCGGCACAATCGTGCGTCGGCGCGCCGAAAGACCTGCAGGCATCCGGAGACTGGGCGGGCGCCGTGGTGTTCCCGGTCGGGCGCGGGATCCAGGAGCGGATCACGGGTGGCCGGAGCGTGGACCGGGCGCCGAGCGCGTGACCTGCCGGCCTCGGACGACGTGACCGGACAGCCGTGGCCGTGGCCAACTGGCCACCCCCTTGCCGTCGTCGCACACTCACCGGTCCGACGCACGCACCACGGGCGGTCCAGCACAGCGTCCACGCGGGCGAACGAAACCGGCCACGGACAGTCTTGGCCTTGCGCACCCGGCTTGCAACCGGCCAATCACACGAACAGTCTTTTGTACACTGCGTCACTTCTCCTGTCCCCGCCGGTGGGAGTGCCAAAGCAGGGTGAGCGGTGCGGCAAGCATCCCGGCGAAGACCGCCGTCCACACCGCGAGCGCCGCCCACGCCTCGCCGACGCCGGTCGCGGTCATCCATGCCCAGCCTGCCGCGTCGCCCAGTTCCCGGCTCGCCACCCCGTACATGCCGACCGGGAAGACCATGCTCCACAGGCTCGTCCGGTACCGCAGCGGAACGCGGTGCAGCACGTGCCGCCACACGCCGAGGGCGAGCAGGAGCGGGATCAGCCAGGTGCAGAACGACCACGCCACGGCGGACACGCCCACCACGAACGCCCAGGGCAGCAGTGCGTCCGCGGGCGGGAGGCGAAGAAGCCTCGCGCCGGCCAGCACACTGATCGCGGCAGCGCCCATGAACACCCAGTAGGGCGGCACCAGTTCCTCCGGAACGAGGGGTTCCAGCAGAAGCCGGGCCAGTGCCAGCGTGGCCACCAGCAGGTACTGCAGCAGTCCGACGGCCCAGCACACCGAGGCCAGCACGCCCAGGGCCCGGCCGCCGGTGTGCTGCGCGAGGGCGGCGGTGGCGACCGCGACGGACTGCGTGCCCACCACCCAGATGAACCAGGTGCCGTTCACCTGACGCAGCGACAGGGGCCGCCCGGACGAGACCAGCAGCAGCGGCACACCGTAACCGAGCACCAGCCATCCGACCGCGCCGAGCACGGTCAGCGCGGCGGCCGCGCCGTCGTGCCGGTCGAGGGCCAGTCGGCCGGCCAGCACCTCGGAGGCGGCGACGACGGTGAGGAAGGCGAAACCGTGCGGCCCTGCCAGGTCGGAGCGGAAACCCGGCCACCGGTACGCCGCACGCCACAGATAGCCCGCCCACAGCACCGCGTATCCCGCGGCCGCGATCCACAGCAGGACGACCGAGGAGGCCGTCGCGCCGCCCTCGGTCAGCGCGGTGGACACGATGCCCGTGGCCATGACGAAGGCGAACGCCCCGGGATTGAGGTCCTCCGCCGCACTCGCCACCGCACCCCTGCGCTTATGGGGCGGTGCACCGCCTACGACAGCCACGACGTCACCTCCACCTCCACCGCTCGCACGCCGGTTCAGCCTGCGCCGGCCCGCAGCGACCGTGGTGGCCGATGCGGCACGCTCGTCCCTGGCCCCCGAGGAAGAGTGCCGCACGCGACCGTCCGTTACACGTACACGAATCGCGTCGTGGTTTCACGGTGGGGAAGGTACGCGGCGCCTTCCCCGGCACGCCCGGTGCCGGAACCGGGGCGATCGGTACGGTGCCTGGTGTGCCCCTGCGGAGTGCGTGAGCGAAGCCCTGACCGGTGAAGGTGAGCAGGTTCACCGTGCGTCCGCTGCTCCGGCGCATCCTGTCGTGGTGGGCTACGACGGATTCGCGGCCGGCCGCGGCGCGCCGGCGTGGGCGGCCGGATCGGACCGCCCTGCCGGGCGGCGGCTGCTCGTCGCGCACATCACTGACGTGCCCATGGCGTACGGCCCCGGGAACGGCAGTCGTCCCCGTGGCGGAGCGGGAGGGCGATGCGCTCGCCCGGCCGCGGCCGAACCCGCCGACACTCCCCGCGACCACGCCGGCCGGTCTGGACGTCCACGTCACGGCCTGCACCGGCGATGCGGCGCGTGAGCCGGCCCGTCCGGCGGATGAGCATCAGGCCGACGCGCTGGTGCTCGGCGCTCCGGAGCACCGGCCGCACCACCTCGTCGGGTCGCTCCCGGCGTGGACGGCCCGCCCTGCACAGTGCCCCGTCGTCATCGTGCCCTGATCGTTCCGAACGCGCCGTCGACACGGCAGGGGATCGTGAAACGACCGGCACGCCCGCCGGACCCGTCTCGGCGCCGTCGCCGCGCGGAACTCTCGCCGCTGCCACGACGCGATCTCATCGTCATGCAGCTGGCCGGGCAGGCCAGTCGCCCGGTGCAGGACAGGATGCGCAGGTCAGGCCGCGTCGGGCCGCTGCTCCGGCACTTCCGTGTGGGTTCGGGCAGCGTTCTGCGATGCGCGTCCCGAAATCAGACGCAGGTGACGGCGGGCGGGGGCGCGGTCCGCCGGGTCCCGTCCGGTTCCGGCCAGCCAGTCCTCGATGCGGTCCGTTGCGATCAGCAGCAGCACCAGCACGGGGAGCAGCAGAGCGGCGACGAAGAGCACGAGAGGGCTCCTTCCCTCACGACGCGAGCGCCTTCCGGGTGCCCGCAAACCGATGCGCGTCAGCCGCGACGGGTGAAGGTCCGGTGAACGTGTGGCAGGCCGGTTGCCCGGATCGAGCGCCCGGTGCGGCGCGGGTCGCGGGCTGGATTCGGGGTAGTGAACGCCTAGGGTGGCGTCGCTGGACGAGGTGATGACACTCGCCAGTCGCGGGAAGGAAGCAGGTATGGCGCGCGATCCGCGACCGCGGCCGGGCGACGGCTTCGGCCCTGACGACGCCGCGCCCGAGGCGAATCGGCTGCCGGTGCCCGAGGGCGCTCGCGATGTTCCGGGCGCGCAAGCGCCGGAGGCGCCCTCGGACCAGCGCCGCTTGCGGCGCCTGCTGGACGCAGTCGTGGCCATCAGTGCCGACCTGGACACCGAGGCGGTGCTGCATCACATCGTGGAGGCGGCCGCGGACCTGGTCGGCACGCGCTACGGGGCGTTGGGCGTGCTCGGGGAGAGCGGCGCATTCGCCGACCTGATCACCGTGGGCATCGACGACCCGCAGCTGTGCGCCGCCCTGGGCCTGCCGCAGGGCCATGGCGTGCTGCGGACCCTGGTGGCCGACCGGCGGCCGTTGCGGGTGTCGGAGCTGGCCGAGCATCCTCACGCCGTCGGGTTTCCGGGCGGGCACCCGGTCATGACGACGCTGCTGGGTGTCCCGCTCTTGGTGCGCGACACCGTGTACGGGGATCTCTACCTGGCCGACAGGCGGGACGGCACGCCGTTCACCGACGATGACGAGGCGCTCCTGACCGCGCTGGCCAGCGCAGCGAGTGTCAGCATCGAGAACGCCCGCCTGTACGAGCATCTCAAGCACTCCGCCGAGCATTTCCAGCGCAGCATGCTGCCCGCCCTTCCCGACCTGGCGCCGATCGAGGTACAGGCGCGCTACCAGCCGGCCTCACAGCTGCCCAAGCTCGGCGGGGACTGGTACGACGCCCTGCGGCTGCCCGACGGCGCCACGGGTGTCGTCGTCGGTGACGTCACCGGTCACGATGTCGAGGCCGCGCCGTTGATGGGGCAGATCCGCAACATGCTGCGCGCCCTGGCCCACGACCGGGGCGGGCCGCCGAGCCTGGTGGTCTCGAAACTCGACGCCGCTTTGACGATGTTCGGCCCTCCTCCGGTCGCGACGCTGGTGTTCGGCCGTATCGAGGGCGGCGGCGAGGGCGGGTACACATTCCGGTGGACCAACGCCGGGCATCCGCCACCACTGGTGGTCACCGCCGACGGCGCCACCCAGTACCTGGATCCCGCCAGGCACGGGATCCCCGTCGGCATCGAACCTTCCGTCCCGAGGTTCGACCACGCGCATCCGCTGCCGCCGGAGGCCACGCTGCTGCTGTTCACCGACGGCCTGGTCGAGCGACGCGACGAGGACATCGACGACGGCCTGCGTGCGTTGGCCGAGCATGCCTCGCGGCTGGTCCGGGCCCCTGTGAACGTCCTGTGCGACGAGCTGATGGCCGGACGTGGCCAGAGGTTCGACGACGACGTCGCCCTGCTCGCCCTGCGCCTTCCGGGCGCGGCCGGCAGCTGAGCGCCGACCCGGCCCGGCCTCGACACGTCGGTCCCTGACCACGGTGCCCGCGGTCAGGGACGGGTCGTCGTTCAAGCCCGGTCGGTTCCCTCGGGGGGATGCGGCCAGTGCGCCAGGCTGCCGGGCAAGGGGGTGGACTGCGCCGCTTCCGTTGCCGAGGGATACATGTCGTAGCTCTGGCCCATGCCGCTGAGGTCGAAGATCCTCAGCATCCGGCCGGAGACGGAGGCGATACGCAGCGAGCCTTCGCGTTCACGGATGCGTTTCGTGATTGCCACGATCACGCCCAGCCCCATCGAGTCCATGAAGGTGACGAAGCCCAGGTCCAGGACGAAGTGGCGGTGTCCCTCATCGACGAGCCTGATCACCGCTTCCCGGATCATGGGAGCGGTGTGCGCATCCACCTCACCGTCGACCTCGACAACGGTCCAGCCGTTGACCGAGTCATAGCTCACCATCATGCTCTCGTGCCGGATGATGTTCGTTCGCATGGACATCTCTCTTCAAGCCTGCGGACGGTGCGGCTGCGTCGCCCGCGCCCGGTTCTCCGTGGCCCGGCCACAGGTCGGACGCTGTCGGTGTACCACTGTCGCTGCCCTCGATGGCGCAGCGCGGAAATCGTCGTACTGGTGGTCACCCCGACGACGGGCCGGTCACGCACCATCCGGGCGAGGCTGTCGTGCACCGGCCGCCGTCGGCCCAGATCATCCGGCCAGATCGACACCCCCGCCTCACGCAGCCGGGCAAGAGCATCACTCGCGATGTCCTCCAGACGAGCACAGGACCCTGGGCAGTGGCAGTGGCAGTGGATCCGGTTCCGGCCCAGGTCCATCGTCGTGGACCAGGCGGCCCGCCGCACGACAGGGCGCCACCGGTCCGGCCCGGTCTCACACCCACCGGTGCGGGTGGCCACCAACGACGCGGATCAAACCCAGGTCCCCAGGCCCGGCGCGCGCTCGCTGCCGCTGCGCCGGTCTTGGGCGGACTCCAGCCGAGCGGCAAGGTTCCCGGGCACCGGATCGGCCCCCTCGTAGGCCGCGTGCGCCGCGCACAGCCGGGTCACCGCCGACAGGTCGGCAACGGTGGCCGGGCAAACCGTGCCGCCCGGCCCCGCGAGGAGTATCAGCATGCGCAGCTGACGGAGCCCACGGGCCCGGTGAGCGGGTCGAGTTCACGCTGCTCGGTACTGGTCGCGCTCACGACCGGGAAGCCTTCCCGGATCCAGTACTCGATGCCGCCGATCATCTCCTTGACCCGGTAGCCCAGTTGCGCGAGTACCAGCGCCGCACGGGTCGCCCCGTCGCAACCCGGCCCCCAGCAGTAGGTGACCACGGGAACCGCGGGGTCCAGCAGATGTCCGGCCCGAGCCGGGATCTCGGCAGTGGGCAGGTGCAGCGCACCGGGCACATGGCCCTGCTGCCAGCCCGCAATCCCTCGTGAGTCGACAAGGACGAAGCCCGGGTCGCCGGAGTGCAGCGAGGCATGGACGTCGGAGACGTCGGCCTGGAAGGTGAGACGGGCGGCGAAGAATGCAGCGGCCTCGGCCGGCGCCGCGGGCGGGACGCGCATGGCCGCGCTGGGGAAAGTGGTGTCTGTCATGAGTCAAACGCTACGGTTCGCCCCTCCGTACTGGAATGTGCAATCCACGGCTCTTTCAGGATCTGGCCGTGATTACCTCGGTGATCGGACCAGATGACCGGTGAATGCCTTCCGGTGCCGAAAGGACCGTCTACCAGGCGTTCACGCTCATGGGCAGGACCACAGCAGGCTCTGCGGACGACGGCGGACTTCCTGCCACCGACGGTCTCCCTGTTCTTCCGCTTCCACGGCCACGCCGCAGGCCCGGCCCGGCAAGGGCCGGCACCACCCAGCACCGGGAACGTCTCCCGGCCGACCTGTCAGGTCGCGGTGTTCGTGTGGTCACCCGTCCCGGCCCGACTCGACCCAGGGCCGCTGCGAGAGGAAGAGGCCGGACCGCTTCGGGCCTGCTCGAAGCCGCCCGGCAACCTTGGTCCCGGTCGGCCGCCGTCCGTGGCCCGTCCATGACGAACCGACCGGCACCCGCCCGGAGTCATCCGCCCGGCGAGGCATGTGGCGACCGCGCGGCGGCTTCGGCGGGAGCCGCGGACGGCACCTTCAGCAGGGCTTGCGAAGTGCCGCTGGAGCGGATGATCAGCGGCCTTCCGTGGCCAGGACCGGGGATGCCATGGTATTTCTCACCCATGGCCGCCGACTCCCTTGACGAGACTGATATCCGCATCCTGGAAGCCCTGCAACAGGACGGGCGGGCAAGCTACGCCGAGTTGGCGCGGGCCGTGTCCATGTCGGCAAGTGCTGTCACCGAACGGGTGCGGCGGCTGGAGGAGAGCGGTGTGATCCGCGGCTACTCAGCCGTGGTGGACCCGGAACGACTTGGACTCGGCATCCTGGCTTTCGTCCGCCTCCGCTACCCCACGGGCAACTACAGACCGTTCCAGGACCTGGTTGCCAACACCCCCGAGATCATGGAGGCACACCACGTCACCGGTGAGGACTGCTTCGTGCTCAAGGTCCTCGCTCGTTCCATGCGCCACCTGGAGACGACGACGGGCCGAATCGCCGGGCTCGGCTCCGTCACGACCAGCATCGTCTACTCCAGCCCCCTCTCGAACCGAGCGATCACGACGACAGCCTCGACACCGGAGCGGGAAGACCGGGCGCATCGACCTGCATGACGATCTCGCGGCCCATCTCGGCAGGTCGGAGGCTGACGAGCCATGACCGCACGTGCACGAAGCAGGACGTCCCACGGGCTGCGAGTCCGGTGGAGAAGCGGCGGGCCTGGGCGTCCCAATCATAGTCCGTCCGACCGAAGTGCCGCAGGACGCCCAGGAGTTGATGCGTCTACGCAAGCGTGAACAGCCGCGGGCACGCCTCGTACGGCCCGGCAGGGCGGACGCGGGGTCGAGGGGGCGCTCCAGGGCGATCGTCAGCTCCGGGCGCCTGTCCCGGCCGTGCTCGCCCACGGCCGGATCACCTGCAAATGCGGCGCTTGCGCAGCTCTCGCCGGTCAGGGTCGCAGTCGTATCCCTTGTCACCGAGCAGTGAATGCGTTCCACCCGTGCCGCGCTCCGGTCAGCGGGCCTCGGTGACACAACGTTGAGTGACGGCCAGGGCAGCGGCCATGATGCTCAGTTGCGGGTTCACCTCCGGACAGCTCGGCAGTACGGAGCCGTCGGCGATCAGTACTCCGTGCACGCCTCTGAGGCGTCCCTCCGGGTCGGCAGGTGACCGCTCGGGGTCGGCGCCGGCAGCGACCGTGCCCGTGGGATGGAAGGCCGACACATGGAGGTTGCGCACGCTGACCGTGTCGAGCAGCGCCTCCAGCTGGGCAGGGGTTCGGGCGCGCGGTGCGCCGGGGACTCCGGTCAGGACCTCCTGGGCGCCGGCGGCGAACAGCAAGTGGCCCATGGCCCGTTGGGCACGCAGCAGCCGACCGGCGTCACGCTCCGCCAAGTCGTAGCGCAGCAGCGTACGGGTGCGCCCCAGGACGCGGCCGGAGGGCCGGTCGGCGATCATGGCACCCAGGGTCGCCAGCCGGTCCGTCTGCTCGAGTTCGCGTCGCAGTTCGCGACCGACACCGGGGAGGACGAAAGAGCTCATGCCGGGAGGCGCCGAGGTGGCCTCGATGAGGATCCCGTCGGCGTGCAGCTGCTCCACTCCGACACTCTGCAGGACGCCTTTCCAGCTGGTGACCGGGTGGCCGAAGCGGCCCGCGACACTGATGGCGGGGTGCACGCTCAGGTTGTGGCCGAGCCTCGGGTGGCGGCCCAGACCAGAACGTCGCAGCAGGGGCGGCGTGTGCAGAGCCCCGGCGGCGACCACGACCAACGGGCTGAGGATCTCCAGTTCGCTGCCGTCCGCGCGGCGGGCCAGCACCCCGGCAGCCCGTGGGCCCGCCGGTCCGTCGCGGTCGGTCAGTATGCGCCGTACACGGGCGCCGGTCACGATGCGGGCTCCGGCCGAGCAGGCCTCGGGCAGCACGGACAGCTGGACGCTCTGTTTGGCGCCGGAAGGGCAGCCCACGACGCACTGGCATGAGCCCCGGCAGCCCGGGGCGTTGCGCCGCAGGGGCGCGGCGGCCCAGCCGAGCCGCCTGGCGCCGGCGAGTGCGAGCAGCCCGTTGTTGCCCAGGACGTCCAGCGGCTGCGGTGCCACGCGCAGGGTGCGCTCGACCTCGTCGAGGTGGGCGTCGAGGCCCTCGACGACCTCGAATCCGTGGTGCCGCAGCCAGCGGGCGACGACGTGGTCCGGAGTGCGGTAGCAGGTACCCGAGTTGACGACGGTCGTACCGCCGACCGCACGGCCCACCGGCAGCACCAGCGGTGGGTTGCCGACGGCGATCGTCGCTCCGCCGTCCCGGTACAGGTCGATGAAGCGGTCCAACGGTTTGCGTCCCGCGAACGACGCGGTCGTGTGGTGCTCCCCCTCCTCGAGTACGACCACGCTCATGCCGGATGCCGCGAGCGTGCGGGCGGCCATCGCTCCCCCGGCGCCGGATCCGACGACGACCGCGTCGGCGGTGGAACGCGAGGGCCAGTGGCCTGAGGGCGTGCAGTCGAGCGGCGGGTCCTCTGCGGCGGGCACCGGGAGCACGGGCTCATGGTGCAGGAGCCGTTCGGTGCCGGCGGCCAGCAGCAGCGGCACCTTGACCGCGTCCAGCAGCGGCAGCAGTGGCCGGCGGGAGGCCAGCGACGCGATGACGTGCTGCCGCCCTGCCGCATCGAGCGCGGACAGCCGTCTGCCGGTGCGGACAACGGCGTAGGCGTCGACGGCCGCCGCCGCGCCATGTACCGCCGCCCGTGCCGGGGCGGGCATGGCGCCGAGCAGTGCCGTGACGCGCCGGGGTACGGCACCGGACCATGGATCAGTGCCGTCGTCCGCGAGCACCGCAGCGACAAGTCCGCCAAGCTGACGTGGGGTTGGGGAACTCATCGCCGACCCACCTCCGCATGGGCGGTACCCGACAGCCGCCATACGGCCTCCGTCCGCCATCCGCCCCGCCAGCGCTCCAGGTGCACGTCCGCGTCCGCCCGCTCACTGTTGTGGCACACCGCGGGCGTGCCATCCGGATCGGTGTAGTCGAGTGCGAGTGTCTGCTCCGGTCGCTGGCTCACCGTCACCCGTATCCGGCGCAGGCCGGCGCGACCCTGCACCTTCCACCGCGGCAGCCCGATGTCCGCCCGGAACCGGCCGATGCCCGCCCAGCCCACGGCAGACCGCTCCGCTCTGCGGGGCCATGTGCGACCGCCCCGGTGCAGGCGCAGGAACACCAGTGGGGGCAGCCGGTCCAGTCCCCGTCGCATCGACACCGCGGCGACGATCTCCAGCACGTCGCCGCCGCCCAGGTCGGCGTGGAGCCAGGCCCAGTGGCGGCCGTTGCCGTGGCCGTAGATGCGGGCGCTCGCACCGGGCGCGTCCTCAAGCCGTAGCTCGTCCGCGCCGTGACGGACGGTTCCGGTGTAGCGGGCGCGCGCTGCGGGGAGCATGTGCGAGGCCGGCAGCCAGGGGTGCCGCCAGGACCAGCGCGGAAAGGTGTGCAGCGGCGGGCCCTGCGGCCGCTCGGTGAGCGCCCAGCTGAACGGGCCGGCCTCGCCGGTGAGGCGGCCGGGGAGGGCTTGGACGTCCCCGGTGCTGAACCCGCCCGGTTGCCGCTCCCAGAGCGTGGGTCCGAAGCGGGCGTGCTCCACCGGGCCGCTCTTGGGGAAGAGGGCCGCCCAGCCGTGGGCGTAGGCGGGTGAGCCGTCGCTGGGCGCGACGACCTCGTGGTGCAGCCAGACGCCGCTACCCGTCGCGGGATCGGTCACAGTGGTGTACCAGACCTCCGTCCGTCCCGGTGTGCCGTCCCAGCGCGGGGCCGGATTCCGCTCGGTGGTGGGCTCGGTCTGCCGGGGGAACCGGAAGCCGGCGAGGAAGGGCAGCAGGCCGGTGGCGAGGGGGAAGCGCAGGATGCCCTCACCCACGCGTTCCCCGTCCTCGTACAGGGTGTACGGCAGCACGGTCATCGAGCGGAGGGGTCGCTTGAACGACACCGCCTTCCAGCCGTCCAGCAGCAGGCGCCGGCCCTCCAGGTCGAAGCTGACGCGGTAGCGAATCCTGCGGCGCGCCAGCGGTGAGATCTCCATCTCACCCGCGATCTCGCGGTCGTCGGTCCGGCCGGCTATCCGTATCCGTCCTGTCAGTCGGGCCTGCGTCGTGCGCTGGGGCAGCGGCACCCGGTCGGCATGCACCACGAGGTCGAGCCGTACGGGGCGGTCGGCTTCCTCACCGGCCAGGCGTCCGCGGCCCGTCATGGTCTCCCGGAACACTGTTCCACGCGGACTCACCGGGCAGCCTCCCCGCGTCCCGAGGACCGCGCCAGGCCCTCGAGCATGATGCGTTCGGTCGCCGACAGGTAGTCGGCGGCGTTGCTACGCGCCGCTTCCTGCTCGCCGGCCGCCACGGCTTCGACCACGGGCGCCAGGCGGCTCTGGGCGGTGCGGGCGTCCACGAAGGGTCCCACCAGGGCGGCGCGCACCGGCAGGTACGCGTTGAACAGCGTGTTGGTCAGCAGGACGTACACGCGGTTGCCCGTGGCCCGGGCCAGTGCCCGGTGCACCTCGGCGTCCGCCACCTGTGCCTGGTCGCCGCCGTCCGCCTGCCCAACGGCCGCCAGCAGACGGCGAAGTTCGTCGATCTGGTCGGCCGTCGCACGGGCCGCGGCCCGTTCCGCGATCAACGCGCCGATGCTGCGCCGCACTTCGAAGATCTCACCGATCCAGTCGGGGCTGTGGCGCACGAGCATCGGCAGCAGGTCCGCCCCGCCCAGGCGCAGGAAGTCCCGTACCCGCGTACCCACTCCATGCCGGGTCTCCAGCAGGCCGACGTGCACCAGGCGGCCGAAGGCGTGTTTGAGCGTGGTGCGGGTGACTCCGAACCCGTCGGCGAGTTCACGTTCCGGCGGCAGATAGCTCCCGGCAGGATGCCGCCCGGCGAGTATGTCCTCCCGCAGCCTTCTCTCCAGCACGTCGACGATCGTCTCCCGCGGCAGCGCTTCCACACCGGCCTCCAAAGGCACACTGGTTGAGTGGATGAGCCACTCAACCAGTGGCGGCCCGTGAAGTCAACGGCTGTACGCCGTCGTTGGGGCAGTTACGGGAAACGGCCTGACGATCACAGCCCATGAGTGCGAATTCAACTGGCGGACGGGGGCGGCTCACCTGGGCATACACGATCGAAGAACACGAGCCGACCGGACGCGCATGCGAGACCGCCACCACGGCTGCGTCGCCGGGCCGGGACGGCTCAGCACTCCTCGCGCAGACCCCAGGGAGAGCCGTATTCGCTGAGCAAGTCCAGGAAGGGGCGCGGAGGCAGTGCCTCCGGCCCGAGCACGCCTCTGCCGGTCCAGGCGCCTGAAGACAGGAGCTCCAGAGCGACGACGGGGTTGACCGCCGTCTGCCAGACGACGGCCTGCGAGCCGTACTCGCGCATCGACCACTGGTTGTCGACCACGTGGTACAGGTAGACCTCGCGCGCCGAGCCGCCCTTGGTGCCCTTCACCCACGTACCGGCACAGGTCTTGCCCGTCATGCGTGCTCCCAGGGTGGCCGGGTCGGGCAGGCAGGCGGCGACGACGTCCCGCGGGGAGACCTCCACGGGTCCGTCGGTGCCGGGGACGGTCGTCTTGGCCGTCGAGTCCAGGCCGAGATCGTGCAGGGTCCTCAGCTTGGCGATGAACTCGTCACCGAGCCCGTACTTGAAGGTGACACGACGAGCATCCACCCAGCGCGGGATCAGCAGCACCTCCTCGTGTTCGACGTTGACGCACTCCACCGGGCCTATCCCGTCCGGAAAGTCGAAGACCTCGGGCTCGCTGAACGGCGCGGTGGTGAACCAGCCGCGCTCCTTCTCGTACACGACCGGAGGGTTGAGGCACTCCTCGATGGTCGTCCAGATACTGAAGGAGGGGGCGAAGGCGTAACCCTCGACCGTCAGGTTGGCGCCGTCCCGGATGCCGATCTCCTCGATGTCGTCGAAGAGTTCGTCGGCCGCGTACCGGGCGAAGACGTCGGACAGGCCGGGCTCGACGCCCATGCCGACCAGCGCCAGCCGTCCGGCCTCCTCCCAGAGCCGGGCCATGGCGAACTGTTCGTCCCCGAGCTTCACGCCGCATTCCTCGTGCGGCCGCGAGGCGTGCGGCACGGACAGGGACATCGCCATGTCGATGTAGTGCACGCCGGCCTCCAGGGACGCCTGGAAGAGCGGCATCACGAACCTCGGGTCGGTGGCGTTGAGCAGCACGTCGCACCGCTCATCGATGAGCATCCGCCGGACCGCGTCCTGGTTTGACGCGTCCAGTCGGCGCGCGCCGAATCGGCCTCTTTGCTCCGTCAGCGCCGCGACCGCGGCCTCGGCACGGTCGAGGTGGTAGTCGGCCACGACCAGGCGCTCGAGGAAGTCACGACGCGCCGCGATACGGGTTACGGCCGTGCCGACACCGCCCGCGCCCACAAGTAGTACCCGCATGTCACACACCCTCCTTCGGGGAGGCGGACGCCTCCGGCAGGGCTCGATGCAACGGGATGCCCGGACGTAACGTCAACCTTGTTGGCATAAGGTGCGCCCCGAAGGAACGGCCGGCGGCGGAGGAGACGACTCATGGCGAAGCAAGTGGTGCCGGAGGCGGCGCGCCGACGACGCAAGCCCACGCGCGCCGGCACGGTACTGTCCGAGGAGATCATCGTCCGGACCGCTCTGCGTGTCCTGCGGGAGCACGGCAGCACCGGCCTGACGGCACGCCGTCTGGGCGCGGCGCTGGACGCCGATCCCAGCACCCTTTACCGCTACTTCGCCGGCATGGACGATCTGACGCGGGCCATCGGTGACGAGCTGATGGGACGGGCTCTCGACAGCTGGACGGCCACCGGGCAGTGGCGCACGGACCTGCGCGCACTCGGCCGGGCCGTCCACGCCGCCTACCTCGCCCACCCGCAGGCTGCCGTACTCACCGCCAGCCGGGTCACCGGCCGGCCCCGTGAGATCGCGGTGGACGAGATCGTTCTCGGCATCCTGCGCGGTGCGGGGCTGCCGGACCCGGTGGCCGTACGCGTGTACCACGCGTTCATCGACCAGAGTCTCGCCTTCGCCGCGCTCGACGCGGGGTCCCTGGCGCTGGCGGACGAGGCTCGTGCCGGGGACGAGGCGATGTGGCGCTCCACCTACGCCCGGCTGCCTGCCGATTCACACCCCAACATCGCCGCCACGGCCCAGCTCCTCGCCCGGCGCATGCCGCACAGCGCCTATCCGGCCGCCCTGGAGATGCTGCTGGAGCACACCGCCGCGCAACTGTCCGAGGCCATGAGCACCGCCGAGCCGGCGCGCCGCAGCGGCACGAGCGCCCCTCCAGGCGCTGTGCAGCCGCCTGGGGCTGCAAGCCGGTGATCCAGGTGGCGGTCCTGATGCGGCCCTCGGTGCGGGTGGAAGGGCGCGCCACGGACGTACTCGATCCCTCGGCACGCTGTCGAACGCCTCGCTGACGGCATCGACGAGGCCTCGCCCGCGCTGCCGTCAGCGAGGTCGCCGGCCACTGAGTCTTCGCGCCCGGTCCGTACCGGTTGATGAGCGGCCAGCCCCTTGGCGCTGCTACTTGAGCGCGGGGACGGCGGCTCGTGTGAGAGTGGTGGCCGTTCGTACGGCGCTGGCGACGGCGTCCTGCGGGGCGAGCCCGCACAGATCGGTGAGGGTGAAGAGCGCCTCGGCGCCGACGACCACGGCAAGGTCCCGCTTGAGTTGGGCGAAAGCCTCCGGATCCGTCACCCCGAGGGTTCCTTCGAGGGGCGCGAGCGCGTGGGCGATCAGGCCGAATCGGATCCCTGGCCGTGAGGTCGCGGCGTCGGGGTCGGTGACGGTGGCCGAGATCATCGCTCGTACCGCCCCCTGGCGGGCGAGTATGCCGCGCAGCAGGAACTCACAGGCGTAGGCGACGCGTTCGACGGGATCCGCGCAGTCCGCGACCGGCGCGAGCGCCTCGGCGGGAGGCGGCCAGGTCCCGGCCAGGGCCTCGCTGATCAGGGAGGGCAGGTCGGGAAAGTACCGGTAGGCGGTGGCTTCCGAGACCAGGGCCGCGCGGGCGATCGCGGGCATGGTCACCTCGCCTCCGGCCTCGATGAGTTCGCGGGCGGCCGCCACGATCGCGGTACGCGTGCGCTTCTTCTGGTTGGTGCGGCCGCCACTCGGCTGCGTCGTCATCGTCGGGCCCTCCTCCTGTCCGCCGGCCATCATCTTAGCATCGCTCTCTCTTCATGAGAGCCAACTTGCATGACGTTGGGCGACTCTCTACTCTCATGAGAGTCAACTCTCACGAATGGTCAGGTGACAGCAATGAGCGACGTTTCCGTGGTCGGCCCGGACGCCGGCGAGACGATCCGGTTGGGTTCCACACAGATCCGCATCCTCGAGGACGGCAGCACCACCGGGCACCGCCTCGGGATCGGTGAGATCACCATCGCCCCGCACACCCAGGGGCCGCCCCAGCACCGCCACGCCCAGCACGACGAGGGCTTCTACGTCGTCTCCGGCACCGTTCACTTCACCGTCGGCCGGACGACTCATGTCGCCCCGGCAGGCACTCTCGCGATGATCCCGCCCGGCGCCCCGCACACCTTCGCCAACCTCGGCGACGAGCCGGCGGTCATGCTCAACACCTTCACGCCCGACCTGTACGTGCAGTACTTCCGCGACCTGCGGAACATGATCGCCGAAGGCCAGGAACCGACCCCGGAGTCGGTGGCCGAGGTCATGAGCCGTTACGCCACGACTCCCGCCACCGACTTCGCATGACGCGGGCCGACCGCCCGCGGACACCGATCACTCCAGGAGAGCCACGATGACCGTCACCACCCACACGCTCGCCCTCGGTCAAAGCCACCTCGACGTCACCGTCGACCTGCGGGGCGGCCAGGGGCACCCCTTCCTGCTTCTGCACGGTGGTGGTGGCCCGCAGACCGTCACGCCGTTCGCCGCCCTCCTCGCCGAACAACGGGCGGCCAGGGTCTTCACCCCCTTCCACCCCGGCTTCGGCGGCACCACCCGCCCCCACCGGCTGACCGACGTGGCCACCCTGGCCCAGATCTACGTGCGCCTGCTCGAAGAACTCGACCTGGAGGACGTCGCCGTCGTCGGCAACTCCATCGGCGGTTGGATCACCGCCGAGATGGCTGCACTCGGCAGCGAGCGGATCACCAGCTTCACACTTGTCAACGCCGTCGGTATCGACGTGCCGGGCCATCCCGTCGCCGACACCTTCTCCCTCACGCCCGCCGAACTGTCCCGTCTCTCCTTCCACGACCCCTCGAAGTTCCGCTTCGACCCCACCGCGCTCACCGATGCGCAGAGGTCGGTCACGGCCGCCAACCGAGCGGCCCTGGAGGTCTACTCCGGACCGGACGCCATGACCGACCCCACCCTGCGAGAGCGCCTGACCAAGGTCACTCAGCCGGTCCTCGTCGCATGGGGCGAGAGCGACCAGGTCGTCGACACCGACTACGGGCGGGCGTTCGCGGCGGCCATCCCAAACGCCCGGTTCGAGCTCCTGCCCGCCACCGGTCACATGCCCCAGGTCGAAACTCCTCAGCAACTCCTCCGCGTGATCTGGAACTTCGCCGATGCCCATGCCACCGGCCGACCGCAGCTCTGATGGGCACCCGCAGCGGGGCGGGGGCCCATCCGGGCAGGAGGAAATCACCAGATCGTGCGATGCGCGGCGCGCCCAGCCGCTCAAGACTGGTGGTGCCGGCAGTCACTGCTCTCCGGGCATCACGGGACGACTGTTCTGCGGACCGAGAACGAGCTCCGCGAACGCGGCTGCTCCCTTGGCCGACAACGCCCGGGCGGGCGCGGTGGTGGAGCCGAGGGCCGCCGGTGGGACCACGGCGGACACTCCTCACATGTCCGGGACTGTCGCACGTACGACCTTCTGTCCGTGGCTCCGGGAGCAGCTGAAGACGTTCGCGTCGGCACGCCCGTAGCGGGGCGACACCGGCATCGCCCGGGACCCGGGATGTGCGACGGCGCGTCGCGGGAATGTCCGAAACGACGTCTGCGGCTGTGATCATGTGGAATCCGGGAAACCTTCCGGTGTCGGAGGAAGTGGGCGAGGACGGATCGCAAGTGACCGAGGAACACGCCGGCCGTCGCGGCCTCCCGCCGGACCGCCGCAGAAGGCACACCGCTGAACTGCTCGCCGCATGCGCCGCCTTTCTCATACCGTGGACGGTGATGCTGGGGCTGACGCTGCCGTCGTCCCGCCACGTGCACGAGTGGCGCCTGACCTGGGTCGGATTCGATGTGCTGCTCATCATGGCGCTGGCGTCCACGGCGTTGCTGGCCTGGCGCCGCAGCCGTTCAGTCATCCTGTACGCCCACGCCACCGCGGTCCTGCTGATCTGCGACACCTGGTTCGACATCTCGCTCGACGCCGGCACGGAGGACGTCTGGACGGCGGGAGGCCTTGCCCTCGTCACCGAACTGCCGCTCGCCGTCTTCCTCATCCATCGGGCGCACTCCCTGATCGCCCTGCTGCCCCGGCCACCCGCGCACGCCACCGCCGACACGTCCGTTCGACTGGTCGCGGGTTCCAGTAGCCGTCCCGCACGATGAGTTCGGCCGCCTGCTCGATGCCCGGTTCCGGCAGACCGAGGTCCCGCAGCGCCCTGGGGGCACCGAGCCTTCCGCCGAATCGCCCGGCGACTACGGCATCTCGGTCGGGCAGGGCGGGCGTGGCGGGACGCGACCCCGGCCCCTGGGCCCCTCGTTCAGCCCACCGGGGTACGACGGCGGAGTGACTTCCCGGCGCTGCGTGCGTCCCTCGTCTCCGCGGCAGGGGACGGTGCAGTGCGGCGAGGCTGCTGTCGCTACGGCTCGGACGGCCGCCCGTACCGGCACTGCTCACCTCTGTCTACTGTCCGGAGAACCCCCATGAGGCTTCCGGTGCGCGGGCGAACGCTCAGCACGGTGTTGGTCCTGCCCTTGCTCGCAGCGATGATCGCGGGCTGGCAATCTTGGCATGGTCACGCAAGCAGTTTCCCCGCCGCGCTCGGCCCCCCGGCCATCTCCCCCTCGCCCATGAGGTCGGCCCCCACGACCGATGTCTCCCTCGAATGGCAGGGCGACCTGCGTGTTCAGGCCCTGGCGCTGCGGAAGGCGGTGAACCCCGACGGGGACCGGGTGAAGGTGGGGGACATGCTGTCGAACGCTCCCAGCCATGCCACCCCGAACTGCGCCGCGCCCAAGACGGGTGTCCTGAAAGGCCTGCTGAAGGAACCCGGGATCAACTGGTACTGCCTGGAGCAGACCGACGCCGATGCGACGGACTGGACGCCGCAGGGCGTCAGCGGCACGGAGGACGCCTATCGGGACAAAGGCACCGTGGACGGGCACCACGCGATGGTCTTCTCCTGGCACGCAGGCCCCGTGGGAGTCAAGCCCCTGCCCAAGGGCGCCCGGCTGACCTTCCTGGACACCGACACCAACAAATACGTGAACGTCCTGCTCGTCAAGCCGACCAAAGACGGGAAGAGCTATACGAACGTCACCACCCATGCCGGGGGCATCGTCTGGTTCAGCCACTACATCTTCGTCGTCAGCGTCAACGGAGGTGTGGACGTCTTCGACACCGCGAACCTGCTCCAACTCGTCGACAATCCCAAGGGCAACACGACCGACCACGAAATCGGCGCCATCGAAGACCCGAAGACGCACCAGGTCACCTACTACGGTGAGACATATCCCTACCTGTTGCCCCAGATCGGCACGTGGCACAACCAGGACCCCGGTACCACGTACGACTACATGAGCCTGCCCGCGAACCCGGATTACGCGCTGACGGGCGAATGGTGCGACTACAAGACCTCGTGCGACTACCGCGGGCGGGTGATGCGCTGGCGGATGGCACAACTGCTCGGCTTCGAGAGCCCTGACTTCGAGACGGTCATCCAACCGACGGAGGCGTGGTACCAGCCCTACCCCGACACTCAGGGCGGCTTCTCCAACAAGTGTTACTACTTCGACAACGGCGGCGGAGTCATCGACGGCGACGCCCACCAGATCATCGCCTGGCCTCCCACGGCGTCACCGTCACCGACGAAACCGGTCCTGCGTGTAGGCGCAAAAGGGTTGCAGGATCTGTACTGGCGCCCATCGGACAACCAGCTGTGGACCGTGACGGAGTACACAGGCACGTCACGGCGGGTCCTGTACGGACTGAACCGGCCGAGCTGCCCCAAGAACGTGCCGACAGCGCACGCGCAGGCGCCGGGCGCGAGCAGCGCGGCACTCCCCCACGACCGTTCCCATTCGTCCGTCGGAGGTATTCAGTGGTCGGGAACGACACCAAGCAAACCGGGCCGCGCAGCGGTCCCGAGCCCGTGAAGAATCGCTTCACACCGCGGTCGCGACAGCCAGGCGCGCGGCTGCAGGCGTGTCTGTCGGGCGTGGCGGTGCTGGCCCTGCTGGCGCTCGCCCCGGCCACGCCTGCCTGGGCCGGCTCCCACCGGGACTGGCACGCCTATGTCGCCAATGCCGCCGGCAACACCGTGGTGGTGATCGACACCGCCACCAACACCGTCGTCGGGTACCCCATTCCCGTCGGCTCCGGGCCGGTCTCGGTGGCCGTCACCCCCAACGGCAGGCGCGCCTACGTCACCAACTCCGGGGACAACACGGTGTCGGTGATCGACACCGCCACCGACACCGTCGTGGGCTCCCCCATCCCCGTCGGTGGAGGGCCGGTCGCGGTGGCGATCACTCCGGACGGCAAGTACGCCTATGTCACCGACTACAGCAGTGACGACGTCTCGGTCATCGACACGGCCACCAACACCGTCGTCGGTTCCCCGATCCACGTCGGCGACGGGCCGATCGCACTGGCCGTCACCCCGGACGGCAGCCACGTCTACGTCGCCGACTACGGTGACGACACGGTGTCGGTGATCGACACCGCGACCCGTGCGGTCGTCGGCTCCCATCTCCCGGCAGGCAGCACGCCGTTCGCGGTGGCCGTCACCCCGGACGGCAGCCACGTCTACGTCGCCGACTACGGTATCGACGCGGTGTCGGTGATCGACTCGTCCACCAACACGGTCGTGGGCCCTCCCATCGCCGTGGGCACGGGGCCGCTCTCCGTGGCCGCCACTCCGGACGGCGGGCGTGTCTACGTCGCCGACTCCGTCGACAACACGGTCTCCGTCATCGACACCGCCACCGAATCCGTCGTGGGCCCTCCCATCCCCGTCGGAAACCAGCCGTACTCCGTGGCCGTCACCCCGGACGGCAGGCGCGTCTACGTCACCAACACCAACGACAACACGGTCTCGGCCATCGACACCGCCACCGAATCCGTCGTCGGCCCGGCCATTCCCGCCGGCAACCAGCCGGTGGCCGTGGCGATCGGCCGGGTGGCCACCAGGCCCTGCTCCCATCCCGGGCACCATGACCCGGGGCGAGGCGACCACGATCGCGGCGTGGCGGCCGTGAGGGAGAAGGCAGGCGGGTGCAGGTGAGCAGGCGCTGAGCCCCGCTCTTCGGACACGGGTGTCGAAGGGCGGGCACGCCGGAACCACGCGGGCAGATCCTGTCGTCGGGCCTCACCCCGGGCCCTCGCTCTCGCACGAGGCGTGCGAGCAGGCTCTGCCACGGTGTGGTCCCCCAGGGCGCACTGTGCGGCAGCCAAGCCCCGTGGACCGCTCGCCCTCCCTGCCGGACCGAACGTCACTGGTCGCCGGAGCGGCGTGGTGCTGTCATGGGTAGGGGGAGACGGCGTGGACGACCGGCCGGGCCGGTCGCGCAACGGAGGAGGTCGATGTCATGCTGCACCGCCGCACGGTCGGTGATGTGATGACCGAGGAGGTCATCACCCTCCACCCCGACACGCCGTTCAACGAGATCGCCGCCCTGCTCGACGCGAACGACATCGCCGCGGCCCCGGTCGTCGACGACGACGGCGTCCCTGTGGGCGTCGTGTCCTCGTCCGACGTGCTGCGGCACGAAATCGGCATGCCCGATGCGCAGGGACGGGACGGGAACGACGAGCGTGCCTGGGGCAGGGCCCGGGCCCGGACGGCGGGCGCCCTCATGAGCAGCCCCGTCTTCACTGCCCGCACCGACTGGACCATCCCCCGGGCCGCGCGGGAACTGCGAAGGCGACACGTCAAGCAACTGCCGGTCGTGGGCGACGACGGGCTGCTCACCGGCATCGTCAGCCGCAGTGACCTGCTCGACGCTTTCCTCCGCTCCGACGTCGAGATCCGCAGCGACGTGGAGCAGGTCGTTCTGGGGCGCATCCTGGGCCTGGAGGAGGGCACCATCATGGTCGAGGTCCGGGACGGGGCCGTCACCCTGCGAGGTCGCGTCCCGGAACCGCGTCTCGTTCCCGTGGTGGTGGGCCTCTGCCAGGGCGTCGACGGGGTCGTCGCCGTGAACGCCCACCTCGCCGCCGCGCACACGGATTGACTCGTCAGGCCATCTCAGCGGCGTGCTCGCCGACCGTCGCTGCGCCCGCCGGCGCCCGCTGCGGTGTCCGCACGCGGGTCCCTCTCTTGCCGCTCACTGTGCCTCGGGCGGGCGGACGGTGCGAAGCATGCGCAGTACGGCCCGTTCGGCGGGTCCTTGTGTGGCGGGGTGCCGTAGGGGCCCTCGTCGCCGAGCTGAGGCAGCGCGGCGGCGACCGTCACGCCGTCCCCGTACAGCTCGATCACTCGCGGGTCGATGCAAGAGGCGCGGCAGACCGCGGGGGTGTTGCCGAGATACCCGGCCACCTCACGCGCCGCCCGGGCGATGGCCCGGCGCCGGGCCGTCTCGCTGCACGCGACGGATTCCGGGACGGCGAGTGCCACCGCGGCCATGACGGTGGCGTGCCAGGTGCGGAAGTCCTTGGCGGTGATGTCCAGGCCGGCCAGTTCCTTGAGGTATGCGTTGATTCGAGGTATGCGTTGACGTCGTCGCCGCTCAGGTCCTGCCAGGTGTGCTGTTGCCGGTGGGCCGGCCGGCCGGGTGGCGGGGCTCGGCACGCGCTGACAGGCACATCGCTGCGGTGCTGGTGGAGGAGGTCGACGGCGTGGCCGGTCGTGCTCTTCGCCGGTGGGCCTTCGGCCGAAGCCGCCGCGCCGGCGGTGTCGGACTACGGCGTCAGTGGTTGTGCGCGGGCGATGAGCAGGGCGACGTCGTCGTGACCGGCCGAGTGCCGCAGCCGCTGCAGGAGCCGGTCGCAGGTCTCTTCCACGGTGCGACACGGCTCCGTCAGCAGGTGCACGAGTGCTGCCAGGCGTTCGTCGATGGCGTCGTCGCGGGTCTCGACCAGGCCGTCGGTGTAGAGAACGAGTTGGTCGTCGGGCTCCAGATCGAGTGTGGTGGTGTCGAAGGGGACACCGCCGACTCCCAGCGGAAGTCCGGTGGGCAGCTCCAGCAGTCCGGGCGGTCGGCCGGCCCGGATCAGGACCGGGGGCAGGTGGCCGGCGCAGGCCACCTGCAGCCGGGAGCGGTGGGGGTCGTAGACCGCGTAGAGGCAGGTGGCGATGTAGGGGTCGAGACCATGGGTGATCTTGTCGAGGTGGGTGAGGACGCAGGCGGGCGCGAGGTCGAGGTCGGCAAGGGTGGAGGTGGCGGTGCGCAGACGGCCCATGGTGGCGGCGGCGTCGATGCCGCTGCCCATGACATCGCCGACGGTGAGGGCGGTTCGGTCGCCGTCGAGCGGGATGACGTCGTACCAGTCGCCGCCGACCTGGCTGAAGGCATGCGCGGGGCGGTAGCGTGCTGCGACCTCCAGGCCGGGATGGCGGGGTGGCAGCTGCGGTAGCAGGCTGCGCTGGAGGGTCTCGGCGGCGCTGCGGATGTGCTGGTGCAGGATGGCGTTGTCGATGCTCAGAGCGGCCGTCGAGGCCAGCTCGCAGGCGAGGGCGAGGTCGTCCTCGTCGAAGGGCTGTGGGTTGCGGGCACGGGCCAGGCCCATGACGCCGATGACGTTGCCTCGGGCGATGAGCGGGATGGCCATGTCGGTGTGCACACCGGCCCGGGCGAGCAGGCCGGCCTTCTCGGAGTCGGCGGCGATGCGGGCGTGTTCGCCGCTCTGCAGGTGGGTGATCAGCAGGGGCGTGCGGGTGCGGATGCAGTGGGCGGCCGGGTGGTCGGCGTGGTAGGTGGTGAGGCGGCCGGGCGGAATGATCGCCTGGACGGCGCCGGTGGGATAGGCGGTCTTGACCGCCAGGGCGCGGAAGAGGGCCGGGCCCTCGCCCAGCTCCGTTCGGCCCGTCTTCAGGACCGCGTCCAGGAGATCCACCGCGACCATGTCGGCGAGGTCGGGTACGACGACGTCGGCGAGTTCCTGCGCGGTCCGCTCCACCTCAAGGGTGGTGCCGATGCGGGCCGACCCGTTGGCCATCAGGCGCAGACGGTGCTGGGCCCGGTCGGCTCTTCTCGCTGCCTGGTAGCGGTCGGTGACGTCGATCACCACGTTGGCGAGACCCAGCGCGTGCCCGTGGTGGTCCTCCAGCCGGTAGAACGACGCCGTCCACGCGTGCTCGTGGCCGGGGTCGGCGCTGGTACGCCCCGTCACCTGCTGAGCCACCACCGGGACGCCGGTGGCCAGGACCTTGCGCATCGCGGCTTCGGCATCCCCGAACCGCGCACTGGGCAGGACGTCGCGAAATCGCCGACCGACGTGATCGGCCTCGGGGACGCCGTGCATCGCCGCGAGGGCCGGGTTGACGACCACGTACCGCAGGTCGGTGTCCAGGACGGCCAGCCCGATCGGGGCTTGGCTGACCAGCCGGGCGGACAGGGCCACGTCGCGCTCCACCTGCCGCAAGGTGGACCGGTCGGTGGCGAGCCCGAGGGCATAGTGGTCGCCGACGCTGTCCGTCAACCGCATGTTGCGGAACTCGACCATTCGGGTGATGCCGTCCTTGTGCCGGACCGGGAAGGCCCCGGCCCAGCCCCTGCCGGTTTCCATCACCTCGGTGAAGAGCCCGATTGCCGCCTCGCGGTGTTCGGAGTGCAGCAGCAGCGGCGCCGCGTACTGGCCGACCGCTTCCTCGCGGGTATAGCCGAACAGCTCCTCGGCCTGCGGGCTCCACATGTCGACGCGGCCGTCGGCCTCCAGGAGCACCGCCGCGACGGCCAGCAGATCCATCAGGCCACTCGGGGCCGACGCGGCACTCTCCGCACCATCGGCGCGCTGCCGGCGCTGCTCGGCTCGGCTCATCCGCCTACTCCCTTCGCAGAGCACCCGTCTCAGCAGAGCACGTGCGGTGGATGCCCACTGCGGTCCCGCGTGCGGCGCCCGTCGTCCGGCGAATGCCGCGCAGCAGGACCACCACCTGAGGGAGGCTCCACGACCACCGAGCGACCAGGCGATATCCATCATGCTCACTCGGGGGACCCCGGTCATCACCTCCCGCCCACCCCGTCTCGGCGACTCGGCTCCGACAGCCGGCACACGCCGTTGCCCGACGGACCATCGCCTGGTTCACGGCCGTCGGCGCGTGCGGTGTCGCCGGGAGCGCCGACCGCCCGGCGATCGTCGGGGCACCGTCGACGACGTATGCCCCGGGCTTCCTGTTCGTCCGCTCCGGTACCGCCTGCTGCGCCCTGGCCGCGCTCGTGCTGGAGGTCACCGGCGCCGAGGCGCTGTATGCCGGCACGGGGCACTTCGGCCGCCGGGCGATCACCGCCCTGGATGTTCCTCGTCCTCCCCCCGGGCTGCGCAGCGGTCCGGAGCGCCGGGCGGCCACGCCGCCACGGCAGCGCTTCACGCCGACATCACGCACTCGTGAGCCGGGATGGCGGCGGTGAGGATGCCGACGGGTCTCAACTGCCAGTAATCTTGGGTGTTTTCTTGCCCCCGGCTGCCGGCCCCGGCCTCACGCGGCCCGAGCCGCTCCCTGGCGAGGGCCCACTGCTGTCCCGAGCAGCCGGGTCGGGTGACACGCCTCGATACGACACCCGGAAGCCTTCGCCCTCGCAGAACCGCTTCGCAGGGAGCACGGGTCAGGCGCTGCGCGGGCGGCGGCCCGTGGTCTTCTTGCCGGCCGTCTTCTTGACCGCCGCCTTCTTGGCCGGCTGCTTCTTCGCGGCCGCCTTCTTCTTCGGCTTCGGCAGTTCGTGCACCTGCGCCGGGCCCGCGCTCCCCGTGCGGGAGGCCTTGGCCTTCTGCACCGACGCGTTCAGCGCGGCCATCAGATCCAGGACCTGGGCCGGTTGCTCCGGCTCGGGCGCCTCGGGAAGCGGCTGCTCCCCGCGCTTGGCCTCGATGATCTGGGCGATCGCCTCGGTGTACCGGTCGGTGAACTCCTCGCCTTCGAGTGCGTCGACCGTCATGGTGTCCATGAGAGCGAGCGCGCCCTCGATCTCCTCCTCGGACGCCTCGGTCGGTGGCGGGAGCAGTTCGGTGGGGTCGCGGATCTCGTCGGGCCACAGCAGTTCCTGCAGGACCAGGGCGTCGCCACGGACCCGGAGCATTCCCAGCCTCTCGCGGCCGCTCCACGCGTACTTCGCGATGGCCACGCGGCTGGAGCGGCGCAGCGCTTCGACGAGGAGCCTGTACGGCTTCGCGGCGACCTGTCCGCCGGCGGCGAGGTAGTACCCGGCACCCATGCGGATCGGGTCGATGTCCTCCACCGGTACGAAGGCGTCGATCTCGATCGCCTTCGCCGTCGGCAGTGGGAGGTTGCTCAGTTCCTCGTCCGTGATCGGAATGACCCGGTCGCGGGTCAGCTCGTAGCCCTTGCCGATCTCGGACTGGTCGACCTCGCGATCCTCCAGCTCACACACCTTGCGGTAGCGCACGCGCCCCATGTCCTCGAGGTGGTACTGGTGGAAGTGGATGCTGTGGTCTTCGGTCGCGCTCTGTACGTTGATCGGAACGGTGACCAATCCGAAAGAGATAGCGCCTGACCATATGGTTCGGGGCATCGGCAGACCTCCGTGGTTGCCCCGAGCACCATCAGAGTACGAACACCTCCGGCGTCCCGCATGCGGGCTCCCGGTGCTCGTCGCACTCTGAAAGGGTGAGCGAGATGCCGCAGGTCGTCGTCTATCCGCCGGCCGAGGACGGCGGCAGGCGGGTCCGCGTCGGCAGCAGGTTCGTGGGCATGGCGTACACACTGCTGGACGTCGTCGAGTTCCTGCGCGGCACCGGCTTCGAAGACGTCGAGCCCGAGGACGTGACGAGCGCCGACTGGGTGGAGTGGCGGGGCGTCGGGCCGGGCGTCTGGGCGGCGCCCGGTTAGCTCGGGGCCTGTCTGACAATGCGTGTCGTTGCCCGAAGGGCGGCCGCGCGGCATCGGGTGCGTGCTCTCGGCGTGCGTGCCGACCCCAGGCCGACATTGGCCCCGAGCGTCCACCCACCGCCGTGCCGGCCTCGCTGTGGTCGGCACTCGTGTGCACCTGCGTCAGCGGTTGGCCGTGCGAGGTCCCGCTCGGCTGCGGTTGGCCGCCGACAGCAGCAGGCCCACTCTCAGAGCCTTGGCAGGCGTGGCATCCGTCGGAATCCGCGTCCAGGCCGGAGTCCCCCCTTCGTCGCGTCGGGGCGCCACTGCCGTACGGCGAACCGGGCGAGGATCACGCCGAGGCCGGTCCTGGCCCAGGAAACCCGGGCGGGCGTCTCCTCCCGGCCCTCGATGGCCTCAGTGAGCAGAGCAAGCACGGATGCCGCCACGAGGATTCCGGCCGCCCACCCGGTCAGGAAGGCTCCGTCGGCTGCTCGGGGCCGGACATGAACAGCAGGAAGACCGCCGGCACGAGGGGTGTCGTAGGGGCGGCTGCCGCAACGCTGAGGCCGGCACGCCGTCCCATGCGTGCCGGTCAGCAGGGTGACTCTGAGGCGGGCAGACCGTGGGCGGCGACGAGATGAGCGGTTCGGACGTCCAGGCGGTAGAACATGCCCGCCACCGCCGCCCGCCCGGCAGCGACCCGGTCAGCCAGCTCCTGCGACTGCTCCAGCAGCAGGCCGGCGGTGCGCCGGACGTGCTCGCAGGTGATGTCACGGTCCTTGCTCAGGCCCAGGTCATGGGCGGCCAGCACGCTGGGGACCACACGATCGACCACATTCTTGAAGTACCCCTCGGCGGTGCCTTCGCCCTGGACCGCGGCCTGGGCGGCCTCGATCGCACCGCACGCGTCATGGCCGAGGACCACCACCAGTGCGCAGCCCAGCACCCCCACCCCGTACTCGATGGTGCCGAGCACCTCCGGGCCCACCACATGGCCCGAGGTGCGCACCACCAGCAGGTCCCCCAGGCCACGATCGAAGATGATCTCGGCGGCCAGCCGGGAATCGGAACACCCGAACAGCACCGCGAAAGGACACGGGACCGCGACGGTCTCGGCCCACCGGACCACGTCCTGATTCCGATGCAGCGAGGCGCCCGAGGCGAACCGGCGATTGCCGGCCAGCAGCGTCTCAAAGGCTTCCCGCGGCGTTGCCACCTGCGCCATATCCGCAGGCTACGCCGAAGACGCGGCGTTCGCCGCTGGTGCTGGTGCGGTTGTCGCTCTGTCGCCCGACCGGACGAGATACCCGAAGACCGTGCCGTGCCCTCCGTGGATGGCCCGCACATCGGGGTCCGGCGCGACTGGCCCGTCACCGCGGTTCGCGGCCGCGCCTGCCACGGACGCTGGTTGGGGCGGGCCGATGGCCGTGATGTTCTCGGCGACAGCACGCCGGCAGGCGAACGTGTTGCGGCCCGCCGCGCGTCAGGTCGTCATGCCGCTCTGCCGCCGCCTGACGCAGTCGCTCCTTCAGCTCTGCCTGTCGGCGCATCGCCGACGGCCCGGCCGTGCGTCGTGGCTACGGCCGGGGCACTCCCTCCAGGCCCTGGTGGATCAGGCTCAGGGCGCCCCGACGAGACTGTCAGCATGTTTGGCGGCGAGGCCCATTCGGCCGTCGCTCTGCGCAGACTCACCGTAGCCAGGCACGGGGCGCCGAGAAGACGGCGGAACCAGGTCAGGGGAACAAGCGAGCGGGCGGCCGGGCGCAGTGGAGCAGCAGGTCCTTCGAGCCGGCGCGCGGCTCCCCGACGGCCGGACCAGCGACGGCCGTCACGCCACGTCGTGCTCCGCCGCCGTCGGCCATGTCGTGCCCGGGGCCGTCACGGTGGCCGTGCCCCCGGTGAGGTGGAGGACGAGGTCCGCCCGGGCCGTCAGGCGTACGTCGTGAGTGATCAGGAAGGTCGTGCGGCCGGCGGTGAGGCGGCGCAGCGGTGCCATGATGCGGGCCGTGGAGTCGTCGTCGAGTCCGGCCGTGGGCTCGTCGAGGATGAGCACGGGGGCGGTGCGGAGCATGGCCCGCGCGAGGGCGACCCTGCGACGCTGGCCGCCGGAGAGGTTGTTGCCTCGTTTGCCTACGGGGCTGTCGTATCCGTCGGGCAGCGCGCTGACGAAAACGTGCGCGTCGGCGGCGACCGCGGCAGCAAGCACCTCCGCCTCGCCGGCGTCGGGACGGCCGTAGGTGATGTTCTCGCGGAGAGTACCGTCGAAGAGCATGCTGTCCTGCGGCAGCAGGGTGATGTGCCGGCGCACCTCCTCCACGGGGAGTTCGGCGATGTTCCGGCCGTCGAGCAGGATGCGGCCCCGGGACGGCTCGTGGAAGCGCAGCAGCAGCTTGCCGAGGGTGGACTTGCCGGCGCCGCTGGGGCCGGTGACCGCGACCAGCAGGCCGGGGGCGACGTCCAGGTGCAGCCGGTTCAGCACCGGACGACCGCTGCCGGGGTAGGAGAAACCCACATCCTCGAAGGTGACGGCACCGCGCACCGGCTCGGCGAGCGGCGGGATGTCCGGGCGTGGGGCGGTGTTGTGCACCGGGCCGGTGCGCAGCACCTCGATGAGGCGTTCGCAGGCGGCGGTTGCGGAGAATGCGCTGACAAGGAGCTCGCCGAGTTCCTGGAGCCTCGGGTGGAGGTAGCCGAGGAAAGCGGCGAAGGAGAGCAGGCCACCGACGCTCAGATGGTGTTCGGAGATCTGCCAGGCCCCGGCGCCGATCACGGCCAGCACGCTGAGGGTCTCGACCAGTTCGCCCATCGGCCCGTACACCGACGAGAGCCGGATCTGCCGCAGTCCGGCACGCATCCACCTGCGTCCCTCGCGGTGCACCTTGCTGCCCTCGGCCTGCTGACGGCCGTAGGCCTGCACGAGGAGCGTGTTGGCCATGCTCTCCTCCAGCAGAGACGCGAGCCGGCCGTTGCTGTCGCGTTCGGCGCGGGTGGCGGAGCGCATCAGGGTGCCGAACCACCGGGCACCGAACCAGATCAACGGGGCGGCGGCCAGGGTGATCAAGGCCAGTTGCCAACTGGTCCACAGGGCCGCGGTGGCGAACACCACCGCCCCGACGGCGGAGGTGACCAGTTCCACGGGCGCGGAGGCCACCAGCGACTCGACTGTTTCGATGTCGCCGGTCAGGCGTGAGACCAGGTCGCCGGTGCCGAAGCGGTCCAGGGCGTCCGGGGACACCTGATGGAGGTGCTGGAAGACCCGGTCGCGCAGGCCGAGCAGGAAATGCTCGCTGGTCCAGCCGGCCAGGTAGCCGCCCGCCGCGGAGGCGATCGCGCCGGCCACGGCGAGCCCGAGCCAGAGGGCAGCGGGCTCCCAGAAGGCCGCCAGGTCTCCGCGGGTGAGCACGTCATCGGTGAGAACGCCGACGATGCCGATCGCGCCCGCGTCACACCCGGCGGAGACCACCAGCAGCACGGCGGACACCAGCACTGCCACGCGGTTGACGCTGACCAGCGGCCAGAACGTACGGAACGCGGCAAAGGGTGAGATACGGGCATGCCGCATCCGGGACGAGGCACCGGCCGCGGCTCCCGCCCCGGTTTCGGCCACGGACGTGGTGGTGGCTGCTGCGGTGTACATGGCCGACGCTTCCCTGGGCACTGCCCGGTCCGACGCCGCGCCGGGATCCGTGGCGCACCTGTACTGTGCCAACGAACCCCGGCACGGTCTGCCTGTCTGGTGGTCTTCCGCGACGTCGGGCTACTTGCCGGCGGCCTTCTTGTGCTTGCGGTGGTGGTGCTTCTTGTGGTGCTTGGCCTTGGCGGCGGCGCCGCACTCCTTCTTCTTGGCCTTCTTGGCCAGCATGATCTTGGCGAAGGACATGACCGTGTTCCTTCCTGGTGGGACGTCAGCCGACGCTGTTCGCCGCTGACTTCGTCCTGTGGTGCACCCGTGAATACGCGGGCGGCCGACGCCTCATTCAGACAGGAAGGTGAGCGTTGACCTACATTCCCTTACCGAACTCAGATTTCGCGGCGCGCAGGGTGACGGTTCCGTAGCCGACGTGGACCGGCGACCCCGCCCCGGGAGCTGGTGCCGCGGGCGGTGACGCCGTGCGGCACAAGGGAGATCGATCTCGTTCCGCGGCAGGTCGGGCAGCACAACCGGCCGACGGCGGCTCCTGTGTCGGCGACGGCTGAACGGTGGACCGGCAGGACGCCTGCTGCGTCACGCGGAAGAGATGGGCGGCGGCGACCTGCCGCTGCTACCGATCAGCGCCAGTGGGACGCCCGAAGTCGAAGCGGCCACCCGCGAACCCGGCTTCCCCACCCGCCCACGAGGCACAGGCTGCCGCGCACCGTCACCACCTTCGTCCCCGTGTTCCTCGCCCTGGTCGTGCCCGGAGGAACGCGGGTGTTCAGTGTGTGGTCGGCGGCTGGATGTAGTCCTCAAGGCGAGCCACGGCGAAACCCTGCTCCTGGATACGCCTGAGCAGATTCGCGAACATGTCCGTCATGGTGGCGCCCTTGAGCTCCGCAGGCCCGCGGAAGTGCGCGAGGATGATGTCGCCGGGCCGCAGCCTCTTGCTCGGCACCTGGTACTGCAGATTGCGTATCTGCATGGACTCGCGCCACCAGACGATCGCTCGGGGCCCGCACTCCCCCACCGCGATCTTGGTGTTGTTGTTGTACGCCCCGTAGGGCGGCCGGAAGAGGAGCGGCGCCGTGCCGTACTGCTGGGTGAGGATCTTCTGGTCGCCGCACACCTCTTGCTTCTGACGGGCCAGCGAAATGGTGTTCATCGCGGGATGGTGCAGGGTGTGGTTCTGGATGTGGTCGCCCATCGCCTGCAGTGCCTTGAAGTACCCGTAATCCGGCTTGACGGCGTCGTTCATCAGGAACATCGTGATCGGGACCTTCAGGTCCCGCATCATCTCGATGAACTTGGGGTCCTTTTCCAGCCCGTCGTCGACGGTGATGAAGACGACCTTCTGGGATGTCGGTACGTGCGTGAAGACCGGAACCGGGCCGGTCGCGGACAGCTTGATGGGTTTGTCCGCCGGCGGCTCGGGAGCCGCCGGCAGCGGCGTCAGGCCCCACTTGTGCCAGGCGGCAGGAACAGCCGGGACGTGTGAGGCGGCCCCGGGCGTTGCGCCGGCGGAGGCTGACGCCGGGCCGGCTGCCCCGCCACCGCTCGTGCCGCAGCCGGCGACGGACAGGGCCAGGATCACGCCGGCCAGCGGAGCGTAGAACCTGCTGCCTGCGTTACGTCGCCTCACCGCACCGGTCTCCCCGTCCAAAACTGATCTTGCATCTCGCAGGGAAGGTAGCCGTGGCATGAAAGGCGAAGTTCAGCGGCGGGTAAGAACGCGGCCAGGACTGGGTACGTTTCCCGTCCACGGCTCTTGATCCCGGACGTCGTGGTCACGCGGAGGCGCCGCCCCACGCTCCGCAGGGAACTGGCACCCCGTCACCTACGTCACGATCCGCGCCGTGTTCCCCTGCCCGGCTCCGTCGCGTCCGAAGGCGTGCACCCTGACGGACAGCCGGCGGGCGCCCAGGACTCACGGTTTGGGAGCGGCCCCTGACGCTTCGATTGTTTCGTCCCGCCCCATTGTGTTGAGCCTTGTGCCCCCTTACTGTTCGACTTTGCCTGAGTCTGTTTGGTGCTGATTGTTCAGTCCCTATGGAGGCCGCTGTGCGGAGTAATCGGATCGGCCCAGAGGTGGAAAGACCCGGTCGCCCTCGCCGGCGGAGGGCGCTCCTCGCGACAGCCGCGACGATCGCCCTGGTCGCAGGGGTGACCGCGCCCGCTGCGGCCAAGGACGCCGGGGCGCGGGCATCCGCCGCCGCGCCGGCCGCCAGTCCGCGGACGCACACGGTCACTCTCGACGGCTACTCGTTCCTCGTCGACGGCAAGCGCACGTACCTGTGGTCCGGCGAGTTCCACTACTTCCGGCTCCCCAGTCCGGACCTGTGGCGCGACATCTTCCAGAAGATGAAGGCCGCCGGGTTCAACGCCACCTCTTTGTACTTCGACTGGGGGTACCACTCGCCGAAGCCGGGCGTGTACGACTTCAGCGGGGTGCGCGATGTCGACAAGCTGCTCGACATGGCTCAGAAGGCCGGACTCTACGTGATCGCGCGCCCGGCGCCGTACATCAACGCGGAGGTCGACAGCGGCGGCCTGCCCGGCTGGCTCACCACCAAGGGCGGGCACAACCGCAGTGACGACCCGCAGTTCCTGACGTACGCGGACGAGTGGCTGACCCGGATCGACCGCGTCATCGCCCGCCATCAGCTGACCAACGGCACCGGGTCGGTCATCGCCTACCAGGTCGAGAACGAGTACTACAACGGCTCTGCCGCCGGCCGCTCCTACATGAAGCACCTGGAGGACAAGGCCCGCGCCGACGGCATCACCGTACCGCTGACCGGCAACAACAACGGCACCTTCAACTCCGGTACCGGCGCCCTGGACGTCGACGGACCGGACTCCTACCCGCAGGGCTTCAACTGCTCGAACCCCTCGAAGTGGAACGGTGTGCCCGACATCGGCTACGACCACCCGGACGGCAGGCCGCTGTACTCGCCGGAGTTCCAGGGCGGCGCCTTCGACCCCTGGGGCGGGCCGGGCTACGACAAGTGCGCCGAGCTCATCAACGACCGGTTCGCCGACGTGTTCTACAAGCAGAACATCGCCGTCGGCGCCACAGCGCAGAGCTTCTACATGACCTACGGCGGCACCAACTGGGGCTGGCTGGGCATGCCGGAGAACTACACCTCCTACGACTACGGGGCCGCGATCCGCGAGAACCGCCAGCTCGACCCGAAGTACTACGAGGACAAGCTGATCGGGTACTTCACGCAGTCGGTCGCCCCACTGACCAAGACCGAGGCGATCAGGGCCACGCCGCCGGACGACTCCTCGGTCGTCGACACCGCCCGGATGAACCCCGACACCAGAACGCAGTTCCACGTCCTGCGGCACGGCAACTCCACGTCCACGGCGGTCGACCGGACCCACATCTCACTCGACTTCGACGCCCAGCCGTCCGCGGACACCACCTACACCTGGGACGACCCCGACTCCGCGCTGCAGTACGCGGGTTCGTGGTCGCACGTGGCCGACCAGAGCTACACCGGCGGCGACTACAAGCACACCGAGTCGTTCTCCAACAAGGCCGGCGACGCGGTGACCGTCCCCTTCGACGGCACCGCGGTCCGCTGGATCGGCTCGAAGACCGACAACCACGGCTACGCCGACGTCTACCTCGACGGCACCAAGGCGGCGACGGTCGACGACTCCGGCGGCGAGAACCAAGCGGTGATCTTCCAGAAGACCGGCCTGACGCCCGGGGCGCACACTCTGAAGATCGTCGTCAAGGGGAACCACAGCTCGGGGTCCACGGACGACTACGTGTCCATCGACGCCATCGACGTTCCGACGGCCGCGACAGCGACGCCGACCTACCCGGTCGTGCCGCAGCAGCCCGGGACCGCGATCACGCTCGACGGGCGCGACTCGCATGTCATCGTGGCCGACTACCGGCTCGGCGACTCGCAGTTGCAGTACTCGACGTCGGAGATCATGACCCGGGCGACCGTCGGCCACCGGGATGTCGCCGTGCTCTACGGCGACTCGGGCAGCGACGGCGAGAGCGTGCTGCGCTACTCCTCCAGACCCACCGTGACCAGCAGCGGCGGCGCGGTGACGACCACGTGGGACGCGGCCACCGGTGACCTTCGGCTGAACTACACGCACAAGGACTTGATCCGCATCGGCATCACCGGCGGCGGATCACGCCCGCTGCTGCTGCTCGTCGGCGACAAGCCGACGGCTCGGACCTTCTGGCGTCAGGACACGGCGACCGGCCCGGTACTCGTGCGCGGCACCCACCTGCTGCGGACGGCGACCAGCCTGGACGGCGGCCACACCGTGGCACTCACCGGTGACAACGCCGATGACAAGAACATCGAGGTGTTCACCTCCGCCGACCACGTCACGTGGAACGGCACGCCATTGGCCACCCAGGCCACCGACACGGGGAGCCTCACCGGGAAGATCCCCGTGGCCGCCCCGGTACACCTGCCGGCGCTGACGAACTGGAAGCATGCCGAGGGGTCCCCCGAAGCGGCCCCCGGTTTCGACGACTCCAGCTGGCAGGTGGCCGACAGGACGACCACCAACAGCGTCTCCGGCGCCAACTCGCTGCCGATCCTCTACGCGGACGACTACGGGTTCCACACCGGCAACACGTGGTACCGGGGCCGCTTCCGCGCCACCGGCAAAGAGAGAGGCATCCACCTGGTCTCGGACTCCGGAGGCAAGGCGCAGGCGTTCTCGGCCTGGCTCAACGGCACATTCCTGGGCAGCTCCACGACGGGCGGCGCCGACTTCACGTTCCCCGCCGGTTCGGTGACGTCCGACGGGGACAACGTCCTCTCCGTGCTCACCGTGAACATGGGGCACGAGGAGGACTACAACTCGACCAACGGCAACAAGACCGCGCGCGGCCTGACCAGTGCCTCCCTCGTAGGGGCGCCGCTGACCACCGTCACGTGGCGGCTGCAGGGCGTACGCGGGGGCGAGGACCCGCAGGACACGGTGCGCGGCCCGCTCTCGACGGGCGGCCTCTACGGCGAACGAGCCGGCTGGTCCCTGCCGGGCTACCCGGACGGCACCTGGAACCGGGTGTCCCTGCCGGCGACCGACACCCGCCCCGGGGTCTCCTGGTACCGCACCGGCGTCAACCTGGACCTGCCGCACGGCCAGGACACCTCGCTCGGGCTGACCTTCACCGACGACCCGTCACGCAAGTACCGTGCCACGCTCTTCGTGAACGGCTGGCAGGTCGGCAACTACGTCAACTACCTCGGCCCGCAGCACACCTTCCCGGTCCCCAACGGCATCCTGGATCCGAACGGCCGGAACACCATCGCCATCGCCGTGTGGAACCTGGACGGCAGCACCGGCGGGCTCGGCAGGGTCTCGCTGACCGACTACGGCAGCTATGCCTCGTCCCTGCACGTCGCGCAGAACGACAGCCCACGCTACGACCACAAGAAGTACGCCATGCCGAAGCGTCCGGGAGCGGATCTCACTCTGGACGTGCCGAACACCGCACAGTCAGGAAAGACCTTCACGGCCGAGGCGACGGTGCGGGTGCCGAAGGACCGACCGTCCGCATCCCTGCTGACGGCCTCGCTCTCCGCGCCCGACGGCTGGAGCACGAGTGCCACGGGCCCGACGTCGGTCAAGCGCCTGCAACCGGGCGCATCGGCCACCTTCACCTGGGTGGTCCATCCGCCTGCCGGGACGCTGCCGTCCGCCTCCGCACTCGCCGCCACGGTGCACTACGTGCAGAACGGACAGCAGTCCGCCGAGGGTGACGAGCGCATCGTCGGCGGGATCCCACCGGCTCCGCCGGCCGGGAAAAGCGCTGTGAGCGACCTACCGTTCCTGTCGTCCACCAACGGGTGGGGTCCGGTGGAGCGCGACACCAGTGTCGGCGAGCAGGCCGCCGGGGACGGGCGCCCGATCAGCATCGCCGGCGTCGGTTACACCAAGGGCCTCGGCACCAACTCGGTCAGCGACGTCGAGTTGTACCTCGCCGGACAGTGCTCGCGGTTGACGGCGGACGTCGGTGTCGACGACGAGACAGGTGGCGCCGGAACGGTGACCTTCTCCGTGATCGCCGACGGCAGGACCTTGGTGACCACGCCGACGATCCGTGGCAAACAGGCCGCGCTGCCGATCGACGTGGACGTCAGCGGCGCCCAGGTGGTCGACCTCGAGGTCGGTGACGCCGGCGACGGTAACGGCAACGACCACGGCGACTGGGCGATGCCAACACTGACGTGCGGTTAGGGTTTCGTCTGGATCAGGTCGAACAGGCCGCGGCGCCCGGTGCGGTGCGTCGCGAGGCGGAGGATCACCTGCGTACCGGCCGTACTCGGGTGGTCAGGCCACGCGGCGAGGTGCCGTGCCGGGCGCCGCGGACCCGGGCTGATCCGAACGAAACCCCCGGACGACGTCGGTGAAGCGGTCGAGGCCGGGCGACCGGCAGCACCCCGGTCTCCGCGTGGAGGCGGCACAGCACGCCGGTGGAGGAGGGGTGGGGCAGCCGGCCCGTCCAGCAGCCCGCCGACCCGCGCGGCGTAGCGCCGCCCCGGCGCGGGGCCGACCGGTGGAGGTCGGCCGGGTGGTCGGCCCGGTACGGTGCGTCATCCGCCGGACGTACGGCGACTGGATTCCGCCTGTTCCGTACCCTGGGCGCATGCGCATGCGCCCCACCTTGAGCTGGACCCCTACGGAGGCTCTGCCGCCGGCCACCACGGACCTGGAGCCGGTCGCCGATGTGCTGAGCACCGGTGGTGTCCTGGTCCTCAGTGGGGCGGGCATCTCCACGGAGTCGGGCATCCCCGACTACCGGGGCGAGGGCGGGAGCCTGGGCCGGCACACCCCGATGACGTACCAGGACTTCACCGCAAGCGCTCAGGCCCGGCGCCGGTACTGGGCGCGCAGCCACCTCGGCTGGCGCACCTTCGGCCGTGCCCGCCCGAACGCCGGGCACCGGGCGGTGGCCGCGTTCGGGGGGCGGGGGCTGCTCTCGGGGCTGATCACCCAGAACGTCGACGGTCTGCACCAGGCCGCCGGCAGTCAGGGTGTCGTGGAGCTCCACGGAGGCCTGGACCGGGTCGTATGCCTCCGTTGCGGCGACTTCAGCCCCCGCCGTGAACTCGCCCGGCGGCTGGAGGAGGCCAATGCGGGCTTCGAACCGGTGGCCGCCGGGATCAACCCGGACGGTGACGCCGACCTCACCGACGAACAGGTCGGGAACTTCCGTGTGGTGCCCTGCACGATCTGTGGCGGCGTCCTCAAACCGGACGTGGTCTTCTTCGGCGAAGCCGTTCCGCCCGAGCGGGTCGAGCACTGCCGCAAGCTCGTCCGTGAAGCGGCGTCGCTGCTGGTCCTGGGTTCCTCACTGACGGTGATGTCCGGGCTCCGGTTCGTCCGCCAGGCGGCCCAGGCCGGCAAGCCGGTGGTGATCGTCAACCGGGACCCGACCCGGGGAGACCGGCATGCCCTCACTCGAGTCGCGCTCCCCCTCGGAACGGCCCTCACGACCGTGGCCGGCCGACTCGGCGTCACTGTCGACCAAGCGGCCAAGAACACCCGACGTTGAACATGAACCGTCGCGGGACCGTCGAGGCTCCGATCGACCACGGGGCGACGGCTTCCTCCACCAGGAGCTGCCGCGGGGGAAGAGTCGCGTGCAGGGCCTCCGGTCTTTCCTGCACCGCCTTGGAAAGTCAGCAGCCCGTCGACCTCGACGAGGTCGGCTCGTCGTGCGTGCGCTGGGGTGGCGACCGGGCTCCGTTCCAGGTCGGCGGGTTCTCGTCCAGGCAGACGAGCGTCTCGCTTGCGGCCAGTGGGCCGAGGCCGCACCGCGACAGCGCCGAACAGGAGCGACATGACCGACCACATCGCCGGGCACAAAAATGGTGCGGTGACGAAACTGTGGAGCAAGGGGCCTGACCTGGACGAGGCAGCAGGATGACGAACCGCGTCTGTACCGTGGGGCATTCGACGCGCGACTTCGACGAGATGCTGGACATGCTGCGGAACAACGGGATCACCTGTCTGGTGGACGTCCGTTCCTTCCCGTCGTCGCGGAACTTCCCGCAGTGGAACCAGGCTGCGATCATCGACGCGCTGCCTCCCGACATCGCATACCGGTGGGTTCCGAGGCTCGGCGGCCGACGGCACACTCCCAAGGGCGTACCGAGCGAGAACGGCGCCTGGCGGGTCAAGGCCTTCCGCGACTACGCCGACTACATGGCCGGTGACGAGTTCGCGCAGGGCCTTGACGAGCTGCTCGAGCTGGCGGAGCGGGAACGGCCCGCGATCATGTGCAGCGAAGCGGTTCCCTGGCGCTGCCATCGCAGGCTGATCACCGATGCGTTGATCGCCGCCGGTGTGGAGGTCGTGCACATCATGTCGCCCACGACAGCGAAGCCCGCGGTCCTGGACAAGCACGCGCGAGTCCGGCACGGGCACCTGACCTACCCACCCGACCCCGCGTAGCCCCATCGACCACCTGGGTTGAAGTCCTGGTCGCTGACGCGTCCGTCCGGGACTCGTGTGATCGCCTCGGTCAGGCGGAGGGCCGCATGGTCGGTGCCGGGGCAGCAGCCGTCGGTGGGACACCCTCGGCCGGTCCTCTCCCCAGATCGGTCACCATCACCCCGTCAGGCCCTGTCGTCCCCGGCCCGGCCTCCCTCGGATCCCCAGGCGGCCGGGTCAGCCCATCGTCCTCGCACGCCCGGCGTCCCGGCTCCGTCTTGTCCAGCTCCCAGAAGTGCCGGCAGTCATCGCATCGGTACTCCGGCTTCCCCGCCCCGATCGTCAGCACGGCCCCGTGCGGGCATCCGCTGCCGTCACCACGGCCCGCACACTCCTGCACCCACGTATCCCCCATGCGTTGACCGTGCGGCCTGCGGGCCGGGTCCGTGGAGAGGGCGTGCAGGGCGCACCGGCGCTCGCCTCCGGCACCACGCCCCAGCACCCGTCCGGAGCCCCAGCAGCTGTCCTGCGCAGGCCGGCGACCGTGTGGCGCGAGCACGGTTCGGCGACATCCCACGGCTGGACCGCTCTGACGACTTTGACGACGTATGGACACCTGATCAGCAGAGCGGAGTCGGGCCGGAGACAACCTGGACGAACGCCGATGCCTGGCGCACCCGGGTGGGACGGGCCGAGCCCGCACGTGACCGAGGTGTCCGCCGAGTCCCCTTCACAGCCTCACCACCGGCCGAACGTGGACGGCAGCGCGGCCGGCGAGCCCGAGGTGTCGGGCTGGAAACCCGGGGCATCGGCGAGGTATGGATGCACAGTCATGGGCGCTCATGGGACGGGGGCGGGCCCGTCGCGCGGCGGACAGTCCTGCGATGGCCGTGGCGGCCCGGGCCGGCTTCGCCGCGCGCGGACTGATCTACCTCCTCGTGGGCGTGATCGCCCTGAAGATCGCCATGGGCCACGACAGCGGCGCGCGACAGGCCGACCGCGGCGGTGCCCTTGAGGAACTGGCCGGAGAGCCCTTCGGGGCGGTGTTGCTGTGGTTCGTAGGGGCCGCGCTCGCCGGCATGGCGCTGTGGCGGCTCTCGGAAGCGGTGTTCGGCGGCGCGGGGGCGAAGGGTGCCGAACCGTCCGAGCGGGCGGCGGCGGCTGGCCGTTGTCTCTTCTACGTCCTCGCGTCCTTCTCCGTGCTGTCCTTCGCGGCCGGGGACCGGGGCAGCGGAAGCGGCTCCTCCGACCGGCGCACACACGATGTCACCGCCGTGGTGTTGCGCTGGCCGGCCGGGCAGTGGCTCGCGGGAGTCGCCGGTGCGGCCGTGGTGGTCGCCGGCCTGTGGATCTCGGTGCGGGCGATGAGGCGCAGGTTCCGCGACGATCTGCGGACGGCCGCGATGTCGCAGCGGGCCCGGCGGACGACCGACCTCTTCGGTGTGGTCGGTGGAGTGGCGCGCGGTGTCGTCTTCGCCGTGGCCGGCGGGTTCACCGTCGTCGCGGCCGTCCGCCATCAGCCCGGCAGGGCGAAGGGTATGGACGACACGCTGCGTTCCTTCCGCGATCTCCCGGCCGGCCCGTGGCTGCTCGGCCTGATCGCACTCGGTCTGACCGCGTTCGGTGTCTTCTCCTGGTGCTGCGCGCGCTGGCGCAGGCTCTGACCGCCGTCGTTCGGCGCGTCGGCTCGGGCCGGTCAGACCGGTTCGGCAGGTCTCCCCTCGCAGTCCCGGAGTCCGGGCAGGGGCGCGTGCCCGGGCGCGGTGAAGCCGCTGCGAAGCGCCGGACGGAGGCACAATGGGACGATCCGCCGGAGAACTCCGCGTCTCAGCGCGCGCTGAGACGGATCCCGGCTTGCCGGGGTGACCGGTTGGGCTGGGCGGGGCGGCAACCGCCGGAGTGGCGAGGACTGTCGCGGTGACGAGGACGTCGGTGAGCGTGCGCCGGACGTGCTCGAGTCTGGGCATGACGGGGTTCGCCCGAACGTCGTCGCGTCGTGACGGCACGGAGGGCGGGGGGACGACGCCGGCGAAGTCCGACGTGTTCGCCGGCTTCCGTGCGGATCGTCAGGCGCGCAGGACGACCTTTCCGGCGACGGTGCCGGACTCGGCCAGCCGCAGCGCCTCGGCGACCCGGGCGAGTGGGAACTCTGCGGCGATCTGGGCGGTGATCTCGCCGCGCCGCAGCGCTTCGAACACCTCGGTGAGGTCGGCGCGCAGCCGGGCCCGGAAGCGGCTGCGACTGAGGGCCCGTCCGGCCCAGACGTTGAAGAAGTACGCGCGACGGCGGTTGGGCAGTGTGTTCCACACCCATACACGGCCGAGCAGCTTGAGCACGGGCCACTGTGTGGAGCCCTGGGCGTCGCGGGTGGAGGCACTGCCGTAGGAGACGAGGGTGCCGCCGGTGGCGAGCAGGCTCCAGGAGTCGACGACGCTGCGGCCACCGACGTGGTCGAAGACGGCGTCCACACCGCACGGGGCCATCTGGCGGACGCGCGCGGGGATGTTCTCCGTGCGGTAGTCGATCGGGCTCACCCCTCGTTCCCGCAGGGCGGCGTGGTGCCGCGCGGAAGCGGTGCCGATCACCTTCGCCCCGGCGGCCTGGGCGAGTTGAACCAGGACCGAGCCGACTCCCCCGTTGGCGCCGTGCACCAGGACGGTCTGTCCGGCGCGGATGCGGGCCTTGCGGTGCAGCATCTGCCACGCCGTGATGCCGTTGATCACCACGGTCTCCGCCTCCGCCGCGCCGATCCCGTCCGGAACCGGCACCAGGTCGGCGGCGTCGACGACCACGTGGCTGGCCCAGCCGCCGACCTTGAGCAGCGCGGCCACCCGGGTGCCGACGAGTCCCCCGGCGACGCCGGCCCCGGCCGCCACAACGGTGCCGACCATGTCGTAACCGGGCACGAACGGGAAGGGCGGCTGGTCGTAGTAGCGGCCACGGCGCATCTGCTGTTCGGCGAAGGAGACACCGGTCGCCTCCATGCGGACGACGACGTGACCCGGGCCGGCGGTCGGGACGGTCCCCTGCCGCATCTCCAGACCCTCCGGCTCGACCTTGCCCGGCAGAACGACCTCGATCATTTCTCCCACGTTCATGACGACCTCCGTTCGATCCTCCGTCAGTTATTGGCTGACGCGTTCGTTAGAGGTTATAACTCACCAACAACGTGACGGTCAAGAACCTTCGTTATAGGCTCTAACGCGGCGGATGCGACCAGGTACGGGGGAAGAAGGGATGAGCACGTGACCGTTGCGGGCAAGGAGACACCACGCGAGCGCTACCGGGCCCAGCTACGGGCCGAGATCAAGCAGCGCGCCTGGGAGCAGATCGCCACCGCCGGGGCGCCAGGGCTGTCCCTGAACGCCATCGCCAAGCAGATGGGCATGAGCGGCCCCGCGCTCTACCGGTACTTCGCCAGTCGCGACGAGCTGATCACCGAGCTGATCCGGGACGCCTACCGCAGTCTCGCCGACAGCGTCCGCGGCGCTGCCGCCTCGGGCGCGGACCTTGCCGGCCTGGGACGCGCACTTCGCACCTGGGCACTGGACGACCCGCAGCGCTACTTCCTCGTCTTCGGCACGCCGGTCCCCGGCTACCACGCACCCGACGACGTCACCGTGACCGCGTCCGAGATCATGACAGCTCTCCTCGACGCCGCCCGGTCGAGCGGTGCCGACACCGGCACCCCGGACCACGCCCGCCTCGAAGCCCACCTGGCCGAGCACCGGCAGTGGGCGGCCGGCCATCCCGCACCCCCGGCTGCCCTGCGTCGCGCCCTGCTCTTCTGGACCCGCCTGCACGGCATCCTCTCCCTTGAGCTGGCAGGCCATTTCACCGGCATGGGGCTCGACCCGGCCGAGCTGTACGAAAGCGAGATGCGACACCTGATCCGGTAGGCGGAGGGGACCGGCGGCCCCGAGACCGCGGTTCCGCCGTGCACGTCGTGCCTGGCTGCACGACGCCACCGCGCCCGGGGTGCACGCCGGGCAACCGTCTCCGGCATCGGCCGGACGTGCCTGAGCCGACAGTGGTTCCCGCCGACGCGGGGATCACCGGGCATGAACCATGGGTGGTGAACGCCCGGCACGGCAACAGGGCGGCCGGGCGCCTCCGCATGACCCTGCTGGTCGGCGTTCCGACTGCCGTGGGCCCGGTCTGACGATTCAGAGACACCTCGTTGGATCGCAAGCCTGCGACGGGCCTTCGGTTCTCCGACGGCCCGACGCCACCTGAGGCAGGTCGGCCTCGTCGAGGTCGGCGGCCCCGGAACGAACTGCCGAAAGATCTCCGACTCACGTCACTGGCGGCTCTGCCCGTGCGGGTGGTCCTGTCCTGGCGGGACTGCGCCATGGTGGTGGGCCGAGGCTCTTGCGACCTGCTTGAGTCCCGAGGCGGTGGCGGGGTCCCCCACTTTGGCGGGCTCCTCGTGCACGTGACCCTCGGCATGCTCGAGGTGGAAGTGGGAAGGGGCCAGCCTGTCGCCGGCTCCGTGGGGATGGTGCACGGCGCCGGTGCGTCCGGCGGAAGCGGGTTCGGCCGTCCCGGGTGCCGTACGGCGCGGCGCCGTTCTACCGAGAGCGTCCGCCGGTGTCGGCACGTGCCTTCCGTGGCCTGGACGCGGCTGGGTCAGCCAGGCGACGGCCGCGCCGGCAAGAGCGACCGGCCATTCCACCACCCCGGTCACACCAAGCACTGCGGCTCCGGTGTACACCGCCATGCGTCGACCTCGGGGAGAGACGGCTCCGATCCGGTCCAGAGCGCCATCGGCGACGTGGCCGACCTGCTCGGCCCCGGGCAAGCGGCGGAGCCCTGAGGCGACGACTCGCAACGGCTGAGTAAGGTCCGACCGGCTCGTCCTGTCCTGGTTCATATCGAATTTCCTCCTCCAGGTTGAAGGGGACGCATTCCGGTTCCCCCATGCCGGGCGGCATATGCACTACGCGGCGGTTGCGCTTTCCTCCGGGGCACTCTGCGATCCTGCCGACGCGGCACGGTGCGCGCGGGCCCATTTTCATGCCGTACGGCGCTGGGATTTCGGTGCCGCGCCACGGGATGCGGCGTACCTTCTCTGCTTTTCCCGGTAGCCGACGCCGGCGCCGGTGACCGGCCGCAATGCCTCTGTGAGCGCATCGCCGGCGTCTGAGAGAACCGTTCCGAAAGCGGTCGCAGTGCCGCACTGCCGCTCGGAGAGACATTGCCGCGCGACCAGGGGGTACTCGCGAGTGCGGAGGTTTATCATGTTCGAGGCAAGCGACATCCGTGAATGGCGTGGCCATGACGTGCTCGATCCCGGTCGCCACAAAATCGGGTCCCTAGAGGCGGTGTACGTGGACACCGCTACAGACAAGCCGATCTTTGCCACGGTCATGACCGGCTTGCCCACTCGCCGTCGACTGGTGTTCGTGCCACTCACGGCAGCGACCGTCGGCCCCGGGTACGTGAAGGTCGCCTACGACAAGGGCGTGGTCAAGAAGGCCCCCGCGATAGACACGGACGGTGAACTCCCGGCCTCGGCCGAGTCAGGTGTCTTCGCCCACTACTCGCTCGATTACGCCCCGGGTGCGGGCGGCGAACGCCGCCTGGCCCGCCGCTGAGCCACCGAGGTCACCGGGAGATTCGATGATCCTTTTTCTGCTTCTGATCATCGCAGCCCTCGTACTGGGCATCATCGGATTCGCCGCACACGGCCTGTTCTATCTGCTGATCATCGGGGCCGTCGTCCTGCTTGCCGACCTGATTTTCGGCGCAATCCTCTTTCGGCACCGGGGTCACCGGATCGCACGCTGAATGTGCCGGATCCACAAACGCTGCGAGAGGGGTGGTCCCTTCTCAAGGGGCCTGTTGCCCCGGCCATTGGCCGTATCCTCCTGTCCTGGAGCCGAAGCGCCGCCTGGCGCCTCGGCTGCCGGTGGGCCGGCGGGGGGCGGCTGGTACGGGAACCTGCCGCAGCGCGTCGTGCCGGACGACAGGGCCGTCGTGGTGGCGGACGGACAGATCTCGTTCGACGCGGCCCGGTCCCGGGCGGCGTCATCGCCGCCGCGGCACGGCCGGCGGAGGAGTGTCCGGCGTCGTTCATCGCGCGGGATGTGCCGACCGGGTCGTCCGGTGATGTGTGGTCGCGGCCGGACGAGTGCAGGCGGCAGGCTCTGCGCGACGTGCTTGGCCGGGCTGCCCTCGCCGTCGGGGATTCAGCCGACACAGGTGACGGACGACCAGGAGGTGGCCCGGGCCCCTGCGACCCGCTCCAGGGCGGGCGGGGAGGGCGCGGTCGCCGAGCACGCGAAGTCGCCGTACGGCGGGCCGTTCGCGGGGTCGTGAAGACCAGGAAAGCGGAGGCGGTGGACGGTGACGTCGTCGGATTCACGGGTCCTCCGCCGCGGCCGAGGACACCGGCGGTCCGGCTGCCCGGCGGACGTACGGCCCTGGGGGTCTCACGGCGGAGGTCCCGGCGGGAGCCACCTCGCCACGCAGTGCCGGCGATGACCCCGGCCCGGCCGACGTTCGAGGCCGGCCTGCGAGGTGTCCGGCTTTCCGGTCGGCCAGGGACCTGCCGGTGCCCTTGAACGGCGGGCGGCGTGCCGGCGACCGGCACAAGCCGGCGGATGATGCCGTACCACTGTGTGGCCGGTGGCCGGTCGTTGGGAGGGGTGCCCCTGTCGTTCGGGGCGTCTTCTTGGACCTCTGACACCTGGTTGGCTCACTGTCTCACACCTTGGCCACGCCCGGAATGCCGGTTGTGCGAGCTCTCGGTACGTTCATCGCAGGTCGGTCGTCCGGCCAACGCAGCTAAGAAAGAGAGAGTGCCCATGCCCTCGCGTGCTTTCGTGGTCGGTGCCGGAATAGGCGCGACCGTCCTTGCAGCCGCCGGCATCACCTATGCCTCGCCCGTCGAGTCCACCCCAGCCTCGCCGCCCCTCCATCGGGCAGCCCAGCCACCGCACCACCCCGCCCTGCCGGCCCACCACGCCACCCAGCCCTTGCAACTCGCCGCATTCGCAGCCTCTGTCTCTTCTGCCACGGTTCCTTCGGGCGCCAAGGCCGGTGATGGAGGCGGAAACTGGGGCGGCGACGGCGGCCGCGGTGGTGGCCGCGACGGCGGAGGCCGCGACGGCGGAGGCCGCGACGGCGGAGGCCGCGACGGCGGAGGCCGCGACGGCGGTGGCCGCTACGGTGACCGCGACGGCGGTGGACGTCACCGCGGTGGTGGACGCGGTCACGGCCGCTGGGGAGGCGGAAGAATCTTCATCAACGAACGTTCGTACCCCGCCTTCGTGGAGGGGTGCATCACCGCGGCCAGCGGACTGGGCGCGCACAGCTTCAACGTCCTCAACGAAAGCAGGAGGACCGTCGAGGTCTTCCGGGGCTTCAATTGCGACGGTGGCCCTCCGATCGCCACCGTGGGACCCCGCAGCGAGAGCTTCGGCGTGGTGCCCCACGGCCACGGCGACGAGGGCGGGGGGTTCGGCTTCGACGGCCATGACGGATTCGGTCGCCACGGCGTCGTGGGCAGCTTCCGGGTGGTCTGCGACCACGGCGAGTGGTGGTGACGGCACCCGTTGCCGCACGAGAGCCCCCGGACCGCCCGGCGGATTCCGGGGGCTCTCCGCCGCACCGCTGACAGCAGCGGAACGCCGCGCCGAGCAGTACGAAGCGCCTTGTTGAGCGGGGTTGGTGACGGTCACTCGATGTCCAGGGGCCCGATGCCCAGGTCCTCACGCATGAGGCGACGCATCTCAGCCATGGCCGTGCGCCGCCGCGCTATCAGGGGCGCCGCCTCGACGGAATCGACTGCCACCCCCCGGGCGTAGGCGTCACGGATCGCCCGCAGGCTGTGGAACGCCTCGTTCCCCGCGGCCACAACCTGCCGCGGACCCACCAGCCACAGGCGCTCACTTGCCGTGTAGATGCCCGTGCCACGAACGGCTTCCCGCACAGCCGCATCACGCGCCGACTCGGACATGTGATCACCCAAGGCGACCGCTCGCATCTCCTCACCCGCGGTTTTGAGCGCAGAGACGAACTCCGTGTACACGCCGCGTCGGACTTCCAGCGCGTGTCTGGCCTCCTCCCGTTTCCACCGGTTGCGATCGGCGATCAGAGTGGCAGCGATACCGATGACGGCACCGGCCAGCGTAGAGAGCAAGGGCATCCAGTCCATGCGCCGAGCTTGTCCGACCCACCGCGTCGGCACCAGTGGCTCCGCCCGCGACGGGCGGCTGTGCCGCGGGACCGGCCGGACCCGCGGCCCGCGCGCCGGAAGCGGACTCCTCGCGGCCTCGCAAGGGCGTCTTGCCGTGGAGCCGTTGCCGTGCCGGACGCGGACGCGGGGCGGGCTGTGCGCGTCCGACAGACGCTCCGGCCGTCGCCCCGGTCGCCGACCGGGCTGCCGTGCTGCCCCGGCACCGGGTCCGCCGCCGCTGCCGTCGCCGAGCGAAGGCTTCCGGCGCCGTCACGGTCAAGAGACGCCCGGCGTGCGGAACTCCGGAGAGCTGGGCTCACGGGGTGGCCGCCGCGGTCCCGGCACACGCCGGCAGCCGGTGATTCTCGGGCCGGCGTCCTGTCAGGCCGATGTCTTCGCCTGCGACTCGCCGCTCTGCGTGCGCAGTTGTTCGTTGATGCGCCTGGCTTCTTCCAGCTGGTCCTCGAGGATGACGATGCGGCAGGCGGCCTCTATCGGAGTGCCCTGGTCGACGAGTTCGCGGGCACGGGCAGCGACGCGCAGCTGATAGCGCGAGTAGCGACGGTGTCCCCCTTCGGAGCGCAGGGGCGTGATCAGGCGGTGTTCGCCCAGGGCGCGGAGAAAGGCGGGAGTGGTGCCGAGCATCTCGGCGGCCCGGCCCATGGTGTAGGCGGGATAGTCCTCGTCGTCGAGATTGTCGACGGCGCGGGAACTGCCAAGGGGCATGGACCTCTTCTTTCAGCGGACGCGTCGGGGGCCCGGGTGCCGTACCGGCACCCGGGCCCCGAGCTTTCAACACCATCTACCGGCGCACGGCGCCGGTCTTCTGTGTCCGCAGGTTCCGCCTGGGAGGGCGGGACTGCGGGGATCGCGGATGCGTGACCGGGGACCACCTTCCAATCCGGGGTCTGCGGTACCCGGGCGGCCTGCTTCCTCGCCCGGGCGATCCTGATGGCGTCTCGCTCCTTACCTTCGGTTACTCGGTTGTACTGCTGGATACCGCGGGTAGTGCTCACGGTCCCGTGGGGCCGTGTCCTGCTTGACTGCCGGCACGGCTGCGCGTGTCTGCCGTGCCCATTTCGACTTCCTGGGTACAACGAAAACGTTAGCCCCGGGACGAGCCAATGTCTACCGTCGCCATGACAGGTTTTCTTCATGATTGATACAGGGACTTCTGACCGCAGGTACGCCTGGGAGAGTGCCCGCAACGGGCCCGCCGAGGCGGTGAGCCCTCGTCGGGACCCAGCGCGTCAACCGCGCGCGGCCGTCGTCGCCTTCAGGAAGACCGGGTTGGTCAGTGCGGCCATGGGGCCGAAGAGCAGCGCGTCCCCCGTCGTGTTGCCCTGTCCCGGACTGCCGTCCGCCATCGGGTGCCGGACCTCGGCGCGTACGTAGGCCGCGAGGGAGGCGGTCGTGCGCCACACCAGCGTGCCGGAGCCGGAGGCGTCCACCGACTCCTGGTGCACCTGGCCCTCGTCGGTGATGAAGCGGACCGTCGGTGTTGTGGTCGGTGGAGACGATGAAGTCGAGTCCGGCGGCCCGGGCGCCGGACGCGACCTCGCTCGGCAGGCGCCTGCCGTCGGAGTAGACGGTGTGCAGGTGGCAGTCGCCGCGGTACCGGTCCCGGCCGCGCCCCTTGGCCCGCAGCGGCGGGGCGCCGTTCACGTCACCTGGACCCGGTAGTTCAGGCCCTGCGGCGCCACCTGGTACGGGCCGAGAACGACGTGCCACGTACCGGGGTTGACCGGCCCGGGCAGGTAACCCGGCGTGGCGTCGCTGTTGCTGATCTCGAACGAGGTGCGCAATCCGCCGGACCAACCGCGAAGGCCACGGCCGCCGCAAGGTCGGGGACAGGTGCACCATGAATGCGCCCGAAGCGTTCCAGACCCTGATCCGGTTTGGTGGACGGCGAATGATCCCGGCCCGAAGGGTGTGCGGCACGTGGGTATCAGCCTGCCGCTGCGGAGCCGACCCGCGTCGTCCTGCCGAACGTCCCCTGGGGGAGGCGTTCTTGGACGGCATCGCCGCCGAGTCGTCGACGGTGTGCGCATGGGCGCGCAGCCGCTGCCCCTGTGAGCACCTCGAGGTGAAAGTGCCGACGATCGCCACCCGTTGGGGACCACGACCGGCGCGGTCGCTCGTAGCGGTCGACGAGTTCGTCGTATCCCGTGGCCATGGGCCCGATGGCGCCTGCGGGGTTGTTCCCGCTCGGCCGCGTGGCGCTCGCGGTGGTCCCAGGCGCTGTGTCACGTTCCCGTGTTCGCCGTCACGTCGTACAGCGGTGGCGGAGGCGTACGGCCGATGGAACGGCCGAGCGATCGCTGGATCCCCTCGCTGCCGCGATGGGTGCTGCCGTCAACGCGATCGCGGTCAGGCGGGCGCGCTGCCGTCCTTGCTCCGGGGCGCACTCCGGCACGGTGCAGGTGGGCAGAGGGCGCGGCCGGACGGGCCCGTTAGGCTTGGGAGCTCCGACGGGCCGTCGCCCGCCGCCCTGCCGGGGTACGGCGTTCGTGCTGCTGCCCCAACCCCTCGTACCCAAGGACGGCAACCGAGTGTCTTTCTTCACCATCGGCCACCGCGGTGTCATGGCCGCCGAGCCGGAGAACACCCTGCGCTCCTTCCTGCGGGCCGAACGCGAGGGCCTGGACGGCATCGAGCTGGACCTGCACCTGAGCAGGGACGGCGAACTGGTCGTCATGCACGACGAGACCCTGGATCGCACGACGAACGGCTCCGGGCCCATCGCCCGACAGGAGTTGCGGCAGCTCAAGAAGCTCGATGCCGGCCTCGGCGAGCGGATCCCCACGTTCGCGGAGGTACTGGACGCCGTCGGGCCGAACCTGCCGATCCAGGCGGAGATCAAGGACGTGGCAGCCGCCCGGTCGCTGGCCAAAGTGCTCGCCGACCGCGACCTGCTGGACCGGGTCTCGGTGCTGTCGTTCCACGACGTGGCCCTGATCGAGATCCACCAATTGCTGCCACAGGCCCGCACCGTTCTGGTGGCAGGCCCCAGCGCGCACCGCGACACCTTCGTCGGCCGCGCCCAGAAGGTGGGTGCCACCCTGGTCAGCGTGGAACTGCGCCAGCTGAACCGGGCCATCGTGGAGAAGTGCCGCACCGCCGGCATCGACGTGATGGCCTGGACCGTCAACGACGGGCGGGACCTGGCGCTGGCCCGGGCGCTCGGCCTGGTGGGCTGCGTCACCGACCAGCCCGGCACGAAGCGGTTGGTCGAGGCCACGGCCGGATCCTGAGGAGTTCGGGACCGTCCGGCCGGCGACGACGCCGCCCGCAGCTCCTCGATTCTGCTCTTCCGCCGGAGGTGGTTTGCGGTGCCGGTCCCGGCCTCCGACCGGTACGGGCCGATCCCCTCGACAGGCTTCTCCCCCGTGCGGGGCGGCACGGCGACACCACTGCGGGGCCGCGCCGTTCGACCCGTGCCGTCGGGGACCGCGCAGGCGGTCCATGGGACTGCTGCGGTTGAGTGACAGGGACTACCACCCACGAGTGTGTTCAGGATGCGGCGAGTTGATCTCTCGTAGCTTCTTGTGAGATTCCGATACGTCCGCGCAGCAGGCAGTCGCCTGTGTCCGGCCTCATGGAGGTCATCGATTGAATCTGCGTCCCTGGGTTGCAGCGCCGCTGGCGGGTGCGGCGATCGCCCTGGTGTCTCCGTCGGTGGGCGTCGCTGCGCAGGCGTCCGCACACGCGGCCGGCTCCCGGTGGCTGCGTGACGGCGACGGTGACCACGGCGACGGTGACCACGACCACCACAGTCCCTGGCGCGACTGCTACAGCCAGCGCCGTGTCGTACTCATCGACTCGGGTCTGAGGGCGATTCTGACGAATGGCCGGCACGGGCCCGAGGCTGTGGTCCTCCAAGGGACTTCGGCCTCCTCGCCCTCGGCGCCGGCGGCCCCGTGGGACAGCTTCAGCGTCTCGACGTATCTGGACGTGAACAATGCCATCGAGAGCATCGACCAGTACGAGTTTGAGATCACTGACTTCTTCCGGGTGCATCCGCTCTTCGTGGTGAAGGCCTTCGACCGCCACGAGCGAGACTTTCCCTTCCCGGCCAGCCACTGCGACAACGACGAGGACGACGGTGACCGCGGGGGCGGCGCTCGTCCGCATGGTGGCACAACCGCCGACGGGAGCGAATCGCCCGGCTCTCCGTCGCCCCGGAAGGGGAACGGACAGGGTGAGCAGGGGACTCCTACGCCCGGGGGTACCGTTCCCCCTGTCCCGGGTGACAGCACGGCTGCCGGCTGGAGCGGCGGTCTTCTGAGCGCGAAGCACATCATGATCGCGGCGGGCGGTTTGCTGATCGTCCTGGGCATGCTGGCCAGGGCTTGGCTTCGCCGGCGTCGTTCTGCCAGGTGACGTCCGGGCGGATGAACCACCAGCACCTTTGGTCCCTGACTTCACGGAGGCCGGCCCCCGGGAAGGCGGCCGGGCCGGCGACGCCGGACGGTGCCGCATCCGTACAGCTCCGTCCGGCGGGCCAGGCGGCCGTGCGGCAGGCGAAGAGGTGGTCCCGTAGTTCTTGTGCGGCTTGTACAGGACTCGCCGTGTAGTCCGCCCGCCTGCCAGGGTCCGGTACCGGTCGGACGACCCCGGTACGGGAGTCGGGAAGAGAGCCGAGGGGGTCTTCCTCCCTCGGCGGCGCCTGCTGTCCGACCGTCACCGGCCGGCGCGCGGCGCCGCTGTGACCGGTCGCCGGACGTCTCTCGGCGGGGCTGGTCCGGGGGAACCGCTGCTTGCGGTGGGGGCCGACGTGTCCGAGGGGACTCGATGTGGCCGTGGGGGTGGGCCTGCGTGAGCGGTGGGGCCTGGCTAAGCGGCTGCGTGTGGCCGTGGAACCGGTGCTTCCGGCGGAGGCCGACGTGTCCGAGGCACTGGACGTGTCCGAGGCGCTGGGCGTGTCCGAGGCGCTGGGCGTGTCCGAGGGCCGGGGATCGTGCGGACACACCCAGTCAGGGCTTTTGAATCCGTAGCTCAGACCCCACTCTCTGTCGCAGCCGCCCCAGTACGTTGCCACCCAGCCGCAGTAGGGGCCGCCGTAGCTGTAGCAGGGGAGCGCAGATCCCGGCGGTCCCGGATGCGCGAAGGGTGGCCGGAGCGATGCGGCCCTGCTCCGCGAGACGCTGGGGGCGCCGACCATGCTGACCTGCGTCGTACCGGAACTCCGGGGCATCCGGTCCGCGAAGAACAGGGGCAGGCCGACGGCCGAGGCGGAAGCCGCCACAGTTGCAGCCGCGAGAGCGCAGCGAATCAGGCGCATGGCTGTTCCTCTCGGCTCTGTGGTCCGTGGCAGGTCCGGGCCCAACCCTGTGCACGGGCGCCGCCGCTGTGAGCGCTGGAGCTGAACGTATGGTCTGGAGATCGCCACGACAACCAGCGAACCGCCGGTCAGGCAGCCTTGCTCCGGTTTTTTCACTCGAAGGGTCTCGCCTCGATCCGCTGCCGTAGGAGACCGACTGCGTGCTTCGCACCGTTCCTGCTCGGCTCCGGACAGAACCGGTGCCTCCGGTACACGTCGCCACACGGCACCGGCGCAGGCCAATGGGCGCGGTTCGCTTCCACGGCGAGGAGGCAATTCCCGCCGCCTCGACGGGCGCGACCGCCGCCGCAGACTCGTGGGACACCGCGCGTCACCCGATCGGCCCGCGCCGGAGCGCATCCGTGAGCACGGTCAGCACCGTAGAAAGCAGTGCCAGGTGCCGCGACGGCGGCCGGCGACGAGCGCGTCCACGGCGGGAGCGACCATGAGTGACGACACCACACCGACGCCTGGGCGCCCGGCGGACGACGGCCTGATGTGCCTGGTGACCGGTGCCACGGGCTACATCGGCGGCCGGTTGGTACCGGAACTGCTCGACGCCGGACATCGGGTGCGCTGTCTGGCCCGCACCCCGGGCAAGCTGCGCGACCATCCCTGGGCCGGACGGGTGGAGATCGTCCGGGGCGACGTCACCGACGCCGCGTCGGTGGCGCGCGCCATGAACGGCGTGGACGTGGCCTACTACCTGGTGCACGCCCTGGGTACCGGGCACGGGTTCGAGGACACCGACCGGGAGGCGGCCCGTATCTTCGGCGAGCAGGCCCGCCGGGCCGGCGTCGGCCGGCTCGTCTACCTGGGTGGCCTGACACCGCGGTCGGTCCCCGAGCGGGAGCTGTCGCCCCACCTGCGCTCCCGCGCCGAGGTCGGCCGCATCCTGCTCGCCTCCGGCGTACCGACGGCCGTGCTCCGCGCCGCCGTGATCATCGGCTCCGGCTCCGCAAGCTTCGAGATGCTGCGCTACCTCACCGAGCGGCTGCCGGTGATGATCACCCCGCGCTGGGTGCGCACCCGGATCCAGCCCATCGCCGTGCGTGACGTGCTCCGCTTCCTGACCGGCTGCGCCCGCCTGCCCCGCGAGGTGAACCGCACCTTCGACATCGGCGGCCCGGACGTGCTGACGTACCTCGACATGATGCGCCGCTACGCCGCCGTGGCCGGCCTGCCCCGACGGCTGATCCTGCCCGTCCCCGTCCTCACCCCCGGCCTGTCCAGCCACTGGGTGGGCCTGGTGACCCCGGTCCCCGCCTCCATCGCCCGGCCCCTGACCGAGTCGCTGCGGCACGAGGTGGTGTGCCGCGAGAACGACATCGAACGATACGTGCCGAGCCCCCCAGGGCATCCGCTCGGCTTCGACGGCGCCGTCCTGCTGGCCCTGCAGCGCATCCGTGACGCCCAGGTGACCACCCGCTGGTCGTCGGCGTCCGTACCCGGCGCGCCCAGCGACCCGCTGCCCACCGACCCGCACTGGGCGGGCGGCAGTCTCTACACCGACGTACGGGAACGCGACGCCCATGTCGCACGGGAGGCACTGTGGGAGGTCATCGAGGGCATCGGCGGGGAGAACGGCTGGTATTCCTTCCCCCTGGCCTGGGCGGTGCGCGGCTGGCTGGACCGGCTCGTCGGCGGCGTGGGCCTGCGCAGGGGCCGCCGTGACGCGCGGCGTCTCAGGGTCGGCGACTCCCTGGACTTCTGGCGGGTCGAGGAGATCGAACACGGCCGGCTGCTGCGGCTGCGCGCCGAGATGCGGCTGCCCGGCCTGGCCTGGCTGGAGATGAGTGTGGACGGTGACGACGGCGGACCCGTCCGTTACCGGCAGCGGGCGCTGTTCCACCCCCGTGGACTGCTAGGACACCTGTACTGGTGGAGCGTCTCGCCCTTCCACGCGGTCGTCTTCGGCGGCATGGCACGTAACATCGTCCGTACCGCGGAACGTGCGGCATCGTCCGGGCGCGGGCGCGGCGGAAGTGCATCCGCCGACGCGGCAGCGGCCGAAGAGCCAGGAGAACGCAGCGTTTCCCGACGCTCCCCCGGAAGAAGCTGACGCCCATGCACGTCTCGGTCGTCCTGTTCACCGCCGACCTGCGCCTGCACGATCACCCACCGCTGCGCGCGGCCCTGGGGACGGCCGATGCCGTCGTCCCGTTGTTCGTGCGGGACCGCGCCATCGAGGCCGCGGGGTTCGCCGCGCCCAACCGTCGCGCGTTCCTCGACGACTGCCTGGCGGACCTGGACGCCTCGCTGCGCGAGCGGGGCGGCCGGCTGGTGGTGCGCTCCGGCGATCCGGTGGAGGAGGTGTTGCGGGTGGTGACCGGGTCGGACGCCGACGAGGTGCACATGTCGGCCGGGTACAGCGGTTTCGCCGCCCGCCGGGAGGAACGGCTGCGGTCCGCCCTGGAGGCGGCCGGCCGTCGGCTGTTCGTGCACGACGCCGTCACCGTGGCCGTGCCGCCGGGCACGGTGACCCCCGCCTCCTGCGACCACTTCGCCGTCTTCACCCCGTACTACCGGCACTGGACACAGGTACCGCTGCGGCCGGCCGCAGGCGCCCCACGCCGGGTGCCCGTCCCCGACGAGGTGGGTGGCGAGCGACCCCTGGTACACGGCGGGACCGGCTCTGCCTCCCCGGCCCTGCCGCCCGGCGGAGAGAGTCTGGCCCGCAAGCAGGTGGCCGCCTACTGGCGCGGCGGTCTGGACGCCTACGACAGCGCCCGCGACGTCCTGGCCGCAGACGCCACCTCCAGGCTCTCCGCCCACCTGCACTTCGGCACCCTGTCCCCGGTGGAGCTCGTGCACCGGGCCCGTCGGCACGGCGGGGCGGGCGCCGAGGCGTTCGTACGACAGCTCGCCTGGCGCGACTTCAACCGCCAACTCCTCGCCGCTCGGCCGGAGAGCGCCCACCGCGACTACCGCACCCGGCACGACCGCTGGCGCACCGAGCGCACCGCCGCCGCCGACATCGACGCCTGGCGCGAGGGCCGCACCGGTTACCCGGTCATCGACGCGGCGATGCGGCAGTTGCTCGCCCAGGGGTGGATGCACAACCGTGCCCGGCTCCTCACCGCCGGATTTCTGACCAAGACCCTCTATGTCGACTGGCGGATCGGCGCCGCCCACTTCCTGCACTGGCTGGTCGACGGCGACCTTGCCAACAACCAGCTCAACTGGCAGTGGATGGCCGGCACCGGAACCGACACCCGCCCCAACCGAGTCCTCAACCCCGTCACACAGGGCAAGAAGTACGACCCGGAAGGCGCCTACGTCCGGCGCTGGCTCCCCGAACTCGACGGTGTCGAGGGACGGTTGGTGCACGAGCCGTGGAAGCTCCCGGACCCGGAGCGGACCGTCCTCGACTACCCCGATCCGATCATCGGCCTCGCCGAGGGGCTGGACCGCTTCCGCCGGGCGCGCGGCACACAGCCGTGAGGCGACGACCTCCCCGGACCGCCCGGTGCGCTGCGGCATCCCGCCGTTCAGCATCCCGCCTTTCAGCGGCTCCGGGCGGGCGGGGTACGGCGCCGTCCGGAACCGCACGGGCCGCTGGGCGTCCGGACCGCCTCTCGGGGCCGCCCAGTACCTGCTGCCCGCCATCCTCGCCCGCCTGTGCCCGATGACTCTCGGGGCGTGCCCGTCAGGGGACTTGCCGAAGCGGACGCGGCAACCGCTGGGCAGCACACGGGAGCCCCGCCCGGGTGCAGGAGTCGAGTGGACGACGACGAGCACCGGCTCATCGGCCCTGTGAGCCGGCCGGGCGTCCTGCCGCACGGGACTGCCGGACGTGTCGTCGATCTCCCGTCGTCCGCCCGAAGGGCAGGCGGAAGTTTGACGCCAGGGCCTGGCGCCCGACGCCTACACTGGGCGGGCGAGTGTGCGTCGACCGCGAAGTACGGGTGGGAGGGCAGAGGACAGTGGCTGAGAATGTCGGCGGCTTCGAGGATCCGTCGGCCGACGTGCTGGCGGCTGCTGCCGGCGCCTTCGGGCTGCTCGCCTCGTCGGTCAGGCTCCACCTGATGTGGGCGCTGTCGCAGGGAGAGAGCGATGTGACGCACCTCGCCGACCGGGTGGGTGGCGCCCTGCCCGCAGTGAGCCAGCACCTGGCGAAGCTGAAGCTCGCCGGGCTCGTGCGCTCTCGCCGTGAGGGCCGACGGCAGGTCTACTACATCGACGACCCGGACGTCGTGACACTCGTGAGAGTGATGATCGGGCAGCTGACGGTACGTTCTCACCAGGGTGCGCCGGTACGACTCCTGCAGGGGACCAGTGGCTGAGACCACCGCGGCCTCGGAGCGGGAAGCCGACCCGCCTGCTCCGGTGGCCCTGTCGGCGGTTGGAGCGGGGCCCGAAGTCCTTGGGGCGCCGGAGCCGGGGTCCTCCGCGCCGACGCTGCTGCAGGTGCTGCGCCGGCTGGACAGCGGTCCGCGCGGCCTGACGGAGGCCGAGGCCGAGGCGCGCTCGGCCCGGTTCGGCGGCAACGCGGTTCCGGCTCGGGGCGCGGCTTCCTGGCCTCGGCTGTTCGTGCGCAGCCTGCGTGATCCCTTCACCTCGGTCCTGCTCTGCCTCGGGCTGGTCTCCGCCACCGTCCTCGCCTGGGGCACCGCCTCGGTGATCCTCCTCCTCGTCGTGGTCAGCTGCGTGCTGCGCGCGACCGGCGAGCACCGGGCCGACCGGTCCACGGCCGCACTGCGGCAGTTGGTCGCCACCACGGTGACCGTCGTGCGGCGCGCCGACGAGCACGCACCGTCCGTCGCCCGCGAGATCGCGGTGGACGACCTCGTCGTCGGCGACGTGATCCGCCTCGGGCCGGGCGACGTCGTGCCCGCGGACGTGCGTCTGCTGCGCGCGAGCGGCCTGACGGTGCACCAGTCCGCGCTGACGGGAGAGTCGGCCCCCGTCGCGAAGCACACCGACGAGACGCCTCCGGGTACGGGTACCGCCGGCGGACTGTTCGAACAGCCGCAGTGGTGTTTCCAGGGCAGCAGCATCGCCTCGGGCAGCGCCACGGCGGTTGTGACCGCGACGGGAGCACAGACCCGGCTCGCTGCCGCGCACGGCCGTACGGCGGGCCGACCGCGACCTGAGCCGAGCGCCTTCGACCGCTCCGTGCGCGGCGTTTCCTGGATCCTGATCCGCTTCATGCTGCTGACGCCTCCGCTCGTGCTGATGGCCAACGCGGCACTGCGCGACCGAGGTCTGGAGACCCTGCCGTTCGCGGTCGCGGTGGCGGTGGGCCTCACCCCGGAAATGCTCCCGGTCCTCGTCACCACCTGTCTGGCCCGCGGAGCCTCCCTGCTGGCCCGCACCCACGGCGTGATCGTCAGGCGGCTGCCCGCTCTGTACGACATCGGTGCCGCCGATGTGCTGTGCCTGGACAAGACCGGCACGCTCACCCAGGACCAGCCGGTTGTGGAGGGCAGCCTCGGCGCGGACGGCCGGGACGACCCCGAGGTCCTGCGTTGGGCCGCCGCCAATGCCTGGTGGACCCTGCAACTCGCCGACCTGCCCGTGCCCGACGCCCTGGACGAGGCCGTCCTGAATGCGGTCGCCGAAAGGGACCTCCACGCCTACGACGGCATCGACGCGATCCCCTTCGACCCGGCCCGCCGTCTCGCCACCGCGGTCGTCCGCTCAGCCGGCCGCCTCGGCATGCACACCCTGGTCGTCAAGGGAGACCCCGAAGCCGTCCTGGCACGCTGCACCCTCTCGGACGAGGAACGCGCGCGCCTGCGCGACCTCGCCGCCCGGCAGGCCGACGACGGGATGCGCGTCCTCGCCGTCGCCACCGCCGAACGCCCGGCCCGTACCGGCGACTACACACAGGCCGACGAACGTGGCCTCGTCTTCCGCGGCCTGATCACCCTGCGGGATGCGCTCGCGCCCACCGCCGCCGAGGCGCTGAAGGCCCTCACCGGCCAGGGAGTGGCCGTCAAGGTGCTTACCGGCGACCACCCCGGTACCGTTGCCAGGGCCTGCCGCGACCTCGGCATCCCGGTCCTCGAGGACGCCGTCCTGACCGCGGACGCCATCGACGCCCTGACCGACGTCGAACTGGCCGCCCTCGCCGCCCGTACCACCGTCTTCGCCCGCTGCACCCCCGGCCACAAGGCCCGCGTCACCCTGGCACTGCGCAGCGCCGGGCACACCGTCGGCTTCCTCGGCGACGGCGTCAACGACCTGCCCGCCCTGCGCTCCGCGGACGTCGGCATCACGCCGCAGGGCGCCGCCGACGTGGCCCGCGAGAACGCGGACGTGGTGCTCGCGGAGAAGGACCTCACCGCGATCACCCATGCCATCGCCGCGGGCCGGCATGCGGGCGGCAACATCGCCACCTACCTGAGGGTCACGCTGTCCTCCAACCTCGGCAACGTGATCGCGATGCTCTCCGCCGGCCTGCTCCTGCCCTTCCTGCCGATGCTGCCCGCCCAGGTCCTCGCGCAGAACCTGTGCTTCGACGCGGCCCAGCTCAGCTTCGCCCGTGACCGTCCGCACCCGTCGGCGCTGCGTCGGCCGACCCTGCTGCGCTCCCGTGAACTCCTGTGCTTCATCACGGGCTTCGGGGTGCTCAACGCCCTGGCCGATCTCGCCACCTTCGCCGTGCTCGGCCTCAGCCTGCACGGCCTTGACACGCGCGACGACCAAGGGATGTTCCACTCCGGCTGGTTCACCGAGAACCTGCTCACCCAGGCCCTGGTGATGGTGTTGCTGCGGGCAGGCCGCCGCGGCGCGCAGAGGCGTAGGCCCGGCCCGGTCGAACGGGCCGCGATCGCCCTGTCCCTCATCGCCCTGGCGCTGCCGCGTTCGCCTCTTGGCCCGCTGGTCGGCCTCACCGCACTGCCGACTGCCTATTACCTCCTGCTCGTCCCGGTCCTGGCCCTGTACGCCGTCGCTCTCGCAGTGGCCGGGAAGCGCCATGAGCGTCCCGACGGCGCCGGGACCACGGAGCCGTGAGAAGCGGGCGGCGCGCCCGGTCGACGAGAGCATGGGTCCGACAGTTGTTGTGGGACCGGCGGGTGGCCGGTGCGTTTCCTCGGCCCGGTGTCGTCTCACGTGGGTCTCGGCTCTTCTGCTGCACAAGGGTGCCGGCCGATGGAGCACGCCTGCGGGGGGACATGTCCGAACCGGAGGCAGGGCCCGACACGGCCGTCGGTGTCGCCGCCATGCACCGCGCCGCCTTCGACGGCGTCAAGAGTGACCGGGATTTCACCGACCGCCACCGGGAGGAACTGCCCGACGATCGCAACCTGGCGATCGAGGCCGAAGCCCGGTGTCTGCACCATCGGGCATACCGACTGCGCGTGCGGTGGCGGGCTTGCCACACCAAGGACGACCTCTGGCGCCCGGGTACAGCGCCGGTGCGGCCACCATGCTCGCCCTCGCCCGCGGCGCCGCCTTGGGCGGTCAGGCTGGTCGTACCTGGACCGGCCTCACCGGAACTGGACGAAGGCGGCAAGGGCCGTCCGCACATCCTGACTTGCCGACTTGCGCAATAATCGCGCTCAGCGGGGGTGGGCAGGCCTCCTCGCTCGGGAGAGGAAGGGCGTCCATGCCGCGCGATGACATTCGGCGATTACGCGATGCGAACCTGCGGTTGGGAGTCGCCCTGGCCGAGGTCGAAGGACTTTATACGGCGTTGTTGAGGGCCGGTTCCTCCGACCGGCGTCGGGAACTGCAGGCGGAACTGGCCCGTGCCGCCGGCCGTCTCGCGACTGTGGCGGCGACGCCGGCGGAGGCTGCGCCCCCACACCTCGCCGGCCGGCGATCGCGCCGAAGACGGCGCCGGGCTCTGGCGGAACGCGGCGCCGCGTGGATCATCGCGAGGTACGGACGGAACGACCACTGAGGTCGGCCGGGCGCAGGGGGGTGCAGAGGGCAGTCCCACCCTCCTGCGCTCCGGCCCGTACGGCGCGGACGCCGTCCCCGTCCGCAGCGACTCGCCCGTCAGGCGCCCTTCCGCGCTGAAGGCACTCGACGACACTCCGGCTCGCCCCCCGAGGGCGAACCGGTCACCAACCCCTCTCAGGCGCGGTGCCGTCACGGATGTCCGGCAGAGGCTCCAGCCCCGTCCCCCCGACGCCTGGCATGATGTGTCGTCACTTTCCGCACAGGCGTACGACGGCGCGTCGCGGTCGACGAGCGTTCGACGTCCGGCGGAGCGGTATGTGGTGCAGTGCGCAGCGGAACATGATGCAGTGATTGCGCAACTGGTGAACTGTCAAACTCACTGCTTCTGACAGCACCCGTCTGGCGGGTTCGCAGGCCGTGCGGCCGAGGACGGCAGCGCGGTTCGAGGGGGGCGGGTGCAGGCGGGGGAATTACCGGAGACAGAACTCCCTTCGATGTCCGAGCGCGCGCTCGAACACGGGTTGCGGTCCCGTCAGGTCACCGCGCCGCTCCATCGCCGCGGGCGGACGCAGGACCGTGACAGCTGCGCAGGCGAGCACTCCGGGCACACGACGCCATCGCCGCTGCTGCGGCGTGTGATCAGCGGGGGTTCTGCGAGAGCCGCGCCCACCTGTTCGCCGGGACCGAAGGCCGCAGCGGGAGCGTGGGGGGGCGTCGGCGGTCGTCGGTGGCGATGCGCGCCGCCGCCCCGGTCTAATGAGGGATCCGACGGAGGCGGCACATGCTCGACACCCGTCGCCCGACGGAGGCGATCGTCACGGCCGTCGTCCTGGAACCGGGTCCGGGCCTCCGGTGACCATCAGCCGGACCCCTTCCGCCGTACGCGGCCGTCCTCCTCGACGAGCGGCACACGCCCATGCCGCGAGGGCGGTGGGGGAGATCTGCCTGGGCGCGCCGGGTCCTGTCCGCGGGTGCGTCGGCCGGCCGGACTGACCTGCCAGGCCGCGGAGGGTCAGCCTCGGCCGGTGGTCGCCGTGGGAGGTCGTCCATCTGCGCCTGCGAGCGCTCGACGTGCTGCCGCTCGCCCTGGGACCGCTACGGAATCCCAGCGGATCTCCGCCGATGGCCGTCTACCTGCCTCCCTTCGACGCCCGGACCGGCCCCCGCACACCGGCGCCATGGGCGTGATCGGCCTGCCGACGCTGCCGCGCGTCGAAACCGGCACGGCGACCGGCTACGAAGCCGTGCCGTGTCCCCGGCAAGATCGCCGACGGCCGGGTCACGGTCACGTCCGCGCCACCCCGGAGGAAGCCCGCGATCAGGCCGGCGCCGTCGCGGACCGGGCGCGCGAGTCCGCCTCGCACATCATCGACCGGAGCCGGCAACAGCGCGTGCTCGTGCCACCGGTCTCCGCGCCGACAGCCGCCTTTCCGAGCAGCCCTCACCAGTAGTGCCGACGGCCGGCGACCGCGTGGCCGACCGAGCCCAAGATCCACAGCACGATACCGATCACGGCGAGGATGATGCCGATGGTCCACAGGATGGACATGCCGGTGACGAAACCAACGACGAGCAAGATGATGCCGAGGACGATCACGGCTGCCTCCCGCTGCAGGTAGTACTACCTTCACTGTGCGCCTTGAGCGGCGATTTGTCCCACTGTGGCGTACCGCGCGCAGGCATTCGCCGCGGGAGAGGGACCCGCTGGGGCGGACGCCCGGGAGTCACGGCCTCATCCCGGACTCCTTCCGGGTCACAGCACTGCATGCCGACGGCCGGCACCTTGGCGGCGAGGACGTTCGCGGTCTCGACGACCGGAGGCTCGGCGAAGTGCCCGGGACAGGTCGCCAACCGTGCGCGGCCTGCCTCCAGGTGAGCCTGGCGAGCGGCTTCGTCGGGGCGGGCGTCGCCGACGGCGCGGGTGGCCGGGCCCGGACGGAGGGCCGTCCACACGACGGTGCCGGGCTCCGCCCCGACCCGCGCCAGGGTGGACTTCAACTCTGCTTCACCGGTGGCCTGGTGGCCGGGCCTCGCCCCATTGCGTGCGAAGAAGCCGATGCCGACCGTGGCCACCACCTCTGTGGTGTGGTGAGGCGCGCCCGTTCGGCACGGGTCCGGATGTGTGTGCGGCAGGGCTTGGACGGTGCTGAGGCGCCGCCATGGCCGCGGCGGCGATCCGCGTCAGGCGTTCGGGTCCGTCGACGGCCCTGGCCGGCCCGAGCGTGCCGATGACGGTGGTCGGCAATCCGCTTGCGGTCTCCTGCGGCTCGCGGCCGGAGTCGGTGGTCGCATTCCGCACATCGGCCCGTCACCGCCTCACATCCTCGGATCCGTGCCGGACAACCCCGTTCGAGGCCGACCCGACCAAGCTCGACCACGATCCTCGCCGCTCTGCGCAGGGGCGGCGGCGCCGCAATCTGACCATGCGGCAGTCGGCACATGGCCTGCTTCCGGGCACCCGTGCCCCGGCGTGCCTCGCCGAGCGGACGGAGCGCAGGCCTGCGGCGAGTTGAGGGCGTGTCAGTCCACGGCCGTCATCCGGCACTCGAAAGAGAAACCGGTCAGCGGCCGATCTGCGGCCGATCTGCGGCCGATCTGCGGCCGATCTGCGGCCGATCTGTGGCCACAGAGAGTGAGCTGACGCCACACATGGTTCACCCATTGCCAAAATCTGCCGAGGTAGATTAAATCGTCTAAATTTCATTCGGATTAGGGTGGATTCAACAGATGCAGATCCCTGCGGTCCCATCCGATCACACCAGCCCAGCGAGTAGCCGAGGAGCGGAGGCGACAGTCGGCCGTGGTGAATACCAAAGGCAGCGATGCGCGCGACATCGGCTCGTCCGTGCCCCGCGCTCCCCGTCCGACGCACCAGCAGCAGGGACTGCGGACCATACAGACCGCGCGGTCCCTGGAGCGGCACCGCATACGGATGCGGCTGCTCGACGCCGTGCACGAGGACCGGCGCGATGTCGAGGTGCTGCTGACCGCGCTCCAGCAGGCGGTTGCCGAGGTGAACGGCCTGGGTGGCATGGTGCATCTCCCGGGCGGCGGCATGAGCGGCGTCCTGTACCTGGTCGCCGACAGCGGCCTGCCGGAGTCGATGACCCGGCCCTGGCTGATCATCCCGGTCCGAGGCACTGCGCCGCCCGGCAGGGCCGCCCGCAACGACACCGTCGCCTGGCAGCCCGATCTGGCCCCGCCCGACCCGGTGCCCGGCCGGGATCCCGCCGCCCTGTGGCCCTCCGGGCTCCCCACGGGCATCGGTCACGTGGCCGTCCCCATTCCGGGCCGTGGCCGGCGGCGCGGCGCGCTCTCCGTCCTCTTCGCCCCAGGCGCCGAGCCCGGCGCGGCCGAGCACGCGTTCCTGAACGAGGTGGCGGCGTGGATGTCCGGAAGGCTCGGGTCGTCCGGACTCCTCACCCCCTCCCCCACTCTGCTGCGCGCCATGGAGAACGGGCCGGAGTCGCAGGACGCCTCCTCGTGGGACGTGGAAGGGGTGCCCTCCATCACATACACCTGGGACCTGCGCACCGGCGAGCTGACCGCCGACGGACCGGTCCAGGAGGTGCTGGCCGGCGTCGATCCGGAAGTGATGCACGGCGGTATCGAGGCGTGGGCAGCGCTGATCCACCCGGACGACCTACCAGGGGCGGTAGCCGGCTTCGACACGGGCATCCAGCTGCGCGGCGGCTTCCAGGACGAGTACCGGATCCGGCGCCAGGACGGCACATACCTGTGGATCGAGGCCCGTGCCCGGACGGTCACGGACGAAGAGGGGACGCCGGTGAAGGTGATCGGCACCCTCCGGGACAGCAGCGAGACTCACGCCGCCGCCGAGTCGGTGGGGCGGGCACTGCGGCACATGAGCGACGGCTTCGTCTCTCTGGACTCGGACTTGCGTATCGGATTTCTCAATCAGGCCGCCGAGCGGCTCCTGGGCGCCGCGGACGATGTCGCCGGAGCCCTGCTCTGGAACGCTCCGGCGCTACGAGCCGTGCCGGGGCTGGAGCAACGGTGCCGGGCCACGGTGGCCGAGGGCCGGCCGACCGGCTTCGACGTACCGGGTCCGGACGGCGCGTCCTGGTACCACCTGCGGCTGGTGCCGGTGCCGGAAGGCCTCACGCTCTACATCACCGACATCACCGAGCGGCATCTGCGTGAGGCCGAGCGGGCGTCCGCGGAGCGGGTGGCCGAGGAGCGGGCGGCCCTGGTGCAGCGCGTCACGCGGGAGCTCGCCGAGGCTGTCACGCCTCAGGATGTGATGGCGGCGGTGGCCGACGGCGTGATGACACCCCTAGGGGCCACCGGACTCATCATGCTCGGAGTGACCGGCGCCCGGCTGACCGTGGTCGGCTCCCGGGGATGTACCGAGCGCTTCACCCGGCTGCTGGACGGGCGCTGGGGGGTGCTGGAGACCGCGAATCCGGTGGGAGACGCCCTGCGCACCCGCACCCCTCTCTTCGTCTCCTCCCCGCAGGAGCTCCTGCGGGGTTACCCGGAGACCGGGACCCTGCTCCGGGAGAGCGACAAGCAGGCGTGGGCCTTTCTGCCGCTGGCGGTGTCGGGGCGCGAGATCGGCGCGGTGGTGATCTCCTTCGGCCGGCCACGGGTACTGGACGATGCCGAACGCACGCTGCTCACCGCGCTCAGCGGCCTGATCGCCCAGGCCCTGGAACGGGCCGGGCTCTACGACGAGGCGACGACCCGGGCCCGGACCCTCCAGCGCAGTCTGCTGCCGCAAGAACTGCCCGGGCTCCCCGAGATCACGACCGCGGCGCGCTACCAGCCGGCCAAACAGGGGGCCGACGTCGGCGGCGACTGGTACGACGTCATCCCGCTCTCAGCGGCCCGGGTGGCACTGGTGATCGGCGACGTCATGGGCCACGGCATGGCCGAGGCCGCCACCATGGGCGGGCTCCGCACGGCCGTCCGCACCCTCTCGGAGCTGGAGCTGCCGCCCGACGAGATCCTCGGCCACCTCAACGACATCGTCGGCGATCTGGGCACCGATGCCTTCGCGACCTGCCTGTACGGCGTCTACGACCCGGTAACCGGGCTCCTGTCGTACGCCAGCGCCGGACAGCCGCCACCGGCGGTCGCCCACCCCGACGGCACCGTCACCTTCCTGCCCATGGCCCCGGACCCGCCCCTGGGGGTGGCCTCCCCGCCCTTCGAAACCCTCGAGGCGCTACTGCCCGCCGGCAGCCTGCTCGCCCTCTACAGCGACGGCCTGGTCGAGAGCAAGGACAGGGACGTCACCACGGGCATGAGCCACCTCGCCCGACTGCTCTCGCAGTCCGTGACCGCGATGCCGACCTCACCGGCGGACGCGTCCGACATGGACGCTCTGTGCGCCGCCCTCACCTCCGCCCTCCTTCCCGCCCATGGGGCACTGAGCGATGACGCCGCCCTGCTGCTGGCCCGCGCCCATCCGCTGGACGCGGAGAACGTCGCCGAGTGGCCGTTGCCCGAGGACCCGGTGGCGGCGGGGCAGGCCCGTGATCTGGTCCGCGCCCAGCTCAACGACTGGAAGCTGGCCGATGAGGATCTGATCATGACCACCGAGCTCCTGGTCAGCGAGCTGGTCGGCAACGTCGTCCGGCACGCCTGCGGCCCCATCCGGCTTCGCATGCTCCGCAGTCGCGCACTGATCTGCGAGGTCTCGGACGCCAGCCTGACCACGCCGCACATCCGTCACACCTCCGCCACCGACGAGGGCGGCCGCGGCCTGCAGCTCATCTCCGCACTCTGCGAACGCTGGGGGACCCGCCACACCCGCACCGGCAAGTCCATCTGGACCGAACAGCCCATCCCGCGTGCCGGAACGGGTTGACCACTCGTGCCGGACCGTGTGGACCCCTGTGGGCCGGCAGTCAGTCGCGAGGGCGGAGGCTGGCCTCTTCGAGGTCGAGTTCGTGCTGGATCCGGCGCCGGGTGGCGTTGCTGATCCTGTTCGCTTCGTAGAGGTGCTGGAGCTCGGCAGCCTCGATGGCAATGAGTGTCCGGCGAATCTCGCGATAGGCGTCGGCAGGGCGGGCGTCGGGGTCGCTGTAGTGGGCGTCTTCCACCTGACGGATGCGTGCTTCCAGATGTCGACGGGCCTGTTTCAGGGCGGCCTGCGCCGCGGCGCCGAGATCGGCGAGCTCGTCCGGATCGCCCACTTGCTCGAGCTCCTCCAGAGCGGCACGGGCAATGTGCCGGCGGGTCCGCGCCTCCTCGCGAGCGGTGTGCTCCGGTTCCAGAGCGATGCCGGAGCGGCGGACGACAGGGGCCAGAGTGAAGCCCTGGAAGACCAGCGTGAGCGCGACTGTCCCGGTGGTGAGCATGAGAATGAGTGCCCGGTGCGGCAGCGGCGCCCCTGTGTGCGTGACCAGGGGGATGGAGAGCGCGGCCGCCAGCGGCATGACGCCTCGGGTGCCCGCCCAGGACAGTACGGCCGGAACGCGCCAGGAGAGGCGGTTGTCGCCCATCCTGTGCCGGCCGTGGATCAGGGCGGACAGCGGGAAGATCCACAGCAGCCGGATCGCCAGCAGGGTGAAGGCGATCACCGGCACCCACAGCGGCCAGCCGTGCTCGTCGCGCGCGAGATGGCGGACGGCCGTGGGGAGTTCGAGGCCGATCAGGGCGAAGACGACGCTCTCCAGCAGGAAGGTCACGGTGTCGTAGACGGCGTGGACCTGGAGGCGGACGGAGGCATTGCTGACCTTGTGGCCGGTGCTGCCGAGGACCACCCCGGACACGATGACGGCGGTCACGCCGGAGGTGTGCGACTGCTCCGCCACGACGTATGAGGCGTACGGAGTGACCAACGCGATGACGGTCTCCAGCATCGGGTCGTCGGTCCGTCTGCGGACCAGGGTCACCAGCGCGGCGATCGCCGCACCCAGGAGGGCTCCTCCACCTGCGAGAATCAGGAACTGCAGGGCGGTCCCGGGCACGCTGATGGCACTGCCGGTAACCGCGGTCGCCACGGCTACCTTGTACAGGACGAGCGACGTGGCGTCGTTGAACAGACTTTCCGCCTGCACCAGAGCCTGCACGCGCGGTGGCAGAGACAGACGTCGGCCGAGCGCGGTGACGGCCACGGGGTCGGTGCTGGCCAGGACGGAGCCGAGGATGAGGGCGGTCGCGGCGGTGAGCGGAGTGATCGCGGCGGCCACGTACCCGACGCCGATGGCCGAGGCGAGGACCAGACCGAAGACCAGTCCGCTCACGGGTCTCCACACGGCGCGCAGGTCGCGGACGGAGATTTCCCCGGCCGCGGCGTGGAGCAGTGCCGGCAGCACCAGCACGTTGATCACCTGAGGGGGCAGGCGCACCTCGGGAACCCAGGGCATCAGCCCCACGACCAGACCGGCGATCACGAGGAGCGACGGGGCCGGCAGGCTCCATCGCCGGGCGCCGGTCGCTACCGCTGTGGCCAGGACCACGAGCAGCAGGACAACGATCAGGCCGGTCATGGAACGTCCCCGGTGGGTCGACGGTCAGTGTTCCTGGGCCGTGGGGCGGACCATCATCTCGTTGACTGCGACATGCGCGGGCTGAGTGATCATGAAGGTGATGGCACGGGCGATGTCTTCGGCTTCCAGCCAGGCGTTCTGCGGCATGCCACGGGCGGCGGCGGCCCCGGGGCCGGTCGCCATCTCCGTCGCCGTCAAACCCGGTTCGATCAGCCCCACCCGGATGCCCCTCCCGGTCACCTCCTGACGCAGGGCCTCGCTGAACGCGCCCACCGCGTGCTTGGTCGCCGAATAGACCCCGTTGTTCCGGCGCGCCACCCGGCCCCCGACCGAGCTGACGTTCACAAGATCCGCAACCCCACGCGGGCCGTCCGCCGCCGCGCGCAGCAGGTGGGGCAACGCCGCCTGCGACAGGTGCAGGACGGCGTTGAAGTTGAGATCGACCATCCGCTCCCACTCTGCGGGGTCTCCCTCCCCGATGCTGCCCATGGCCACGTGACCGGCGTTGTTCACGAGCACGTCCAAGCGCGCGAAGCGATCCACGGCGTCCTCGACGGCCCGACGTGCCTGTGCCGCGTCGGCGAGGTCAGCGGTGAGAACGCTGCACGAGCCACCGCGCTCACGGATCACCGCGGCCAGGTCCTCCAGACGCCCCGTACGGCGGGCGACCACTGCCACGGCGGCGCCCTGCTCCGCCAGCGACAAGGCAGTGGCCGCACCGATGCCGCTGGAGGCCCCCGTCACGAGCACCGCACATCCCGCCAACGGCGCGTCGCCCTCGGTGACACCTGCGCCTGCCGCCGCAACGCCCTGCTCCGCCGTTTCCGCATTCCCGGAGTCGGTATCCCTCACGCTCATGATCACCCTCCCAGGTCGTCCCGCCCGGGGCAGGCCCACCGGCGAGGTGCCGCCCGCTCTTCGAAGCTTGCACCACGGAGTCCAAGACCGCCTCCGCGCAGTGCTCCCACGGGTACCCTCGGCCGGCTCGAACGGATCCTCCGCCACGCGCCCGTCTCTAGGGCGTGTTTCGAAAGTCCCGTCTGGTCCGCGACGCCTGGCACGGCACCTCGCCGCGTTGCCGGGATCGTCCACGTACGCCCGGTACGAGGACGACCCTCCGCCTTGCGATGCACCGCACCGGACGCCGCGGACCCCGCCCTCCGGGCGGACGACGCCACTTTCGAAACACACCCTAGGCACTCAGGCTCGGGGCGCGCGGCGCCCTGGCCGTGCCGAATCCAGCGTGCCCGGCGGCCCGACCACCACCGAAGGCGCGCCCGTCGTCGGCCCTGCCGGCCGACAGGATCGGTCCCCTCACGTCGGCGTCTTCGAGTCGGCGGATCCGACCACGCCGAGACATCGGGGAGCCAGACCCGCGACAGTCCCGGCAGCCGACAGGCCGGCTGTTGCCTCCTGGCCGTCGCGCCGCAGGCGGCCGCGGTCGTCTGGCCCGTCCGGCGCTCCGCACCACTCCGGGCCGCCGCGACGATCTTCTCGTCGGTCTCGGCCCCGGAGCGCGGCCCGGCCCGGAGCAGCCGGGTCCGCCGCGCGTCGGGGCCCGCTACCGTCCAGGACATGACCATCACGCCGGAGCAGGAGCGCTTCGAGGCCAAGCGGGCCCACTCCCACACAGTGGAGATCGACTCCTGTCACGTCTCCCGCATCGCCCGCCCCGACGCCGTCGCCGATCTCATCCTCAAGGCGGCGAAGGCGGCCGGCTCCATCCCGCAGCCGGGGACCAGCGGGAGCGACGGTCGCATCAAGTAGACGCTCAGTGCTGTGTGCCGACAGCCCTCGGCCGAATCCAACTGCCCGGCCGGCGCAGCGAACCCACGTTGCACGCCTCCGGCTCCATCGCGTCGCGGACGCGAGAACCCCGCCCGGCTCCTTCGACGCGGATGGATCGAGATGGCCACCGCGGACCGAGGCACGCAGCGCCGCGGCCGTGCCCGCGCCGGGTTCGTCGCTCCGGCGCGGCCCTGTGTCCCTGCCCGTTCAGCAGTCGGAGTCGGCGATGACGAAGTATCCCGGGGAGGTCTCCTTCAGCGTGTGGGTGACGGCGACGTTGTACAGGCCCATGTTCTGGTCGGAGCCGTTGGCGTAGGTGTAGCCGCCGCTCTGGTGGGCGCGTCCGGCCTGCACCTGGTTGTAGTTGTTGTCGGTGTAGCACTGGGGCGCGGAGCCTGCCGTCGTCGCCGTGACCGACGCGGACGACGCGCCGACGGTGCCGGAGGAGTCGACCGCGGCGACGGTGTAACTGTAGGAGGTTCCGGCGGACAGGCCGCTGTCGGTGTACGTGGTACCCGTCGCGGAGCCGACCTTCGTTCCGTCGCGGTAGACGTTGTACGAGGTGGCCCCGCTGACGGAGTTCCAGGACAGTGAGGCGCCGGTGTCGGTGGTGCCGGTCACCGTGAGGCCGGACGGGGCGGGCAGCGAACCGGTCCCGCCCTGGCTGCCGCTGCCGTCGAGGCCCCAGAACTTCGCGGTGTAGTAGCTGGAGCAGATGTAGTTGAGATAGTAGGTGCCGGTGCTGCCGCACTGGTTCGCGCCGGAACCGGGATTCACGGCAAGGCCGTGCGCCATGCCCGAGACCGAGAACAGGGCGACGGCGGGCTTGCCGGTGCTGTCGTTGTAGATGCTCTCGGTGGTACCGCCGGTCAGGCTCTGGGTGCTTGAGGCCGTCTGGCCGATGCCCCAGACGTCGGTCCACTGATCGCGCAGTTCGGTGCCGTTGACCGGGGCCACGGTCGTGTCTGAGGCGCCCTGCCAGATCGCGACCCGCGGCCACGGGCCCGCGTACCCGGGATCGGAGTTGCGGACCTTGTCACCCCACTGCGTCGGTGTGAGGTTCTGGTTGCTGTACTGGCAACCGGAGGCGGCGGCCTGGGTGGTGGCGCACTGCGCGGGGAGACCGGAGTCGACGGAGCCGCCGGCGAACACGTCCGGGTAGTCGGCGAGGAGGTCCGCGGTCATGCCGCCACCGGCGGACAGCCCGGTGACGAAGATACGGCTGCGGTCCGAGCCGTACTGCGACACGGCGGTGTCCACCATCTGCACGATGGAGGCCGCCTCGCCCTTGCCCCGGGTGTCCTTGGTCGCGTCGAACCAACTGAAGCAGGACAGGCTGTTGTTGGATGAGCTGGTCTGCGGATAGACGACGGCGAAGCCCCACTGGTCCGCGAATTTCTGCCAGCCGGAGTGGGTGTGGTAGTCGCTCGCCGACTGGGTGCACCCGTGCAGTGCCACGACCAGCGGTGCGTCGGCGGGGAGGTTGGTCGGCGCGTATTCGTACATCGCCAGGTTGCCCGGATTCGAGCCGAAGTTGGTGACCTGCTGGAGGGTTCCTGCGGCAGCGGCGGCCGGGGCGAGGGGGGTGACGGCGGTCAGGCCCGTGGTGAACGCGCCCAGTGCGGCTGCCAGTGCGGTGCGCCGGAGGAATCTGCGCCAGGTGGCGTGAAGCATAGGTGCGGCTCCGATGTGTGTGGGGAGACAGCAGAGGCGGGGCGCGGCGCGGCGTCCGGCCGTCCTGCCTCGCCGGCCTGTCCCGTGCCGGTCCCTTCAGCCGGCCGCGACGCGGAGCCGCGCCCGGCCCGTTGGCATGCCGGCTTGCTGGAAGCGGACGGTACGACCGTCCCGCTCGTCGGCGACATGTGAGAGGCAGCCAGGAATGCGGCGGCCGACGTGGCTCGCGCAACCATGGTGTCGTCGGTGCCGCTGTGACATGGGTCGGGCGCCCGGGCCGGCGCACCCGCCTGTCGGGCGCTTCCGGCAGGCAGAGGCTCACGGGAGCGGCTGCCGACTCTCCGGACATGGTGATGAGACCCATTTGGTGTTCACGAAATGTGTAGGCGACCCACGTGTCTCACGCCGGTGGTTCCTACCTACCGTGTTCGGCCATGGACAGCACCAAGAGCTCCCCCGAGGGCTCGCCCCAGCATCCCGGGCCCGGTCACGCCACCGCGTCCGACCTGGCCCGGACCCGATTCCTCAACGGGCGCAAAGCCCTGGTCACCGGTGCGGCCAGTGGGATAGGCCGGGCCTGCGCCGAGGGCTTCGCCGCGGCCGGTGCCGAGGTCTACGTGGTCGACCGGGCCGCCGAGGGCGCCAAGGAGGTGGCCGAGGCGATCGGCGGCATCGCCGTCGTGGCCGACCTCTCCGAGGTCGACGCCGTGGACGCGTTGCCGGACGACGCCGACATCGTGGTCAACAACGCCGGCCTGCAGCACGTCGCACCCGTGCACGAGTTTCCTCCGGAACGTTTCACACTGATCCAGCGGGTCATGGTCGAGGCACCGTTCCGGATCCTGCGCCGCACGCTGCCTCACATGTACGCGCAAGGGTGGGGCAGGGTCGTCAACATCTCCTCGGTGCACGGCCTGAGGGCCAGCGCCTACAAATCTGCGTACGTCGCGGCGAAGCACGCACTGGAGGGGCTGAGCAAGGTGGTCGCCCTGGAGGGCGCCGCGCATGGTGTGACCAGCAACTGCATCAACCCCGGCTACGTCCGCACACCGTTGGTGGAGGAGCAGATCGCCAACCAGGCGCTCGCCCACGGCATCCCGGTGGCGGACGTGATGGACCAGGTGTTCCTGGAACGCACCGCGATCAAGCGTCTGATCGAGCCGGCCGAGGTCGCGGACGCGGCCCTGTGGCTGTGCACCGGGCACAGCAGTTACATCACCGGCAGCTCGATCCCCCTGGACGGCGGCTGGACGGCCCACTGACCGGTCGACCACCCGTCCGTGGGATCGGCGCCCTGTCGGCGCCGCCGGCCTTCTCGGCCCGCCCGTCCGAGGGGGTGTCCTGCGGCTCGTCCGGCTGCTGCCCGGCCGCGGCACGCCGCCACCGCACCTGGGCTTCCCGACCAGCTCCTGGAGGCTCGGCTGCTTGGCAGGCCAGGCACCCTGAGGGACACCCCCGCCGGGGAAGGGCGAAACACAGTTCGTCTCCGTGACGGGGCGCCGGTCGGGGGTACTCGGAGCACGGAACCTGCTGTTTCCGCTGGTCGGAGCGGCAGAACGGCGTTCCGGAGGAAGGCGATCCCAGTGAACATCGTAGGCGGAGGGAATCTTTGCACAGCGGCCGGAGTGGAAGAACTCTTCCCGTGGTTCGCCATCATGTTCGGGATCCTGGTTGTGGCCCTGGTGGTCATGTTGCTGAAGACCAGGCACCGTTGACCTGACAGGCCGGGAGGAGCCGTTGCCCTGGTACTCCCGGGCGCGCGCTCCGGCCGTGGTCGGTCACGTCGTCCCGGGCCAGGGCAACGGAGGTGGCGGCGAGGCTCGGGCACGGTCCCGCGAGGTGTGTCCGGGCCGGGCCTCCCTGCCCCCTGTGCGGTGGCCGTCGTACCTCTCCCGCCTCATCGCCGTACGCTCGCCTCATCGCCGTACGCTGCGGGCAACCGCCGCGGTCGCCGCTGCCCCGAAGGCGGTCGCGGCGGCGGCCGTGAGGATCCGCTTGCGCAGAGGAGGCTTGGGCAGGGACGCGGCGCTCCGCTCCGGGAATCGGGTCACCGCCTGCCTGCCCTTGTCGCGGGCAAGCTTCATCACCTCGGCGACGTGCAGGGCCCGCCGTCCGGTGCCGGCGTCCTCGATCTGGGTCTTGCAGGAGAAGCCGTCCGCCACCACCAGACAGTCCTGGGCGGCATCGCGCACAGCGGGCAGGAGGGCCTGTTCGCCGCAGTCCATGGAGATCTCGTACTTGCCGGACTCGAATCCCCAGGAGCCGGCGAGACCGCAGCAGCCGCCCTGGAGGTTCTGCACCTCAAGGCCCATCTTCTCCAGCAGCTCCTGCTCGGGGCTCATGCCGCCGGTGGCGCGGTGGTGGCAGTGGCCCCACAACAGGGCCGTGCCGTCGAGCCGGGGCGGGTCGATGTCGAAGGTCCGGAAGAACTCGGGGAAGTGGTAGGCGTTCCTGGTCAGCCGTGCGGCGTCGTCGTCGTGCGGGAGCAGTTTGGGTAGTTCGTCCTTGAAGACGGCCAGGCAGCTGGGTTCCATGCCGACGATGGGTGTGTCGGCCCGCAGGTGCGGGCGCAGGATGCCGAGGACGCGGTGGAGATAGCGTTCGGCGGCGTCCAGGAAGCCGTAGTCGTACAGCGGCCGGCCGCAGCAGATGTGCTGCTCCGGCATGATCACCTGCCAGCCCGCGGCCTCGATCGCCTCCACGCAGGCCACCCCCACGTCGGTGTGGAAGTGGTTGTTGAAGGTGTCCGGGAACAGCACGACCGGGCGGCCGTTGGGGTTGGCGGTGCCGCCGCGGCGGGCGAACCACTCCTGAAGGCTCATGGGTGCGAAGCGGGGCAGCGGGCGGCGCCGGTCGATGCCCGCCACGAGCTTGGCGACGCGCGCGAGTCCGGGTGTGTGGGTGACGAGATTGGCGACCTCGGGAATGCGGGAGGCGATCCTGGCCGCCTGGTCGATGAAGCCGAAGGCGTAGGCGTAGCGGGGGCGCCGACGCTTCGGTGACTTGAAATGGTGGTAGAGGAACTCGGCCTTGTAGGTGGGCATGTCGACGTTGACCGGGCAGTCGTTGGTACAGCCCTTGCAGGCCAGGCACAGGTCGAGGGCGTCGTACACCTCCTTGGACTGCCAGCCGTCGGTGATCACGTCCCCCCTGAGCATCTCGTAGAGCAGGCGGGCACGGCCGCGGGTGGTGTGCTTCTCCTCGCGGGTGACCTGGTAGCTGGGGCACATGGTCGTTTCGGCCTGCGGGACACGGCACTTGCCGATGCCGACGCAGCGCAGGGTGGCGTGGGCGAAGTCGCCGCCGTCCTGTTCGTAGGCGAACTTCAGCGGGTGGCGCGGCGGGTTGTAGTCGGTGCCGAGTTTGAGGTTCTCGTCCAGACGGTAGGCATCGACCACTTTGCCCGGGTTCATCTTCCACTGCGGGTCCCAGATGGCCTTGAACTCCCGCATGGCCTGGAGGAGTTCGGGTCCGAACTGCTTCTCCAGCAGTTCGGCGCGCTGCTGTCCGTCGCCGTGTTCCCCGGAGACCGAGCCGCCCATGGACACGCACAGGTCGGCGGCGTCCTCCATGAACGCCCGGTAGGTGGCGATCCCGTCGGCGGTGCGCAGGTCGAAGCTGAGGCGGCAGTGGATGCAGCCCTGGCCGAAATGGCCGTACATGGCACCGCTGATGCCGTGCCGTTCCATCACCTTGCGCAGGCCGCGGACGTACTCGCCGATCCGGTCCGGGGGTACCGCGGAGTCCTCCCAGCCGGGCCAGTGGTCCTTGCCGTCGGGCGGGAAGGCGGTCGAGCCGAGGCCGCTCTCCCGGATCGCCCAGAGGTGTTCGCTGGTGCCGCGCTCCTGCTTGCTCTTGGCGATCCGGATCCGGTCCCGGTCGTATCCCTTGACGCCGGTGAGCCAGTCCGCGAAGGCGTGCGCCGTGGCGACGGACTCCTCGGCCGTGTCCGCGCCGAACTGGACGACGAGCCAGGCCCCGCCGCCCGGATGCGGCAGCTCCTGGATGTCCTCCACGTTCATGTGCTGCAGCTGCTGGTCGCGGATGAGTTCGTCGTCCAGCGCCTCCAGACCGATGGGCCTGAAGCGCTCGACGATCTCCGCGCAGTGCTCCGCGGCGTCGGCGAGGTCCTGGTACTCCACGACGACGGTCGTGCGTTGCAACAGGGCGGGGGTGAGCATGAGAACCGCCTGCAGAGCGGTGGCGCAGGTGCTCTCGGTGCCGACCAGGGCGCGTGCGACGTTGAAGCCGCGTTCGGGCAGGAGTTCGTCCAGGTTGTAGCCGGAGACCCGGCGCGGCACCTGCTCGGCCGGCCGGAAGCCGGCCCTGATGGCATCGGCGTACTTGTCGCGCAGGTCCCGCAGGGCGGCGTAGATCTCGCCCTTGCGGCCGCCCTCGGCGATGATCGCGTCGAGGTTCTTCTCCTCGTCGACGCCGACCCAGAAGCGGGCGCCGTCGTAGGTGACGATCTCCAGAGCGTGCACGTTGTCGCTGGTGCGCGGGCCCGGCCCGTACAGCTGCGACTGCACCGAGTGGATGCCGCAGGAGTTGTTGCCGATGTTGCCGCCGATCAGGCACCGGGAGTGGGTGGAGGGGTCGGGACCGAAGACAAGGTCGTACTCGCCCGTGTGGCGGTTCAGTTCTTCGTTGATCACGCCCGGTTCGCAGGTGACCAGACGGCGGCCGGCGTCCATCTTCCCGATCCGGGTGAGGTACTTGGAGTGGTCGATCACCACCGCCTCGTTCACGGTCTCACCGGACAGACTCGTCCCACCGCCCCGGTTGAGGATGGGGGCACCGAACTCGTGACAGACCCTGTGCACGGCGACGACGTCGTCGAGGGTGCGCGGGACGACGACGCCGATGGGCACCTGGCGGAAATTGGACGCGTCCTGGGCGTACAGCGCCAACGAGGCGCGGTCGAAGCGCACCTCACCCCGGACGGCCCTGCGCAGCGCCCGCTCCAGCCCGCCGACGTCGAGCGTCTCGCGGGCCCGTGGTGCTCCGGGGATCTGCGGGTGGGTCTTGGCCGGGATCTCGCGTGTCCGGCGGTTCGGCTTCGCCATCGGTCTCAACTCTCCTTCGCGGGCCTGGTCAGGCGGTCCGTGGTCCGTACACGCGGTATCGCTCGACGTCTGCCCACTTGACCTCCAGGCCGAGGCCCGGCCGGCCGGTGTCGGGGCGCAGAGCGCCACCGTCGGGCGACAGCGTGCCGTCGAACAGCAGCCGCTCGAGCCGCACATGGTCGTGGAAGTACTCCAGGTGCCGCAGCCGGCGCACGGCGCAGAACGCATGGGCCGAGACCGCCGGCGCGCAGTGGGCGGACAGGTCCAGATGGTGGGCCGACGCCAGACCGGCCACCTCCAGTACGCCGGTGATGCCTCCGCATCGGGTGACGTCGGCCTGGAGGCAGTCCACGGCGGGGCCCTCGACGAGATTGACGAAGTCCCGGGTGGTGTACGCGTACTCGCCCGCCGTGATCTCCAGCCGCTCGGGACCCCGCTCGCGCAGCAGGCGCAGGCCCTCGAGGTCGGCGGAGCTGACGGGCTCCTCGAACCACCGCACGTCCCAGTCGTCATGGAACCGACGTGCCCAGTACAGCGCCTGCTTGCGGCCCAGGGCGCCGTTGGCGTCGGTGAAGATCTCCGGCTCGTCGCCGATCGCCTTGCGAACGGCCGCAAGGCGCTGCGGGTCCCGTTCGGGATCCCGGGAGGTCTTGAGCTTGACGCGCGGAATGCCCTGCTCCACCCATCCGGCGAGCTGGTCGGTGAGGCGCTCGAGCGGGTAGTTCGTGAATCCGCCGCTGCCGTAGACCGGGACATGGTCGTGCCAGGCGGGGAGCAGGTGGATCAGCGGCAGTTCGAGCAGCCGCGCCTTGAGGTCCCACAGCGCCACGTCCACCGCGGAGACGGCCATGGCGCCGACGCCGGGCCGGCCGGCGTTGCGGATCTGGCGCCCCATCAGGTGTGTGAGGGCGGGCGGCGAGGTGATCGGCAGGCCCTTCACGGTGCTCGCGAGTTTGGACTCGACGAACGAGGCTGCCGACACGTCTCCGTAGGTGTATCCGAAGCCGGTGCGGCCGCCGGCGTGGACCTGGACCAGGACCATGGTGGTGGAGTCCCACTCCAGGGTGCCGTCCTGCTCGTTTCCATCGGGTCCGTCGGTGGGCACCTCGAAGGCGTGCACGTCGACGGCGTCGATCGTGCACGCGTCCAGGTTCGTCGCCGTGGTCATGAGTGCCGTCCGGGAAGGTGCTCGGCCACTTCGGTGAGCTTCTGCCGCATGCCCTTGGCCGCGATGCCGGCCCGCTCCGGGTCCCGTACGGCGGCCTTGGCGGCCTTCTTGCCCTGCGCCAGCATGATGTGCGGCGGGATCGGCGCGATCTCCTGGTCCACCTTGAACTCCAGGACGACCGGCCGCTCGGAGGCGAGCGCCTCGTCCCACGCCTTGCCGACCTTCTTCGGCTTGTCGCAGAAAATGCCCTTCAGGCCCAGCATGTCGGCGTACTTCGCGTAGGGGACGTCGGGGACGTACTGCGAGCCCGGGA
>NZ_JCAJZW010000031.1:0-98880 GCF_059510455.1 Streptomyces sp. NTD91
TGCTCGGCCTTGGCCGCGCCCTGCCCCACGAGCATCGCGACCTTGGAGCCCTCGTTGAGGACATCTGCGGCCTTCCGCAGCTCGTCGGGATCGGGGAGCACCCGGGGCCGGCTCCAGCCGACGCTGGAGAACACCGACCCGTGCATCTTCGGCGGCGACGGCTGGGCGTCCTCCTCCTGCACATCGCTCGGAATGATGATCGTCGCGACACCGCGCGTGGTCAGGGCGGTCTTGAAGGCCCGGTCGATGACGTGGCGTGCCTGCCCCGGGTGCACGACCATCTGGCAGAACTCGGAGACGTCCGCGAAGAGCCGCTCCAGTTCCACTTCTTGCTGGTAGTGGGTGCCGAGGGAGAGCCGCTTCTGCTGGCCGACGACGGCGACCACGGGCTGGTGGTCCAGCTTCGCGTCGTACAGCCCGTTGAGCAGGTGGATGGCGCCGGGCCCGGAGGTGGCCGTGCAGCAGCCCACCTCGCCGGTGAACTTCGCGTGCGCGCACGCCATGAACGCGGCCATCTCCTCGTGCCGCGTCTGGATGAATTCCGGACTGCCCTGGGCGCGGTCGAAGGCGCCGAGCAGCCCGTTGATGCCGTCTCCGGGGTAGCCGTACACCCGCTTCACGCCCCATTCGGTGAGGCGTTGCAGGACGTAGTCGGCGACTTGGGTCATGGAGGCTCCTGAGCCGGGGTTGCGGTAGGTCGGCCCCGGGAGTTGCCTCGGCGCCCCTGACATAAACCACTCGCGGGCGCCTTTCGCGCCCCGGGTCCCTCGGGCGAGTTCCTCACTCGAGGAGCCACCATCCTGGTCGAATCACCCCTAACCCCCCAACCCGTCGTCCCGGACGGCAGTCCTTTCGACCGCTTTCCCGCCCTGCACGCGCCGTGGGGCCAGTCGACATGGTGGCCACGCGCATAGCCAGCCCTTGAACTATGTAGTCCCATCACATGTGCCCCTCACCTGCTTCTTCCTACCGTGTGCCGACACGTACCCGTCCCCACCGCACACGAGGAAGTGGCGCACATGGCATCCGAAGCAGCAACCGCTCCCCCGCCCCCGGCCGGCCTCCACAGAATCGTCGCAGCCAGCCTCATCGGCACCACGATCGAGTGGTACGACTACTTCCTCTACGGATCCGCAGCCGCCCTGGTCTTCGGCCGTGTGTTCTTCCCCGAGTCGGATCCGCTGACCGGCACCCTGCTGTCCTTCCTCACCTATGCCATCGGCTTCGCCGCCCGCCCGATCGGTGCCGTGGTCTTCGGCCACTTCGGCGACCGCGTCGGCCGCAAGAAGCTCCTGGTGATCAGCCTGCTGATGATGGGCATCTCCACCGCCCTGATCGGCTGCGTCCCCGGCTACGACACGATCGGTGTCGCTGCTCCCCTGCTGCTGACCACCCTGCGCCTGGTCCAGGGCTTCGCCCTCGGCGGCGAGTGGGGCGGCGCCGTCCTGCTGGTCTCGGAGCACGGTGACGCGAACAGGCGCGGATTCTGGGCGTCCTGGCCGCAGGGCGGCGCACCGGCCGGCAACCTGGTCGCCGTCGGAGTGCTCTCCCTGATGACCACCATGCTCAGCGACGACGCGTTCAACTCCTGGGGCTGGCGGGTGCCGTTCCTGCTCTCGGCCGTGCTGGTCATGATCGGTCTGTGGATCCGGCTGTCCGTCGACGAGTCCCCGCTGTTCAAGGAGGCGCTCGCCAAGGCCGAGCGGCGCAAGGCGGAGCAGCGGGCCGAGCAACTGCCGTTCGTCGCGGTCCTGCGCCACCACTGGCGGGACATCCTGGTCGCGATGGGCGCGCGGATGGCCGAGAACATCTCGTACTACGTGATCACCGCCTTCGTCCTCACCTACTGCGTCGACCACCTCAAGATCGACAAGCAGACGTCGCTGAACGCGGTGCTCATCGGCTCGGCCGTGCAGTTCTGTCTGATCCCGCTGTTCGGCGCGCTCTCCGACCGAGTCGGCCGCAAGCCGGTCTACCTGGTGGGCGCGGTCGGTGTCGGCCTGTGGTCCTGGGCGTTCTTCGCACTGCTGGACACCAGGTCCTTCCCCGCCCTCGTGGTGGCCGTCACCGTCGGGCTGATCTTCCACAGCGCCATGTACGCACCGCAGGCGGCATTCTTCTCCGAGCTGTTCGCCACCCGGATGCGCTACACCGGCGCCTCCATCGGCGCCCAGCTGTCCTCGGTGGCGGCCGGTGCGCCGGCCCCGCTGATCGCCACGGCGCTGCTCGGCTCCTACGGCAACTCCACGCCCATCTCGGTGTACGTGGGCCTGGCCGCCGTGATCACCGTGATCGCCGTCGTCGCCGCCCGTGAAACGCGTGGCCGGGACCTGACCGCGATCGAGCCGGACGACTCCGCGGCACGGCCGGTCCCGGACCAGCAGCCGACCGCGTCCGCCTGACACCCGCACGGCCGGCGGGAGGGCCGGCGTCCCACCCCGCTCACCGTCGACGAGGGTCACGGACCTGCCCCGTCGGGGGGATGTCCCTGACCCTCATCGGCCGTGCACCGATTCCACCGCCCGCCGACTTCGCTACGGTTGCCCGCCCATGCCGCACAAGCCCACCTCCGTCACCCACCACTTGCGCCGGATGCTCGAACTCCTCGCCGGGGGCGCCCCCGCCGAGGACCTCGGCGCCGTCGCCGTCGACGCCCGCCGCAGCGGCGCCACCGCCCAGGACCTCACGGAGGTCGAGCGGGCCACCGAAGCGGCGCTGCGCGTACAAGGCGCGCTCAGACAGCACAGGCGCCGGGAGGCGGAGCTGACCGCGCTCTTCGACACCGCCGGCGACCTGGCGGCCCTGCGCGACCTCGACGCCGTGCTCCGCTCCATCGTCCGGCGGGCCAGAATGCTCCTGGGGACCGACACGGCCTACCTCACGCTGCCCGACGAGGAAGCCGGGGACACCTACATGCGGGTCACCGACGGCTCGGTGTCGGAGCTGTTCCAGAACCTGCGTCTGCAGCTGGGCGAGGGTCTGGGCGGTCTGGTCGCGCAGACCGCTCGCCCCTACGCCTCCCCGGACTACCGCACCGACGACCGCTTCCTGCACACCGGCAGCATCGATGCCGGAGTTCTCGACGAGGGCCTGGTCGCGATTCTCGGTGTGCCCCTGCTGCTGGGGTCGGGAAGCGGCGGACAGGTCATCGGGGCACTCTTCGCCGCGGACCGCGCACCCCGCGCCTTCGCCCCGGACGAGGTCGCCCTGCTGTGTTCGCTGGCCGACCACGCCGCCATCGCCATCGACACCGCCAAGGCCATGGCCGACGCACAGATCGCGCTGGCCGAGCTGGCCGAGGCCAACGCCGTCATCCGGGAGCACTCCGCCGCCATGCAGCGTGCCGAGGAGTCCCATGACCGGCTCACCGACCTGGTACTGCGCGGCGGTGACATCTCGGACGTGGCCACCGCCGTGGCCGGTCTGCTGAAGGGTGACGTCGCGGTCCATGACAGCTCAGGATGGCCGCTCACCGGGGTCGGCGAGCACGGCGACGCCTTCGCCAGGAGCGCGGCGGACACCGCCGGCGCCGAGGAGGCGGCGGCGCTGGTCGAGGCTGCGCACAGCTCACGTGCGGCCGCTCACGCGGTGTTCCGCGACGGCCGCTGGGTCTGCGCGGTGCTGGCCGGCCAGGAACTGCTGGGCTGTCTGGTCCTGTACGGGCGGCCCGATCTGGACGGCCCCGACCGACGCCTGTTCGAGCGGAGCAGCGTCGTCACCTCCCTGCTGCTCCTGCTGAGGCGTTCGGTCGCGGAGACCGAGAACCGGGTCCGCGGCGACCTGATCACCGACCTGCTCACCTCGCCCGGCCGCGACCCGGTCGGCCTGGTGGCTCGCGGCCGCCGCCTCGGCATCGACCTGGACCGGCCCCACATCCTGCTCCTCGCCCGGACCGGCGAGGCGGCCCGGCGGCGGCTCGCCGACGCCGCCGTGCAGTATCTGTTCGGATGCGGCGGCGTCAGCGCGGAACACGACAGCGCCGTCGTGCTGCTGGTGCCGTGCGACGGCACCGCGCCGGGCGAGGCGGCCGGCGTCGCCGCCGGGCAACTCGGCCAACTGGTCGGCGTGCCGGTCACGGTGGCCGGCGCCGGACCGGCCGCCGGACCGCAGTCCGTCGCCGAAGCGCACGCCGAGGCCCTGCGGTGTCTGCGCGCCCTGCGGGTGCTCGGCCGCGACGGGCACGGGGCGAGCGTCGCCGAACTCGGCTTCCTGGGCGTGCTGCTGGGCGACCACCACGACGTGGACGGCTTCGTCACCGCCGCTCTGGGGCCGCTGCTGGAGTACGACGCCCAGCGCGGCACCCAACTGGTCCGCACCCTGAGCGCCTACTTCGGCTGTGGCGGAAGCCTGACCCGGGCGAAGGAGGAGCTGCACGTCCATGTGAACACCGTGGTGCAGCGGCTGGACCGCATCCAGGCGCTGCTCGGCCCTGAATGGAACACCCCCGAACAGGCCCTGGAACTCCAGCTCGCCCTGCGTCTGCACCTGCTGTCGGGCGCGTGAGGGCCGGCCGGACATCCGCACGGTTGCCCCGGCACGTCCGGTGCGGAGCGGAAACCGGCGTGGTCACCGTGACCGCGTACCGCCCGGTCCTCCGGGGTCTGCCGCGCCGGCCGCCGCCAGCAGGTGCTGTGCCACGACCCGGGCCCCCTCGTCGCCGATGAGGATCGTGTAGTGGTTGGTGCCGGGTACGAGCCGGGTGCGCACCAGTTGGGGGTCGAGGCCGGCCGCCGCGAGTCGCTGCTCGTCGTACAGGCCCTGCGGCTCGTCCATCAGACCGCGTTCCGCCCACAGCAGTACGGCCGGACGGGGCAGCCGGTGCACCGCGCCCGACACCTCCGCACCGAGTTGGTCCACGCCGTCGGTGCGCACCGCCTCGAGACTGCAGGAGGAGCGCAGTTCGGGCTCCTCCCCCACCAGATCGCGCTGGATGTAGGCGTCCACCCACGCCGACCAGGAGTCCGCGAAGGCCGGATGCCGCTGCCAGAACGCCCGGTAGGCCGCCCGGTCCGGGAACGTCATCGACAGCCGCCGCATGGCCGGGCCGATCACCGAGGTGATCAGCTCGTCGGGGTCAAGGCCGGTTGGAACGGGGAAGCCCACACCGCCGTCCACCAGCACCAGGGCCGACGGCAGGTGCGGGTGGCGCACCGCGGTCAGGGCCGCGGTGAAGGCCCCCATCGAGTGACCGGTCAGCACCACCCGGTCCACCCCCAGGGTGTCCACCACGGCGGCCATGTCGTCGGCGTGGACGGCGATGCCGTAGGGGCCCGGCACGCACCCGCTGCGGCCCCGGCCCCGCAGGTCGGGGGCCACCAGGGTGACCCGGCCGGCCAGGTGGTGGGCGACACGCGCCCAGCTCAGGCCGTTGGCGGTGATGCCGTGCAGCGCCAGTACCACCGGCGCACCCGGGTCGTCGGCCGGCCAGCGCAGCACGGCCAACGTGCCGCCCGGGACCGGTACATGAAGCTCCTCGTACGGAGGGACACCCACGTCCTGACGGGCCGGTGTCGTATCGTTTCGCGGCGTGCGGCTCACGGCTGAATGACCTCCTCGCGGTCGCCTGCGGCGCGGGACGTACGGGCGGCACGCAGCCGGGCCGGCAGCCGCGCCACGCCGCCGGGCAGCAGGTATATCACTGCGACGAACAGGGCGCCGAGCAGGAACAGCGGCTGCGAGAGCGGCACACGCAGCAGGGAGGGCAGGCCGGCGACCGCGCCCGAGCCGGCCAGGTCGCCGAGCCGGTGGTCGGCCCAGGTGTAGACGACGCCGCCGACCAGGGGGCCCCACCGGGTGCCCGACCCGCCCAGCACCACCATCACCAGCAGGGAAAGGGTGAAGTCGGAGGTGGTCGTCTGCGGGGTGGCACCGCCGGTCAGCAGCAGGTACACGATGCCGCCCAGCGCGGCCAGGGTGCCGGCCAGGACGAAGGCGGCCAGTTTGAAGCCGTACGGGCGCAGCCCCAGCACTTCCACGCGGCGTTCGTTCTCCTTGATGCCCTCCCAGACCCGGCCGATGGGCGAGCGGACCGTCCACTGCACGACGACCAGGACCAGGACGAGATAGGCCAGGGCGATCCAGTACAGGTTGGCGGTGTGCTCGATGCCGACCAGAGAGGCGGGCAGCCGGTCCGCGGGCGCGGCTCTGCCCTCCTCACCGCCGGTGACGCCGCCGGGGTCGCGCTGCACGAGGATCGACCCGGCCTGTGCGAAGGCCAGGGTCACCATGGAGAACCCGATGCCGCTGACCCGCAGGCCGACCGCGCCCAGCAGGGCGGACAGCGCCACGCCCGCGAGCAGGCCGAGCAGTGCGGACACCGCGAGCGGCAGGCCGGTCTCCAGCATGACGGTGTTGGTGACGTACATGCCCGCGGCGAAGTAGAGAGCGTGCCCGAAGGACAGCAGTCCGGTGCGGCCGAGCAGCAGGTCGTAGCCGGTGGCAAGGGCACCGAACACCAGACACAGAGCCAGCAGTTGGAGGTTTCCGGGGCTGCCGATGGGGCCGTCCAGAAGACCCGGCAGCGGCAGCGCGCTGTAGGGCAGGGTGAAGAGCACGACGAGCAGCGGGGCGGGCCACCAGCGGGTGGCGCGCCGCAGCCGTTCGGAGCGGGTCGCGACGGGGTGGTCCGCCGTGCGGGCCCGGCCGCGCGGCTGGGTGGCGGTGGTCATGCGAGCCTCCCGGTGAGCCCCCGCGGCCGGACGAGCAGCAGGGCGGCGAGCAGGACGACGACGGCGAGGTCGCCGAGCCCGGCGGTGGTGTAGTAGTTGGCGAACTGCTGGACGAGGCCCACGGCGATCGAGGCAAGGGCGGCGCCGGTGAGCGAGCCCATGCCGCCCGTCACGACGACCACGAAGGCGAAGATGAGCAGCGAGGTGCCCTGTTCGGGGTCCACGGAGCCGAAGTAGAGACCACCGAGGGCGCCGCCGAGGGCCGCAGCCGCGCCCCCGATGGCGAAGACCAGGGTGAAGGCCTTGCGCACGTCGATGCCGAGCGCGGTGACCATCGCCCGGTCCTCCACCCCGGCGCGGACGACAAGTCCGTGCCGGGTGCGGCCGAGGAACAGCTTGAGCGCGGTCAGCACCACGAGCGCGGCGCCGATCAGCACCAGGCGGTTGAGCGGCACTTCGGCGCCCAGCAGGGCGAAGGTGCCGGACAGTGCCCTCGGCCCGGGGAAGGGCCGCGCGTCGGATCCCCAGATCGCGGACAGCAGGGCCGGGACGGCCAGGCCCACACCGACCGTGGCGAGGATCTGCTCACGGGGGCGGCTGTAGAGCGGGCGGATCACGGCGAGTTCGAGGAGTACGGCGGCGACGGTGCCCACCGCGGTGCCGAAGACGACGGCGAGGGCGAAGCCGGCGCCGCCGGAGCCGGCCCCGGGCAGATGGCCCGAGGCGGCCCACCAGGTGCCGTAGGCGCCGACGGAGAGCAGGGCTCCGTGGGCGAAGTTGAGCACGTCCATCAGGCCGAAGATCAGGGACAGGCCGGAGGCGATCAGGAAGTACAGGGCGCCCAGGCCGAGCCCGGTGCAGGTGAGCAGCACGACGGTGGACATCAGACGTCTGCCTCCGTGGTACGGGCGGCGGGGCGCGCCGCGGTGCGGATGGACGGGCCGGCCGGCCCCTTTGCGGTGCCGTGGGCGACGCCGCCGACCCCCAGCAGCCGACGGGCCGCCTCGGCGTTCGCGAGCAGGTCGGCGGCCGGGCCCCGGTGCGCGGTACGGCCGTCGGCGAGGACGACGCAGTGGCGGGCGAGACGGCGCACCACGGCGAGGTTCTGCTCCACGAGCAGCACCGGCACCGCCTCGGCGGCCCGCTCCAGCACCTGGGCGACCTCGCTGACCACCTTGGGCGCCAGGCCCTTGGTGGGCTCGTCGGCGATGATCAGCCGGTTGCCGTTGAGCAGGGTCCGGGCGACGGCGACCATCTGCTGCTGGCCACCGGACAGGGTGCCCGCGGCCTGCCGGGCGCGTCGCAGCAGTTCCGGGAACAGCTCGTACACCAGGTCGTAGGTCGGTTCACCGGCGCCGGGCCGCTCCGCGAGGCGGAGGTTCTCGGCCACGGAGAGGGCGGCGAACACGCCGCGGTCCTCGGGAGCGTAGCCGATGCCTCTGCGCACCAGGGCGTGGGTGGCCAGGCGGACCGTCTCCTCGCCCGCCAGCAGCACGCTGCCGGTGCGCGGGACCAGCCCGAGGATGCCGCGTACGGTGGTCGTCTTGCCGGCGCCGTTGCGGCCCAGCAGCGCGGTGGTGCCGGAGGCGGCCACCTCCAGGTCGACGCCGTGCAGAATGTGCTTGCCTGCGATCACGACACGCAGATCGCGCACGGTGAGCAGGGGCGCGGGCCCGGGGGTCACAGCTCCTCCCCCAGGTAGGCCTGTTGCACGGTGGCGTCGGCCATCACCGCTTCCGGAGTGTCCAGCGCCAGCAGCGTGCCGTGGTGCATCACGGCCAGCCGGTCGGCCAGGTCCAGCAGAACGTCCATGTGGTGCTCGACCATGAGCACGGTGCGCCCCTCCTCCTTGTGCAGCGACCGGATGAGCTCGGTCAGCGCGGGCACCTCCTCGGCGCTCACGCCTGCCATCGGCTCGTCCAGCAGCATCAGCCGCGGCTCGCCGACGAGCAGGACCGCGAGTTCGAGCTTGCGTTTCTCGCCGTGCGAGAGGGCATCGGCGCAAGTGTCGGCACGGTGCGCGAGCTGCGTGCGCGCCAGCACCCGGTCGACCTGCTCCGGGTAGGTGTCGGCGCGCCGCCAGACCCGGTAGGAACCTCCGCCGGCGGCCTGGGCCGCCAGTCCCACGTGGTCGGCGACCGTCATGCCCGGCCACAGGCTGGAGGTCTGGAAGGTACGCCCGAGGCCGCGCCGGGCCCGGGCGTAGGCGGCCTCCGCGGTGACGTCGCGGCCGTCCAGTTCGATGGTGCCCCGGGAGACCGGGCTGAGCCCGCTGACCAGATTGAACAGGGAGGTCTTTCCCGCGCCGTTGGGGCCGATGAAGGCCAGGAACTCGCCTTCGCGGACGTCGAAGGACACGGAGTCGACGATGGTCGCGCCGCCCACCGTCCAGCCGATGTCACGCAGCCTGAGCACCGGCGCCGGGGAGGTACGGGCCTCCCCGGCGCCCGGAGCCCCCGCGGCGCTCGGTGACGTCGTGTTCGAGGAGGACATCTGCTCAGCCCGTCGTCTTGGTGGCCGGTGGTGCGGCCTCTGCCATCGGGATGCTGTCGATCAGCTCCGGGCGGGCGGCCTTGCCGCTGCCCTTGAGCCGGGCCGTGAACATCGGCTGCAGCAGGGCGTGGTCCGTCGCGCGGATCTGCTCCTTGCCCTTCGGCCCGTCGAAGGTCCAGCCCTGAAGCGCCTTGACCATGGCGTCCGTGTCGGTCGCACTGCCGGACTCGATCGCGTGCACGATCATCTGGGCGGCGGTGAAGCCGTCGGGGCTGAACAGGTCGGGGGTGCCGCCGGCCTTGGTGATGCCGTCGAGCATGGCCTTCTCCACGGGGTTGCCGCCCCCGGCGCCCGGGAAGTAGTGGGCGAGGAAGGCGACCTTGGAGCCTGCCGTACCGAAGATCGGGTACGAGGCGGTGCCCGCGAGTCCGGTGACGACCTTGCTCGCGTCCAGTACGCCCTGCTGGTTCAGCGCGGTCCACAGGGCAGGGGCGGTGGTGCCCGCCCAGGCGACGAACACGAGGTCCGGCTTGCCGGCCCGGGTCTGGCGGGCGAACGGTGTGAGGTCGGTGGCGCTGGGCGGGGCGAGTACGGAGCCGACGTGCGCGCCCTTCTTGCCGAGGACGGCCTTCACCGCGGCCACGTTGGCCTGTCCGAACGCGGAGTTCTGGGCGAGCACGGTGACCTTCTTGCCCTTGGCGTCGCCGAGCAGGGTGCCGGCGGTGAGGATGTCCTGGTAGGACTGCCGGCCCGAGCGGAAGGTGTAGGCGTTCACGCCGGTGACCGCGTCGGTGGCGGCCGGACCGCTGACGTACAGCACCTTGTTCTGCGCGGCCAGCGGCGCCATCTGCAGGGCAACACCGGAGTCGGTGGTACCGGCGAGGATCTTGTAGCCCTTGCCCACAAGGGTCTTGGCCGCGGCGACAGCCTTCGCCGGGTCCCCCGCGTCGTCCTGTTCGGTCACCTGGATCGGGTGGCCGCCGGCCTTGTCCGTCCCGTGCGTCGCGTAGGCGAGGCCCGCCTTGAACCCTTCCTCGTACTGCTTGCCGTAGGCGGCGAGGAGCCCGCTGCGGGAGTAGACCAGCCCGACTTTCACCGGGGCGGCCTTGCCACCCGAGCCGGCGGAGGCGGTCCCGGCTGTGCCGGCCGAGGAGCAGCCCGCGACCAGGGCGCCGACCGCGATCAGGGTGAGTGCGCGTACGGATCTGCTTCTGAACGTGTCCGTGAGGCTGGGACGCATGACGATCGGCTCCTGACGGTGTGTCGTGCGCCCGCCGCCCGGTTCCACCGGCCTTGTCCGTGACGGTGACCGGGTACGCGACGACGGGAGCGCAGTGCGTGGTGGCCGGAACCCTAGGAGCGCCGTACGACGGACGGCATGTTGTCAATCACTGCTCTTTGAGCCCGAGTCATGGCATGAGCACACATGGTCTGCGATTGCCGGTACAGGCAAGGGTGAGAAAGAGCCGGCCTTGGTCGCGTTGTGGGCAGGCCGGACCGGCGCACGGACGGACCCCCTGGAGAAGGAAACGGCATGGACAAAGTGATGGCCGCGGCCGCGCAGGCAGTGGCGGACATCCCTGACGGTGCGACACTCGCGGTCGGCGGGTTCGGCCTGTGCGGCATCCCCTCGACGCTGATCGCCGCACTGGCCGGGACGAGCGCGTCCGGCCTGCGGGTCGTGTCCAACAACTGCGGTGTGGACGACTGGGGGCTCGGACTGCTGCTGCGGGCGGGCCGGATCACCCGGATGACCTCTTCCTACGTGGGCGAGAACAAGGAGTTCGCGCGCCAGTACCTGGCCGGCGAACTCGAGGTGGAACTGACACCGCAGGGCACGCTCGCCGAGCGGCTGCGGGCCGGCGGCACCGGCATTCCCGCGTTCTACACCCCGGCGGGAATGGGCACCCAGGTCGAGGAGGGCGGCCTGCCCTGGCGCCACACTGCCGACGGCGGTGTGGCGGTGGCCTCCCCGCCCAAGGAGACACGGGAGTTCGGAGGCCGTCGCTACCTGCTGGAGGAAGCCATCACGGCCGACTTCGCCCTGGTGCGGGCCGCGGTAGCCGACCGGCACGGCAACTGCCTCTTCCACGCGGCGGCGCGCAACTTCAACCCGCTGTGCGCGATGGCTGGGCGTGTGACCGTGGTGGAGGCCGAACAGATCGTCGAGGCCGGCGAACTGCCGCCTGACGCCGTCCATCTGCCGGGCGTGTACGTGGACCGGGTGGTCCCCGCCGACGGCTCGCTGACCAAGCGCATCGAGCGCCGCACCGTCCGCCCGGCGCCTGCCGGCGCCGAAGCGGCCGTCTCGCCGACCGACTCCGAGGAGAAGTGACCGTGCCGCTCGACCGCGACCAGCTCGCCGCCCGCGCCGCCAGGGAGTTGCGCGACGGCCAGTACGTCAACCTGGGCATCGGACTGCCGACCCTGATACCCAACCACCTGCCGGACGAAGTGCACGTGGTGCTGCACTCCGAGAACGGCATTCTGGGAGTCGGCCCCTATCCGTACGACGGTGACGAGCACCCCGACCTGATCAACGCGGGCAAGGAGACGGTGACCACCATCCCTGGGACGTCGTACTTCGACTCGGCCCTTTCCTTCGGCATGGTCCGGGCCGGCCGGATCGACGTCTCCGTACTCGGCGCCATGCAGGTGTCGGCCCACGGCGACCTGGCGAACTGGATGATTCCCGGCAAGGTGGTCAAGGGCATGGGCGGCGCGATGGACCTGGTCCACGGCGCCCGTCGGCTGGTGGTCGTGATGGAGCATGTCGCCAAGGACGGCAGCCCGAAGATCGTGGAGGAGCTGAGTCTTCCCGCCACGGGTCGCCGTGTCGTCGACCGGGTCATCACCGACCTGGCCGTCATCGACGTAGCCGCGGAGGGTCTGCGACTGGTGGAAACCGCTCCGGGCGTCACCGTGCAGGACGTCCTGGCCGCGACCGGCGCCGAACTCCTTGTCGACAAGGCCGTGGAGGTGCCCGTCCCCACGTCCTGACATGTCGCTCCCCGAGCGACGGTGCAGCCACCCGTCCGTGCCGGGCCCGGCGATCCGGCGAGCGCTTGTGACCGGGCACGACCACGGCCCATCGGCCGAGTCTCTGCCGGGTCTCCCCATGAGGGATCGTGGAGTGCCCGGCCCCAGCGACGCTGCGGAAGATGGTGACCCCGCCTGTTCGGCCCGGTCCCTCCCGGCGATGTGTCCCTCGACGTTCTTCCCCTCACACCCAGCATGCGCAGGCCGCACGCGTTCGCGTGATGCCGCGTGACGACCCGCTCGTGCGTGTCGTCCGATGCGGCCGGGACGACCGGGGCGTCCTCGGTTCGGCGCCGCATCAGGGCCGAACGGCCCTGGTGCGCCGACGGTCCCGGTGGTGTGCTGGTGGTGGCGGGAAGGACCCGTTGGAGACGCGGGGAAGCGGCCGGCAGCCGCGCACCGCGCAATCCGGATCCGCGAGAAGCGGGTGGTCCTTCCCGCCCAGTCGTGCCCTGGCCGCACCACCGGCCGCGTGTGCTGCTGAGGCCCTGCGCCAGACGTTCCCTGGTACGAGGACAGCCTGGTCGGACGCGTCACGAAGAGCCCCTGCCGGGGCCGGACGACCCGTGGCGCGGGAGCACGAAGGCGCGCACGCTGGGATCAGCAGCCCATGAAGGGAGCGGGTCGATGACCTCCGCCACCACCGTGACCACCGCTCTCGAGCCCGTGCACCGCGAACGGCTGATGCGCCTCGCCCGGGAGGTCTCCTTCGACGCCGGCAGCCGCCTGTTCGAGGAGGGGCGGCGCGCCGACCGTTTCTGGATCGTGCGCACCGGCACCGTCGCCCTCGACCTGCACGTGCCCGGCCGCCGTCCCGCCGTCATCGAGACCCTCGGCCACGGCGAACTGGTCGGCTGGTCCTGGCACTTCCCGCCCTGTGTCTGGCACCTCGGTGCCGAGGCGATGAGCCCGGTACGGGCCTGGGAGTTCGACGCGGAGGAGGTGCGGGCGATGTGCGCCAAGGATGCCGAGTTCGGCCGGGCCGTCGCGGTGTGGGTGGGACGAGTGGTCGCGCAGCGGCTGCACGCCTCGCGCATCCGGCTGCTCGACCTGTACGCCCCGTACGGCAGCGGGGGCCTGGAGTGACCGCGCGACACGGTGAGGGGCCGAGCAACGCAACACTGTCGAGCGGTGCAGCTCGGAGGTGGCGCTGCATCTCGGGCGCGGATCGAGCCGCCATATGTCCGAACCGGACGCCGCGACCGGGCCGGCGGCCCACGACGAGCGGCTGATCCAGCGGCTGATCCGGACGAAACCGCCTCAGACCCAGGAAGCCCCGACACCTGCGCACCCCCGGCGGCGCCCACGCCCGTCGACGTTGCCGCCGCTGCCGGGCGGAGGCTCGACCGCTTCGTGTGAGCACGGCGGACGCCGCCCGCGTCCGAGCGCACCGGGCGACGAAGACCGAGCCCGTCGCCCGTGTCACCACACCCGAGCCTGTGTCACCACACCCGAGCGGGACTTCGCCGAGGAGGGCAAGCACCTAGGGCGTGTTTCGAAAGTGGCGTCGTCCGCCCGGAGGGCGGGGTCCCGCGCGCGGCACCCGCTGTCGTCAGGCGGAGGCCGACCACCGCGGATCCGGCAGGTCCGGGTCGAGATCCGGGTGGCGGCGCGGGCCGGTCAGCGCGCAGTGCACGTCCACCACACCGGCCACGGTGCGCGTGAGATGGGTGGCGAGCGGAGTCAGAGCCGTTTCATGGATCCGGCCGGAGAGCGTGACCACTCCGTCGTGCACGTCGACCCGGACGCCCTCGGCGTACGCGCCGAAGAGCCGTACGACGACCTCGCGACGGACGTCCTCGGCGATGTCCGCGTCATCGCGCAGGAAGACCTTCAGCAGGTCGTACCGGCTGACGATGCCCTCCAGGGCCCCGTGGCGGTCGACGACCGGCAACCGCTTGACCCGGGTGCGAGCCATGACGCGCGCGGCGTGGGCGAGAGTCGCGCCGGGCGCCACGGTGACCGCGGGAGTGGTCATCAGCTCCCCGGCGGTCACCGCGTCCGCCTTGCAGACGTCGGCGAGCCGCCGACCCTGCCCGTGCCGGACCAGGTCGCCCTCGGCGTACTCCTCCTTCGACAGCAGGTCGGCCTCGGAGACCACGCCGACCACACGTCCACCGTCGTCCAGGACGGGGAGGGCGCTGACCCGCCACTCCTGCATAGTTCGCACGATGTCCTTGAACGCCGCCCCTGTGCGCAGGGCCACGACCTTGCGGGTCATCACGTCCTTCACGACGGTGGGAGTGCCGTTCATGGCGTCCTCCAGGTCTGGATGCCGTTCCACGACAAGTACAGGCTGCGCCGACGAGGCGTGCGGGGCATGGGCCGAACGGTCCGTCCCAAGGGCCCTTGGTCCGTCCGGCCCGTCGCGGCCCTGAACAGGGTCAGCCTCGACCTGGCACCGCCAGGGCCGTGTTCCACCGCCTATGCGACGACGAGGGCCTGTCCGACCCTTCGCGTCGTTGCCCGAAGGGCGGCCGCGCGGCGTCAGGTCCGTGCTCACGGCGTGCCGGCCCCCGGACCGGACGTACTCGGGTCCGGGGGCCGGTGCGGCGCGTGGGGGCACCTCCCACACCCTTGAGGCAGTGGGGGAGCGCGCACGGCGTCGTGCCGCAGACGGGAATGGTCAGACAGGCCCCAGGGGCACCCGCCAGCGCAGGGTGGTACCGCTCCCGTCGTGGCTGGACACGTCGAGACGCCCTCCCAGCTGCTCCGCCCGCTCGGCCATGTTGCGCAGCCCGCTGCGCCGACCGTCGGGTGGAATGCCCACGCCGTTGTCGGAGACGGTCAAGGAGACCTCGTGGCCGTCGGTCGTCAGGACGACCCGGGCCCGGTCGGCGCGGGCGTGCCGGGCGATGTTGGTGAGGGCCTCGGACAGAACGGCCACCACGTGGTCGGCGATCTCGCACGGCACGTCGGTGTCGACCAGGCCCTCCATGCGTACGCTGGGCGCGAAACCCAGCACCGGGGTCTCCTCGCCCACCATGCGTACCGTCCGGGCCCGCAGTCCGTCGTCGGCCCCGCCCGTGCGGACCCGCAGTCCGAAGATGGCCGACCTGATGATCTTGATGGTCTCGTCCAGGTCGTCCACGGCCCGCAAGACCCGCTCCGCGGCCTGCGGGTGCTCGATGAACCGGCCTGCGCTCTGCAGCGTCATGCCCGTGGCGAAGAGCCTCTGGATGGCCAGGTCGTGCAGGTCCCGGGCGATTCGCTCCCGGTCCCGGAGGACGGCGATCTGCTCGGCGTCCTTGCGGCGCTCGGCCAGTTCCATCGCGATCGCGGCCTGCGCGGCGAAGCCTCTCAGCGTCTCCGTCTCGGTGGCCGAGAACACCGGCCGACCGGTCTCGCGAGCCACCAGGACCACGCCCCGGACGCCGCCTGCGCCGGTGCCGATGGGGACGGCCACGGCAGGGCCCAGTCCCTGGAAGCGCGGCGGCTCGGGAGAGACCCGCTCGTCGTGGTCCACGTCCTCGCTGGCCACCGGGGCGGCACCCGAGAAGGCGCGGCCCATCAGCGTCCCGGACAGGGGCAGCACCAATCCGCGGTGCGCGTCCGCGTCCATGCCGACGGCGATCTCCACGCTGAGGGACCCGGTGCCCTCCATCGGCCTCGCCACCGCTGCCAGGGCGGACCCCGTGATCTCGCGGGCCCGTTCGGCGATCAGTCTGAGAGCCTCGGCCGGTGCGCTGGCGGACATCAGGCTGTGGCTGATCTCGGCGTTCGCCAGCAGCCAGCGCTCGCGCAGCCGGGACTCCTCGTAGAGTCGCGCGTTGTCGATGGCCACGCCGGCCGCCACGGCCAGCGTCGACAACACGGCCTCGTCCTCCTCGTCGAACTGCACCCCGCCCCGTTTCTCGGTCAGGTACAGGTTGCCGAAGACCTGGTCGCGGATCCGGATCGGCACGCCCAGGAAGCTGTTCATCGGCGGATGATGGGCCGGAAAACCGTACGAGGCCGGGTGCTGGGAGATCTTCTCCATCCGGAGCGGCTCCGGGTGCCGGATCACTTCGCCGAGGATGCCGTGGCCCTCCGGGTAATGGCCGATCTCGGCGATCTGCTCCTCGGTCACGCCGACGGTGTAGAAGGCCGACAGGGACCTGCCGTCGGGGCCGATGACACCGAGAGCGGCGTATTCGGCGTCGACCAGGGCGGCGGCCGCTTCCGCGATGGAATGCAGTGCTTGTTCGAGATCCAGTTCACGACCGACGGAGAGTACCGCCTCCAGCAGGCTGTGCACACGTTCCTGCGTGCCGCGGGCCGCGTTGATCCGGGCCTGCAGCTCGTCGAGCAGTTCGTCGAGCCTGAGCTGCGGCAGTCGTACACGGGGCTCTTCTGGGCTGTGTCCCACCATGTCCCCTCCAGCGCGTGCTGACCTTCGGGGTCACATGTCACGGTAGCCGTTCTCGGCCGGGAATGGCATCGCGACCGCCGTCACGGAGGCGAGCGGACCGATGGCCGGGCGAAGCGAACCCCTGCGCTCATGGGCCGCCCGTGACGTCCGCATCCACCGTCCACACCGCGCACGCCATCGGGGACCGTGCAGGGACTGGGCCGTCCGGCGTCCGTCAGGGCGACGATGCGCCCCGTACGACGACGGCGCAGGGCCCAGGCGGCCTGCCGGCGGGGCCCCTTGGCCCCTGTGGGCGGGGATCTGCCGGCGTCACCCTCGAAGGAGGCAGGACGAGGTGGAGGTGTCCGTCATGAGCAACACCGAGCGGTTGTGGCGGTGGCGGAGCAATCCGCTGCGCCGGCACGAGGACGTCGTCGAGGCCTGGATCGTCCTGGCCGTGTGGGTGCTCGTGGTGATCGGTGGTGCGACGGCCGGGCTGGTGACGGTTCGCAGCGCCGAGCACGCGTTCGCGGTACAGCGCGCCCACCGCCATCCCGTTCGAGCGGTCCTGATCGCGGACGCCCCGCACGACATCACTGGCGACTGGTCCACGAACGGCCGTGTTCAGGCGCCGGTGCGCTGGACGGCTCCGGACGGGACCTCCCGGAGCGCGCGCACACTCGTCGACGAGGGTATGAAGGCCGGAGCCGTGGTGACGGTCTGGCAGGACGACCGGGGCCGGCTCATGCTCTCGCCGCCGACGGGCCGCAACGAGGGCCATGTCGAGGCCGCCCTCTTCGGCGTCGCGGCCGCTCTCGCCGTGGCAGCCCCGGTCCTCGGTGCGGGCGCCGTGGCACGGGCGCGGCTCGACCGGCGCCGCATGGCGCACTGGGATCAGGAGTGGGATCTGGTCGGACGGCAGTGGGGCCCGAGGACGGGCTGACCGGCCCGTGGCACCGACACCACGCCCTCGTCCCCGGTGACCGGGCAGAACGACCCTCGGTGCGAGGTGCACCGACGAACCGCAGTTGCTCGGTCCGATCGTCGGCGTGCGGGTGCCCGCGCAGGTGCGTCCCCGCCGTCACCCCCGCCGTCACCGTCCTGAAGACAGCGCGCCCGCCCGCCGTGAACTCCCCGCCGCCCGCCCGGGGCACTCCCCGGGATCCGGCGGTGCCGTCCGCCCTGGCCTCCAGCCCCGCTCCGGCCGCGCACGGCCGCGCCGACCTGCTCCGCATCGACGAGCTCGGCTCCATGGAGCTCGGCCGTCGAGGCGCTGACCGTCAGGTCGGTGCGGGCTCGGGTACGACGGCCACGGGGCAGGCCGCGTGGTGGAGCACGCCGTGGGCGACGCGACCCAGCTGAAGTCCGAAGTGGCCCTGGCGGCGCCGGGCCCCGACCACGAGCAGGTCCGCCTCACGGGAGACGGCGAGCAGGGCGTCACGGGCGTAGGCCTCGACCGTACGCCGCTGCACCTGCAGGGCGTTCGGGACGTCCCGCAGCGCCTCCTCCACCAGTTCCGCGGCCTGCTGCTCCCGCAGGTGGGCGGGCTCACCGACGAGGAGGGGGTGCACACGAGGCTCGTGCAGGGGTCGGCGCCAGGCCCGGACGGCCTCCAACGGGACCCCGCGCAGCAGGGCCTCCCCGACCGCGAACCGTACGGAGGCGGAGTCCGCCGGCTCGTCACCCACCCCCAGGGCGATGCGGCCGCGTGCCCCGGGGCACACCTGGTTGTCGTGGCTTCCGCGCAGCACGATCACCGGGCAGTGCGCGTGCCCCGCCACGGCGACGCTGACCGAGCCGAGGAGTGCCTCGGTGACGCCGCTGCGGCCTCGGCAGCCCAGCACCATGGCGAGAGCGCTGCGGCTCTCCCGTATCAGGCCGTACTCCGGTTCCTCGGGCAGTATCTCGGTGGTGACCTTCACGCCCGGCTGCCGAAGGCGAGCGCGCCGCTCCGCGGCTCCGATGATGTCCTCGGCCAGCACTTCCTCGGACGGCTTGCCGAGGTCGGAGGCCACGGAAGTGCCCTCGTAACGCTCCCAGAGCGAGGCGTACACCAGCCGCAGCGACGCCTCGTGCAGGGCGGCCTCGTCGGCAGCCCAGTCGACGGCCCGCAAGCTCGGCTCGGAGCCGTCGACGCCGACGACCACCGGGTGGTCCAGGGGCTCGCCGAAGACATGTGCGTCCGATGCACTCATGGCTCTTCTCCTCGGATGTCCTGTCAGCTGTGCGCGACGACCGCGACGGGGACGGCGACGTGGTGCAGGGCGGAGTGCGTGACGTGGCCGATGTGGGCGCCGAAGGAGCCGGTGCGGATGCGTCGGCCGACGACCACCAGGGAGGCGTCACGGGAGGCGTCGAGGAGGATCTGTGGTGCGCTTCCGCACCGGCTCACCTCGAGGACCTCCACGTCCGGGAACTTGTGCCGCCAGGGACGCAGTACCTTGCCCAGGAGAACGGTCTGAGCGCGCTCGAGCGAGTCGTAGAGTTCGGCGTCGCCGGCGAATCGGTAGAAGGAGGTCGGCGGCTCCGGCCAGGCGTGGACCGCGCGCAGGGCGGCCTTACGACGTGCGGCGGCGTCGAACGCGAACTCCAGCAGCGTGTCGTCCGGGTGATCGAGGTCGAGGCCGAGCACGACCGGCCGGAAGGGTGCCGCGGCGGACGGTACCCCCGCCGGATCCATGCGGTGCTCGTCCGCGGCCTGCTCCCCCGGCCGCACCAGCACCACCGGACGCTCGGCTCGGGCAACGACGGCCAGGCTCACGGAGCCGACCATGAAGCCGCCGAGGCCGCCGAGGCCCCGCGAGCCCAGCACCAGCAGGTCGGCGAAACCCGCCGCCTCGCACAGGATGTCGGCCACCGTACCCGTGAGCTGCTCGGTGATCACCTCGATGCCCGGGTGGCGCAGCCGGATGCCGTCCGCGCACTCGTGGGTGAACTGCTCGGCCCAGCGCCGGTAGTCGTCGAGGTTCAGCAGCGGCGTCCGGGCCACGTACCTGGGCGTCGGCTCCTGCACGTGCATGATCTTCAGGGGGAGGCCACGCAGCAGCGCTTCCCGGGCCGCCCACTCGGCCGCGGCCCGGCTCTCGGGCGAGTCGTCGACACCTACCGTGATGGTTCGGAGCATGGTCTCCGCCTCCCGGGTCAGGGGTTCCGCCACCAGACTGGCGCCTGCGGGGCCTGCGCGCTCAGGGCCGGACGGCCCCATCCGGGACCGACCGACCCTTTGCCGTGCGGCACCTCCCCGGCCTGCCCCAGCCGGGCGACCTGGTCGAGGTCCTCTCGGCGACGAGAAGTGCACAGAATGCCGGAGCCGGCACGTCCGTACTTCTCAGGCGCCGGTGATCAGGTTCTTCACCGCGACCACATCGGGGATCTGCTCGACCTCCGCCACCAGCCGGGCCACCGTGGCCGACGGAATCTGTCCGCTCAGCTCCACGATGCCGTCGTGCACGGCGACCTCCACGGCGTCCCGGGCACCGGGCGGGCAACAAGCCCCGATCCGGGCCTCGACCTCCGTCCGGATGCCGGCGTCGTCCCTGATGAGCGCCTGAAGCAGCGCGTCACGCCGCACCACACCCACCAGACGGCCCTCACGATCGGTCACCGGCATCCGCTTCAGCCGGGACAGGGCAGCAAGCCAGCCGGCCTCGGCAACGGTCGCACCGGGCAGCACGGTGATCGCGGGGCTGGTCATCAGATCGGCGGCCGTCTCTCCCCGTGTCTTGCCGTACATGCGGCGATCGCGCAGCCGGCCGATCCGGCCGGGACGGTGACCGAATGCCTCGAAGGCGACTTTCGCCAGCAGATCCGACTCCGAGACGACGCCGACCACGTGGTCCTCGGCATCCACGACCGGGAGCGCCCCCACCCGCTCCCCCGTCAGCAGACGGGCGATGTCGCGATACGGAAGGTCGTCGCGCACCGAGGCAGCGGGCACGTCCATCACCTCCCGTACCACGGGCGGCGCCGTTTCGGGCCGGGCCGGCCACGGGGGGGCCGGTGGAGCAGTGGCTCTGCCCGCCGGGGCCGACGCGGTCCGCTGCTCGACACCGGCATGCTCGGCCGCGGCGGCGGCCACCGCGCCCAGATAGCGCAGCAGCATGTCCTGCCGCAACTCCTCGCCGGGGCTCCAGGGGCGGGACGGCGCATCCCGCCGGGCCTGTGCGTCCGCGGAGAAGTTCTCGTGCGTGTTCACGACGGCCTCCGGACTCCCTCGGGTTGCTGGTGTTTCAGTCTTTCGCTCCACCGGCCCGTGCCAAGAGCCGAACGGCCCTGTTCGAACGGCGTGACGGCCCTATCCCGTGCGAGGCCGGCCAAGAACGCTGAAACTGAAGAAGCAGCCGACCGGCAGGAGGCCGCCGATGAGCCTGCGGGACTTCCTGGAGCGGTTCCGTCCGGCCGGGACGCCGGGTGCGTCCGCGATCGGCGTGCCCGCAGATCGAGCGGCGGAGCGCGCGGCGGAACTGGCGCCCGCACTGGAGCTGGTGACGGACGTCCAGGAGCAGGCGGCGCGGATCCGGGCCGCCGCGGAGGAAGAGGCCGAAGCGATGCGGCAGGACGCCGCACGCGAAGCGCAACGTCTCCTGGCGGCCGCACGGGATGAGGCGCCGCAGGTGCGTCGGCGAACCGCGGAACCCCTCCTGCGAGGGGTCCGGCAGGAGGCGGACGCGATACGTGCCGCAGGAGACCGCACGGCCTCGGCGATCCGCGAGCGGGCCGCGGAGCGCATACCGCCTCTGGTGGATCTCGCGGTGGCAGACGCACTGCGACTGACGGGCAGGGTGCGGGAAGAGTCATGAGCGCCGGTTGGGTCGCCGCAGCGGTGCGGGCGCGCGCCCTCGTGAGTACGTGTCCGGGCGTCGAGGGGGCACGGGAGATCGCACGGGGCCCGACGCTCGACGACGCCCGGCAGCGCCTGGCCGCGACGCCGTACGCCCGCCGTGCGGGCGCGGCGGCGGGTCTGCCCGAAGCACAGCGGGCGGTGGCCGCGACCCTCCTGTGGCACGTGCGGGTGCTGGCCGGCTGGCTGCCGCCCGGTGGTGCCCGCCTGCTGGTTCCGCTCGCCGCCGGATTCGAGATCGCCAACGTCGTCGCCCTGCTGCGCCCCGCTCAGGCACCGGAGCCGTACCGGCTCGGGGCGCTGGAGACGGCCTGGCGGAGCCTGGCGCGTGCCGGGACGCTCGGCGAGTTGCGCGCTGCGCTCACCGCCTCGCCCTGGGGTGACCCGGGCGACGACACCCCGTGGGCCGTCGTCACGGGCATGCGGATGGCCGCCGCTCGGCGCACGGCCGTCGCCGTGCCGTCCGCGCGCCGCTGGGCCCAAGGACGCGCGGTCCTGCTGACAGCGCGTGAACGTTTCGTGCATCGACGCTCGCTGCCGGAGCCCGCGCGACGTGACGCGGCACGGCTGCTCGGGGCGCGGGCGCCGGCCGCCGCCTCGTACCAGGAGTTCGGGGAGTGCCTGCCCGCTGCGGCCCGTTGGGTCCTGGCGGGCGTCGAGGAGCCCGGGGAACTGTGGCGGGCCGAGTCCCGCTGGTGGCGGACGCTGCAGGCCGACGGCGTGGCGATGCTGCGCGAGGGCCGGTACGGGCCGGGGGCGGTCGTCGGTGCGGTCGCGCTGCTGTCGGTGGACGCCTGGCGGGTGCGGGCGGCGCTGGAGTCGGCGGCGCGCGGCGGACGGCCCGGGGAGGTGTTCGATGCCCTGGTCTGAGGCGATGACACCGGTCCGCATGCGGCGCGTGGCGGTGGTCGTACCGCAGGCGGGGCTGCGCGACGCGTTGGTGCGGATCGCCGAGCAGGGCTGCGTGGAGCTGGACCGGGTGGAGGAGGCCGCTCCCGGAGCGGCGGCGGTGCGGCTGCAGAGGGTGCGGGGACGTGGAACGGCGGCCGAGCCGGAAAACGCGGCCTGCGCCGTGCTGGCCGCCGCGGCACCCGATCTGGACCTGCTCGAACAGCGGGAGATGGTCGCCCTGTTGGCGGGCGAGGCCCAGTTGGAGGAGCGTGCGCAAGGCGCCGTACGGCGTGGGGAGGTGGCCGCGCTTGCCGGGTGGTGCCCGGCAGCCGAGGTACCCCATGTGGCGCGGCGACTGGCCGCGGCCGGCGGCGGGCTGCTGCCCCTGCCCTCCCCGCCCGGGTCCGATCCCCCGACACTGCTGCGGTCGGGCCGGACCGCCTCCTTCACCGCTCTCGTGACGACCTATGGCACACCGGCCTACGCGGACCTCGATCCCTCCTGGCCGGCGGGCCTCGCCTATGTGGCGATGTTCGGGATCATGTTCGGTGACGTGGGGCACGGAGCGCTGCTGGTGCTCGGCGCGCTCGCGCTGCGCCTCCGACGTCCCCGCTCTGTGGCGCGGTTCAGTCGGCTGTGGGCCTTCCTGGCGGGCGCGGGTGTCGCCGCCATGCTCGCGGGGGCCGCCTACGGTGAGTTCTTCGGACCGACCGGGCTGCTGCCGGTGCTGTGGCTGAACCCGCTTGACGATCCCGCCCGTCTGCTGGCCGCCGCGGTGGTCTTCGGTGCCTGTCTGCTGGCCGCTGCCCATGCCGCCGGAGCGGTGAACCGCGTGCGTGAGGGTGGCTGGGGCGCAGGGCTGTACTCGGCCTCCGGCTGTGCCGGGCTGCTGTTCTATCTGGGGCTTGCGCTGGCGGCCGCGGGCCTGCTCCTGCGCCTGCCGGCCGCGCCGGTCACCGGGGCCGCACTGGCCGTCGCGGGGCTGGCGCTGGTGGCGTTCGGCCTGTTCCGGGCCACGCCGGGCGGCGGTGCGGGACTCGCCGAGACGGCGGTGCGGATGTTCGACGTCGTCGTGCGAACCGGCACCAACACCCTTTCGTTCGCCCGGCTCGCGGCGTTCGGCCTCACCCACGCCGCACTCGCCGGCCTGGTGTGGCGCGGTACGGCGGCGCTGGCTGGGCGGGGTGCCGCCGGTGTCGCGGGCGCGGCCCTGCTGTTCGTCGTGGGCACGGCGCTCTCCTTCGGGCTGGAGGCCCTGGTGGCCGGTGTGCAGGCGTTGCGGCTCGAGTACTACGAGCTCTTCTCCCGCCTCTTCGGGGCCGAGGGCCGCCCGTTCCGTCCCTGGCACGTTCCCCCGCGGAACCTGCCGACCCCGCTGTGAAGGTGGTCCCATGCTCACCTGGCTGATCGTCCTGCCGGTTCTGGTCGCGGTGCTCGGCGCCGTCCGGCTGCTGCGAAGACGCCGGACCCGGCACGCCTTCCGCTGGCTCCTGGCCACGAACCTCGCTCTGCTGGGCGGCGCCCTGGTCGTCCTCGCCACGGCACTGGCGGACCCCGCACGGGCCTCGGCCCAGGCGACCACGTCCGGCGGAGTCAACGGGTCCGCTCTGATCGGCGCGGCCATCGCGGTGGCCGGCGCGTCGATCGGAGCCGCGATAGCCGTCGCCTACACGGGTGCCGCGGCGCTGGCCGCGCTGAGCGAACGTCCGGAGATGTTCGGCCGGGCGATGGTGATCGTCGGCCTGGCGGAGGGCATCGCCGTGTACGGGCTGGTGGTCGCGATCCTGCTGATCGGAAAGGCGTGACGATGGGTAGCGTGGCCGCCATCGGCGCCCGCGTCGACGTGTGCGGGCTGGCCCTGGCCGGGGTCGACGTCCTCGTCGCCGAGGATCCGGACACCATCCGCCGGGTCTGGCTGGGTCTGCCGGACACGGTCGGCCTGGTCATTCTCACGGCCGATGCCGCCGAGGTGCTGGGCAGCGCGGCGACGGCGCCGAGCCCGGCCCGGCCGCTGACGGTGGTGATGCCTTCATGACCGCGCCCGTGGACGCGTTGGCCCCCGTCCGCGCGGAGTTGCTGCGCACGGCCCGGGCCTGGGCCGACGCCACGCGGGATCGTGCGCGAGCCGACGCGGCCGAGACCCTGTGCGCGGCTCGCGCCGAGGCCGGGGCGGTGCTCGCGCGAGCCCGGGAACTCGGCGAGGCCGATGGTGCCGCCGCTGCGGACCGGGAACGGGTGCGGGCGGCGCAGGACGCCTGGGCCGTGGAACTGACGGCCCGCGCCGAAGCCTACGAAGCGCTCAGGGCGGAGGTCCGCGCAGGCGTGCGGCGGGCGCTGACGGACGCCACGGCTCCACCCTCGCGCCTGGTGGAGGGGGCGCGCGTGGCGCTGGGGCCGAAGGCGCGGGTCACGGCCGCCGCGGGGGGCGGGGTGACGGCCGAGCTGCCTGGGCGCCGGCTGGACTGGTCGGCGGACACCCTCGCGGACCGCGCCCTGGACCGGTTGGGGGTCCAGGCGGAAACGCTGTGGGGGCCGGTGTGACCGCTCCCGACGGCTCGTCTCCGGACCCCACTGGCACGGGCCCGGGGCCACAGGCGGCGAGCGATGCTCCGGAAACCGGCTCGGCGGAGCGCCCCCGTGTTCTCCGCGTGGCCGGCCCCCTCGTGGAGATCACGTGCCCTCCCACGGTCGCCATGCACGACCTCGTCGTCCTGGGCACCGCCCGGCTTCCGGGCGAGGTCGTCGCCATTCACGGTGACACCGCCGATGTCCAGGCCTACGAGTACACCGGCGGGCTGGCACCCGGGCACCCCGCCGAGCCCCAGGGACGACCGCTGTCGGTGCGGTTGGCCCCGGATCTTCTCGGTGGTGTGTTCGACGGTCTGCTGCGGCCTCTGGCCGCCGCCGGAGACCTCGTCACGGCCGGGGGCCTTCTCACGCCAGGCGGGCCGGTGACCGGTGAACCGGACGCGCCTGCTCGGTCGTTCACGCCCCGGGCGCCCCAGGGGACGCCGGTCGGCCCTGGTGACGTCCTCGGGGAGATCGGCGCGCGTGTCCCGTTGCGCCTTCTGGTGCCCCCGGCCCTGTCGGGCGAGGTCACGTGGATAGCGCCGGCGGGCAGGTACTCGTCTCGGGCCGTGCTCGCCGTGGTGGACGGGCAGGAGGTGCGCGCGGCTCAGTCGTGGCCGGTGCGCAGGCCGCGACCGGTGGCGCGGCGACTGCCGGCGGACGCGCCTCTGAACACCGGGCAGCGGGCCGTCGACCTGCTCTTCCCTGTGGCACACGGCAGCACGGTCGCTGTCCCCGGCGGCTTCGGAACCGGCAAGACCATGCTGCTCCAGCAGATCGCCAAGTGGTGCGACGCGGACGTGATCGTGTATGTCGGCTGCGGCGAGCGCGGCAACGAGATGGCGGACGTCATCGAGGAGCTGGCGGAGCTGACCGATCCGCGCACCGGGGGCCGTCTGGCGGAGCGGACGGTGACGATCGCAAACACCTCCAACATGCCGATGATGGCCCGCGAGGCGAGTGTGCACACCGGCGCGACGGTCGCGGAGTACTTCCGCGACATGGGCCTCGATGTCGTCCTGATCGCGGACTCGACCTCCCGGTGGGCCGAGGCTCTGCGGGAGTTGGCCTCCCGCATGGGCGAACTCCCGGCCGAGGAGGGCTACCCGGCGGGACTCGCGTCCCAACTGGCCGCGTTCTACGAGCGGGCGGCGGCCGTACGCACCCTGGGCGGCGGAACCGGGTCGGTCACGGTGATCGGTGCCGTGTCCCCGCCGGGTGGCGACCTCACCGAGCCCGTCACCGCGCACACCGAGCGGTTCGTGCGGTGCCTGTGGAGCCTGGACCGCGATCTCGCCTACGCCCGGCACTATCCGGCCGTGTCCTGGTCGGAGTCCTTCTCCCGGGACGCCGCCATGCTCGCCACCGCACACGCGCGGGCCGGGGACCCCGCCTGGGCCGAGCGGCGGGGCCGCGTGGCACGGCAGCTGGCGGAGGCGGACCGCCTGGCCGACCTCGTCGAACTGGTCGGCATCACTGCCCTGCCGCCCCGGGAGCGGATCAGCGTGCTCGCCGGACGGCTGCTGCGCGAGGCCGTGATCCAGCAGAACGCGCTGTCCCCGGCGGATGCCTACAGCACGCCCGAGAAGACCACGGCCCTGGTGGAGGCCGTGCTGACCGTGCTCGACCGCTGTGTGGAGCTGGTGGACTCCGGTACCCCCGCGGATGACGTCGAGGCGGTCGACTTCACCCCGCTGTTGCGAGCGCGTGAGACGGCGGGCCCCGCTCAGACCGCTCCGGTGACGGCTGCCCGCGACACCGTGCTGGCCCGGCTGGAGGAGACGGCATGAGCGGTCTGCCGGGCATCGAGTACACGGGCGTACGAGAACTGCGCGGTCCGCTCGTGGTCGTCGAAGGCGTGAGCGGGGTGGGCTGGGACGAGTTCGCCACGATCGTCCTCGACTCCGGTGAACGACGGCACGGGCTGGTCCTGGAGGTGGACCGCGACCTCGCGGTGGTGCAGGTGCTTCAGGACACGGCCGGCATGAACCGCACCGGCACCCGGGTCGCCTTCTCGGGGACGCCGCTGCGGATCCCGGTGGGCGCCGGGTGGCTGGGCCGGGTCTGCAACGGGCGGGGCGAACCGGCCGACGGCGGTCCGCCGGTGCTCGGCGCGTCGTACGCGGCGGTCGGCGGCGCGCCGATCAACCCCGTACGCCGGGAACCGCCCGATGAACCCGTGCTCACCGGTGTGGGCGCCGTGGACGTGCTGACCACGCTGGTACGCGGCCAGAAGCTCCCGGTGTTCTCGGCCGCCGGGCTGCCGCACCTGGAACTGGCGGTGCAGATCGCGGCCCAGGCGACGTGTGCCGGTGAGCCGTTCGCCGTCGTCTTCGCCGGCATGGGGCTCACCCACGCCGACACGACGTTCGTCCGTGACGGGCTCGCCGCGCGTTCCGCGGCACGGGAACTGGTCCTGTTCGTCAACACCGCCGACGATCCGGTGATCGAACGGCTGCTCACCCCGCGGCTCGCCCTGACCGTCGCCGAACACCTGGCGTTCACGGAGGGCCGCCACGTCCTGGTGGTGATGACCGACATGACCGCCTACTCGGAGGCGCTGCGCGAGGTGTCCGCCGCGCGCGGCGAGATACCGGCCCGGCGGGCCTACCCCGGCTATCTCTACAGCGACCTCGCCTCCCTCTACGAGCGCTGCGGCCGGATCAGGGGCCGACCGGGTTCGGTGACCATCCTGCCGGTGCTCACCATGCCGGCGGGCGACATCACCCATCCCGTCCCCGACCTCACCGGCTACATCACGGAAGGCCAGATCGTGCTGTCCGCCGACGTCCATGCCGTCGGCACGTATCCGCCGGTGGATCCGCTGGCCTCCCTCTCGCGTCTGATGCGCAAGGGAACCGGAGAGGGACGTACTCGTGCGGACCATCCGGCCGTCGCCGCACAGCTGATCGCCGCACTGGCCCGGTCCCGGCAGCTGGCGGAACTCGCCGACCTGATCGGCCGGTCGGCGCTCGGCCCTGCCGATCTGCGGTGTCTGGAGCTGCAGGAGGCCTTCCGGTGCCGGTTCCTCGCGCAGGGCACCGACGAGGACCGGTCGTTGGACGACTCCCTGGAGCGGGCCTGGGAGGTGCTGCTCACCCTGCCGCGCAGCCAGCTCGGCATGCTGCCGGCCGACCTGCTCGACGCCCGCCGTCCGCCGCAGGAGGAGCCACGATGAGTCCGCGGGGACGTCGCGTTCCGGCGGGACGGGCCGGGCGCCTGCGGCTGCGGCGCAGTCTCGCCACGGCGCTGCGCGGGGCGGACCTGCTGGAACGCAAACTCCGACTGCTGCTGGACCGGGAGCACACGGCACGACGGGCGGCCGAGGAGGCGGAACGGGTGTGGCGGGAGACGCTCGCCGACGCGCAGACCTGGCTGCTGCGCGGGGTGCTGCTCGGCGGCGAACGCGCGCTGGCCGACGCTGCGCCCGCGGACCGGGCACGGGTCGACGTCCGCTGGGCCACGCTCATGGGCGTACGCCACCCGGCAGCGGTGGACTGGACGGGACCCGTCCGGTCCCCGGCGGAGCCGACACCGCCCAACACCGCACTCGCACACGGCGAGACGGCCTGTCTCGCCGCTGTCCGCGCCGCGGCCGAACTCGCCGCTCAGCGGACGGCCGCCGAACTGTTGGCCGCAGAAGCCGGCCGTACACGGCAGCGCGTCCGCGCCCTGCGGCGGCACTGGATTCCCCGTCTGCAGAACGAACTGGCCGCCGTCGAGCTGGCGTTGGAGGAAACCGAACACGAGGAAGCGGTACGACGGCGCTGGGCCGCCACCCGAACGGCCCCGTGACACCGGCGCGCAGCACGCCGACGGCGGGCGGTGCGCCGGTGTCACCGCGCCCGGTCCCTGCGCGCTGGGGCCGAACAGCCCCTGCAGGGGGCCCTGAGGTCCCTTTCGTCCCGCGAGCTCGCGATGAGACTGGAGCGAAGGGAACACGACACCCGGCGGCGATCACCATGTCCGACGTCACCACCATCGACCTCTACGAAGTGACCATGGCCATGTCCTACCTCCAGGAGGACATGTGGGCCCCGGCCAGCTTCAGCCTCTTCGTCCGCGACCTCCCGCCCGGCAGGGGCTTCCTGGTCGCCGCGGGTCTGGAGCCCGCCCTGGACTTCCTGGCCCACTACCGCGTGGAACGGGAGGACGTCGAAGAGTTCGCCAAAGCCGTGCACCGCCCTGTCCGGGACCTCGAACCGCTCCTCGGACTCTCCTTCGAGGGCGAGGTGCGCGCGGTCCCCGAGGGTCATGCGGTCTTCGCAGGAGAGCCCTTGCTGGAGGTGACCGCCCCGCTCCCGCAGGCGCAACTCGTCGAGACCTACCTGCTGAACCAGCTCTGCCACCAGACCGTGGTGGCGTCCAAGGCGGCCCGCTGTGTCCTGGCCGCCGCCGGCAGATCGGTGGTGGACTTCTCACTGCGCCGCACGCACGGCCCGTGGGCGGGGCTGCAGGCCGCCCGGCTGGGCGCCATGGTGGGCTTCGCCGGCACCAGCAACGTCGCCGCCGCCACGTCCCTGGGCATCCCCGCCTCGGGCACCATGGCCCATTCGTACATCGAGGCCTTTCCGGGCGAGGAGGAGGCGTTCCGGGCCTTCGCGCGCACCCACCCCGGGCCCGTCACCTTCCTCGTCGACACCTACGACACGCAGGAGGGCGTGCGTGTCGCCGCCCGGGTCCTGGCCGATCTGCGGCGCGGGCCCGGCTGCGCGATCCGCCTGGACAGCGGTGACCTCGACGCCCTCTCACGGCGGGCGCGCGCGCTGCTCGACGCCGCCGGACTGACCGATGTGCGGATCGTCGCCAGTGGCGGGCTGGACGAGTACGGCGTGGACCGGCTGGTGGGGGCCGGTGCCCCGATCGACGTGTACGCGGTGGGCACGCGGGTGGGCGTGGCTGCGGACGCTCCGTACCTGGACGCCGCGTACAAGCTCGTCGAGTACGACGGCCGTGCCGTGATGAAGCTGTCCTCGGCGAAGATCACCGCCCCGGGCCGCAAGCAGGTCTTCCGCCGGCCCGGGCGGCCGGACCTGATCGCCCTGGCGGAGGAGGAACCTCCGGAATCGGCACAGCCGCTGCTGCGCACGGTCATGCGGGGCGGGCGTCGTACCGGGGCGCCGGACCGCTGGCAGGACGCCCGCAGGCGATTCCGCGAGGACATCGCCGTTCTGCCCGCATCGGCACGCCGGATCGAGAACCCGGAACCCGTCCTGCCGCTCCGGTCCGAGGCTCTTGAACGGCTGACCGCCTCCGTTCGCGCCGACCTAGAAGCCCGGATGCGCCCGCGGCACCGCCCGGTGGGGTCTCCCCCGGCGCGCTCTGCCCACCCTCGATGACCGGTCCGGCGCGGCGAAGGGTCGGCAGGCCCGCCGTAGGGACCAACGGCCCCTGGCAGGCCGGCGGTGCCGGAGCCTTCCATGGAACAGGCGGCGCTCCCCGGCGCCACCGCTGGGAGGAGGCGAGGGTGATGTCCGCTCCCGCACCGTCGCGGAAGGGCGACCGGGTCGTATCCCGCACAGGGCCCGAGGCGACCGGCGCCTCGAAGACCGGAGGCGATCATGTCCCGGCCCGGTGACCCTCGACCGGTCGTGGTGGGCGTCGATCCCGATCCCGTCCATCGGACGGCACTGGCCTGGGCGGCCGACGAGGCTGCCCGCCGTCGGCTGCCGTTGCGCGCCGTCCACGTGGAGGGCATGCCCACCAGGGGCTACCGCGGGCAGGACGTCCCGCCGTCGTGGGAGGAATGGAACGAGGCTCTGCACACAGCCGGGAAGCGGGTGCTGGAGGAGGCGACGGACTTCGTCGCGGCCCGGCAGCCGCAGGTCGAGGTGGACGCGCTGCTCGCGGAGGGCGACCCGGTGTGGGTGCTGCGCGAGCAGAGTCGCGACGCCACCGCCGTCGTGCTGGGATCCCGGCATCTGAGCCGCGCACAGGAGCTGTTCGGCTCCGCGTCGGTCGCCCTGCCGGTCATGGCCCACACGCACTGTCCCCTGGTGGTCGTCCCCGAACCGGAACACATGACCCGGGAACCCGCCTACTACGTCGTCGGTGTCGACGGCAGTGAAGACTCGGGTGCCGCGGTCGATGTGGCGTTCGAGGAGGCGGCCCTGCGCGGCGCCGAGCTGCGAGCCCTGCTCGTCTGGGAGCCGGGGCCCTTCAGGCTCTTCGACGAGTACGAGCCGCAGCAGGAGTGCCGTCGGCTGCTCTCGGAGATCGTGGCGGGCCGCCACGCCCGGTACCCCGAGGTGGACCTGCGCCACGAAGTGCTCGTCGGGCATCCCGTCCAGGTGCTCGCCGAGGCCTCGGCGCATGCTCTGGGTCTGGTGGTGGGCACGCGGGGGCGTGGCGGCTTCACCGGCATGCTGCTCGGCTCGGTCAGCCAAGGTGTGCTGCACCATGCCGCCTGCCCTGTGATCGCCGTGCCGACACACGAACACGCCGCAGGATGAACACCAGGGAGCCATCGTGACTGCAGGACCTGTGGACCTGGACACCGTCAGATCGCTGGTCGCGGACGCCGGCGCGGCGCCCTCGCTGCACAACGCGCAGCCCTGGGCTTTCCGCCATCTGCGCGACGCCGGCGTGCTGCGACTTTACGCGGACATGGAGCGCTCCCTGCCGCGGACGGACCCCGAGAATCGTGGCCTTCACCTGGGGTGCGGCGCCGCGCTGCTCAACCTCCGAGCGGCCGCCGCGGCGGCGGGGCTGGCGCCGGCCGTCCGATTGCTGCCCGACCCTGCCTGTCCGGAGCTCCTCGCCGAAGTACAGCTGTGCGGCACCGGACCACCCGACGACGCGCTCGCCCTGCTGGGCCCTGCGATCCGTCGCCGTCACTCCAGCCGCGTTCCCTTCCGTGACGAAGCAGTCCCCGTCTCCGTGCGGGAGGAGTTGGGCGAGGCCGCCCGCGCCGAGGGCGCACAACTGGTGTTCCCGGGGGCCTGGCACGTCCAGTCGATCCTGGAACTGGTGCGGGACGCCGAGGGCAGGGAGGCAGGCGACGCGGGACTGCGCGCGGAGACGGCGCAGTGGGCGCGTACGGAGCCGTCCGGGGCCGCCGGGGCGGCCGACGGCATCTCCGGCGAGGCGTTCGGGCCCCGGCAACGTGGTACTTCGGCCCCCGTGCGTGACTTCGCCGTCGGGCGTCCGATGCCCGGGCGCGGCTGGGCGCCCTTCGAGAAGGACCCGGCCATCGCCCTGCTGGGCACCTCCCGCGACGAGCCCGGGGACTGGCTGCGTGCCGGTCAGGCACTGGAGCGGGTCCTGCTCCGGGCCACTGCGGACGGGCTGGTCGCCTCGGTCACGTCCCAGCCGCTCGAGTGGGCGGAGACCCGGTGGGCCGTCCGCGACCCCGTCTCGGCCATGGCGCACGTCCAGATGGTGATCCGGCTCGGCTACGGCCCCGAGGGCCCCGCGAGCCCGCGACGCCCGGTGGACGATCTGCTCGACGTGGTCTGACGCGCGGCCTTCCGGCAGCGCGAACGGCATCGGACGACGAGGAGAGCCCGTATGAAGGTCTCCGAGGTGATGACGGCTCCCCCGGTGTGCGTGGCGCCCCACGTCCCTCTGATCGACGTGACCCGGCGGATGGCCGAGAACGCCGTCGGGTCCGTCCTCGTGGTGGAGGACGGGGCACTGCGCGGCATCGTCACCGACCGCGACCTCGCCGTACGCGGCATCGGCGGCGCCCTGGGCGCGGGGGCCCGGGTGGAAGCGGTCATGTCGCCGGATGTCGTCACGGTCCAGGCCGTCGACGACATCCATGTGGCCTACCGGACGTTCCGCCGCACCGGGGTCCGTCGTCTTCCGGTCCTGGACGCGGGCCGGGTGGTGGGCGTGCTGACGGTCGACGACCTGTTCCTCGACGTCTTCCGGCGGCTCGCCGACCTGCTGGGGCCGCTCTCCTGGAGCGTCCTGCGCGAGCCGCCGGGGCCGCCCTCGGACACCGGAGCATGAGCGCCGGGTCGTGTCAGGCGGCGCCACGCTTCCCGAGGGCGGTCCACCGACGGGGACGTCCGGCACCCGGCGGTGTCCTCGGCCGGGCGGGCGGGCCCGGCGGCGTCCTCGCCCCAGGCGGGCGAGCGGGAGATCCACCCGGCCTTCCGATGAGCCGGGCCCTTGGGAAGTCCGGGCCTCGGCTCACTTCCCCGGGCAGCGCACGATCACGACCGGGCAGCTCGCATGCTGCGACACGTGCTGGCTGACGGAGCCGAGCAGGGCGCGCGCGAAGCCGCCCCTGCCCCGGCTGCCGACGACGAGGACCCCGGCTCGTTCGGAGGCGCGCAGCAGAACGTCGGCGGGGTTGCCGCGCACCACATGGGTCCGCACCGAGCCGACGGCGTCCGCGCCGAGTACGTCGGTCAGTTCCTGGCCCATCTTGCGACGGGTCTCGTCCTCGTCGACGTCCAGGTCCACGGCGGGCGCCGACCAGCCGTACAGGCCCGGCAGCTCCCACACCGCGATGGCGTCCACCGTGCCGCCGACGAGGCCGGCGTAGCGCACGGCCCACCGCAGGGCCTCGTAGGAGGACTGCGACCCGTCGACACCGACCACCACCCGGCGCTCGGAGGCGTCCTCTGCCATGCGTCCCACCTCTCCTTCGGTGGCTGTGCCCAACCGGCCCGGTCCACCCCTGCTCTCCACGCTGCGGGACAGGTGACCGCACCGCCAGAGATGCGCATCCGGCGGCATGAACGGACGAAAGGGCGACGCGATCCTCGGCGCCCGTGGCCCGTCACCCGGCCCCACTGCCCCGCCGACGGGGGCCACGCCGCCGGATCGCGACGGAATCCGGTCCCGTCGCCGTCGGCCGGGAAGGCCCGGCGCCCGAGCGCGGCCGCCGCGGTCGACTCGGTCCGCGTGCGTGCCCACAGCGCGGACGGCGTTCGGATGCTGCTGCCTGACGGCGCCTGACGGCGAGGCGAGAACAGCCGGATCAGGGCGGATGCGCGCGTGGCCCGGACCGCGCCGCGCCGGCAGGCCCTCACCGTCTCTCGGGCACGACCGCGACCGGACACGCGGCGCGGTGCACGAGTGCATGGCTCACGCCGCCGAGCTGGAATCCGAGGTGACTCGTACGGCGGCGTGCGCCGACGATCACGAGGTCCGCGGCGGCCGACCGGTGCACGAGGACCTTGCCGGCCGCTCCCTCGGGCGTCGCCGGGCGCGTCCGGACGTGCGGATAGTCTCTGGTCACGGTCTTGAGCAGAGCGTCGACGACCGAGGCGGCGCGCTCCTGGTACATGTCCTTCGGCCCCTCGGCCGGTATCCGGTTCCCGCTCCTGTCATAGGCAGGTCTGCGCCAGGCACGCACCACGTCCAGGACACAACCACGCATCTCGGCCTCCCGGAAGGCGAACCGCACGGCCTCGCTGCTCATGCCGGCTTCCCCGAGGCCCAGCAGGATCCGCTCGTGCGTGCCCGCCAGGCCCGCCCGGTCGCCCCGGACCACGACCACCGGGCAGGGCGCCCGGGCGCACACGGCCAGGCCGACCGACCCGAGAAGCAGTCCCTTCAGCTCACCTCGGCCACGCGAGCCCGTCACCAGCGCGAAGGCCGCGTCACCCGCGCGCACGAGCGCGTCCACCGGATCGTGCGGAACGATGTCGGTTCCGATCCTCACGTCCGGGTTGCGGCGTTCGGCGCGGTCGGCCGCCGAGGCCACGATGTGCTCGGCCAGTACCTTCTCGGAGGACCGCCGCTGGCTCACCGGAGGGAGCCCGGCCTCATAGCGCTCCCAGAGGGAGGCATGCACCAGCCTGAGCGGAAGACCGTGCCGGGCGGCTTCGTCCACGGCCCAGTCGATCGCCGACAGGCACGAGGCCGATCCGTCGACGCCCACCACCAGAGGGAGAGTCATCGTCCACACCGCCTTTCCCGGGCCGCCTGCCGTGCAGCACAGGGGCGACCTCACCGTCGCACTCCAGCGGCCGCGGCAGCGAGGGCGCTTCGGCCCGCGCCGCAGGACCATCGGCCCCCTACTGCTCGTGGCCCCGTCCCTGCGCCTGGCGAACGGATGCGGCGACCCGGTCGAGCAACTCGGGGAGCGCCGACCGCACCGGCTCGCTCAGCGGCGCGCCCAGTTCCACGTCGGCCACCTCCACGCCGTGCACCACGAGCCTCGGCGGCAGCCGACCGAGGACCTCCGCAAGGGCGAGGCACGCCCCGAGGCCGAGGGCATGCGTACTCGCCGTACCCGCTGTGCGGGAGGCCGCGTCCGCCGCCGTGAGCGTGTGCAGTTCCCCCGGCCGCGGCGACCGTGCCCGCAGGGCCTCCACCACGACGACCGTGTCCGCGCCGCACCACAGGTCGAGCATGCGCGCGGGTTCACCGTCGCTGACCGTCAGCACGGTGCCGTCGGGGACACGGCCCCGCAGGGCCTCCACGGCCGCCGGGCCGATCCCGTCGTCACCGCGCAGCGGATTGCCCACACCGATCACCACGACCCGGCCGCTCATGTGCGCTCCACCGTCACGTCGAGGAAGTGGGCGGCGCAGGAGATGCAGGGATCGTGATTGCGGATGGCCTGTTCGCACAGGCGGGTGAGTTCCTCCTCGTCCGCGGCAGGCCCGGCCCGGTCCAGGCGTGCCTGGACCGCCCTGCGCACGTCCTCCTCGATGGCCGTCTGGTTCTGGGCCGTCGGGGGGACGATGCGGGCCTCGGTGAGAGTGCCGTCCTCGGTGAGGGCGTAACGGTGGTACAGCAGCCCACGGGGCGCTTCGGTGGCACCGGCGCCGACGCTCCGGCAAGGCGGTACCTCGACGGCCGGCCGGGGTGGCCGTTCGTATCCGTCGATGATCCGCAGGGCCTCCTCGACGGCGTGCACCACCTCGACGGCCCGTACGACGATGCTCCGGAAGGGGTTGTCGCAGACCGCGCCGGTCAGCGGGTCGCCCAGCCCGGCGGCCCGCGCCGCCTCGGCGGCCGTGGGGTGCAGCCACCGGCCGCTGAGGGCGTAGCGGGCCAGGGGGCCGGTCAGGTACCGGCGTCCGTCGAGAGTGGCCGCCAGGGCGGTGGAGTGGGGTACCTGTCCTTCCCGGACGTGCTGTTCGAGGTGGGCCACAGGGAACTCGCGCAGCGGTGAGGCTTGTCCGTGAGCGGCCATGACAGCCGGTGTTCCGGCGTCGATGGCATAGCGGCCGGGGTCGCGCAGGGCGAACAGGTCGTGGTCGCAGACGGCGTCGGGGAACTCGAACGCCGCCACCCAGCGGACCGTCTCCAGCGCATCCTCCCGGGCCCGTCGGAGCCGCTCCGCCAGCGGACGCAGTTCGTCCGCTGCCGGCGTCCGGTAGAAGCCGCCGATGCGGACGTTGATCGGGTGGATCGGACGGCCGCCGAGCTGGTCGAGGATCGCGTTGCCGGTCTGCTTGATGCGCAGGCCGCGCTCGACGGCGGCTCGCTGGTCGCGGGCGAGTTCCACTACGTCCGCACGCCCGAGGAAGTCGGGAGCGTGCAGCAGGTGGATGTGCAGGGTGTGGCTCTCGATCCACTCGCCGCAGTACAGCAGGCGGCGCAGGTCCGCGAGGGGGCCGTCCACCGTGACGCCGCAGGCGTTCTCGATCGCCTGGCAGGCGCTCATCTGGTACGCGACCGGGCAGATGCCACAGATGCGGGCGGTGATGTCGGGGGGTTCGGTGTGGCCCCGGCCGGCCAGGAAGGCTTCGAAGAAGCGCGGAGGTTCATAGATGCGCAGACGCGTCTCGGCGACCGTGTCCCCGTCGACGCGCAGGTGGAGGGAGGCCTCACCTTCCACCCTGGCCAGCGCGTCCAGTCGCAGGACGCGGGTTCCGCGATGGTTCATGCGAGCCTTTCCGGACGGGTCCTGGCAGGCCGGAGGCCGCTACTGCTCCTCGGCCGCGAGGTCGGGTACGGGGGCATACTCCGGCGACGCGGCGTTGAAGGTGCGGAAGACACGCTGGATGTCCTGCTCGCTCATCCCGTCGCGACGCAGTTGCGCGATCATGGAGCGCAGGGCGGGCTTGCTCGACGGTCCGAAGCAGCCGTAGCACCCGCGCCCGTAGGCGGGGCAGATGGCACCGCATCCGGCGTGCGTGACGGGACCCAGGCAGGGGGTGCCGTGGGCCACCGTGATGCACGTGGTGCCGCGCCGCTTGCACTCGAAACAGACGCTGTGGCTCGGGATACGGGGTTTGCGTCCGGCCAGGTGGGCGCTGATGACTTCGAGGAGCTGGCGGCGGTCGATGGGGCAGCCGCGCAGTTCGAAGTCGACCGGGACATGGGCCGAAATGGGCGTCGAGGTCTCCAGCGTGGCGATGTACTCCGGCCGGGCGTAGACCGCGGCGAGGAAGTCGTCGACGTCGGCGAAGTTGCGCAGTGCCTGGATGCCGCCCGCGGTGGCGCAGGCCCCGATGGTCACCAGGCAGCGGGAGATACGGCGGACCTGCTGGATCCGCTCGGCGTCCGCGGCGGTGGTGATCGACCCTTCGACCAGGGACAGGTCGTACGGGCCCCTGCCCTCCAGCCGGGCGCGCTCATGACCGGCGCCTTCGGCCGGGGTCATCTCCAGGAAGTGGTCGATCCGTACGTGCTCGGTGAGACCGAGGAGTTCGTCCTCGCAGTCGAGCAGCGTCAGCTGACAGCCGTCGCAGGAGGCGAACTTCCACACGGCGAGCGTCGGCCGCGGCTCGGTGGCCGGTCCGGGCTCGATGGCCGGTCCCGGGCCGATAGCCGGTCCAGGCTCGATGGCCGGTCCCGGGCCGATGGCCGGTCCGGGCTCGATGGCCGGTCCCGGGCCGATGGCCGGTCCGGGCTCGATGGCCGGTCCAGGCTCGGTGGCCGGTCCCGGGCCGATAGCTGGTCCAGGCTCGGTGGCCGGTCCGGGGTCGGTGGACATGTCACAACTCCCTTACGAGGAGCAGCTGTGCCACACGGTCATAGCCGACGACCGGGCCGTCGCGGCACAGCAGGAGCGGGCCGAGCTGGCAGTGGCCGCAGTGGCCGGTGGCGCACTGCGTGTTCCGTTCCAAGGACACCTGGACGCGGTGCGGGTCGAGTCCACGGGCCACGAGGTCGCGTGCGGTGTGTCGCATCATCACCTCGGGCCCGCACACCAGCGCGCAGGTCCGTTCGGGACGCAGGTCGAGACGGTCGAGGAGTGTGGTGACCACACCCACCGCGCCCCGCCAGGCCGGGCCGGGCCGGTCGACGATCACCTCCACCCGGGCCGGGCCGCGCCATGTGGCGATCTCGTCCCGGAAGACCAGATCGGCAGGAGTACGCGCGCCCACCAGGACCACGAGGCGACCGTACACGGCGGGCCCGCCGAGGACCTCGTGGACGACCGGCCGCAGCGGAGCCAGCCCGATGCCGCCGGCGACCACCAGGACATCGTGACCGGCTGCCGCTTCGAGGTCCCAGCCGGTGCCGTACGGCCCGCTGAGCCCGACGGTGTCGCCCGGGCGCAGCCGGTACAGGGCGGTCGAGACCGCGCCCACCGCACGTACGGTGTGCACGAGACCCCCGTGACGACCGCGCAGGGCGCTGGCCGAGATGGGCACCTCACCGACGCCGAACGCATAGATCATCGCGAACTGCCCCGGCGAGAAGGGCGGGAGTTCCTCTCCGGCCGGCACCAGCTCGATCGACCGGGTGTCGGCGGTCTCGGCCCGGGTGTCGGCGACCCGGTACGGCAGCGGGGGCGTCACGGTGCTCATGGCGGCTCCGGCGCCGATGCGGGCTCCCCGGACCGTGTCCAGTCGTACAGGGCCGCCGCCTCCTCGGTGATGTCGATGCCGACCGGGCACCACACGATGCAGCGTCCGCATCCCACGCAGCCGGACGAGCCGAACTGGTCGTACCAGGTGCCGAGTTTGTGGGTCATCCACTGCCGGTAGCGGCTGCGCACGGAGGCGCGGACCGGGCCGCCGTGCAGCTGGGAGAAGTCCAGGTCGAAGCAGGAGTCCCACAGCCGCCAGCGCTCGGCGTGGTCGCCGGTCAGATCGGTGACGTCCTCGGTGGTGGTGCAGAAGCAGGTCGGACACACCATGGTGCAGTTGCCGCAGGTCAGACACCGCCCGGCGACGTCGTCCCAGCGGGGTGCGTCCAGCGTCCCGGCCATCAGCTCCCGCAGATCCGCCTCGGGCATGGTCCGTCCCATGCGGCTCGCCGCGGCCGTGACACCTGCGCGAGCCGCCTGTTGGGTTTCCGGATCGGCCGGACGGGTGGGCAGTTCGGCCAGGATCTCCGCGCCTTCCTGACTGCCGCCGCGGATCCAGAAGCGGTGCCCGTCCCCATCGACCACTTCCGTCATCACCAGGTCGTAGCCGGGACCGGCAGCGGGTCCGGTGCCCATGGAGACGCAGAAGCAGGTGGCTCCCGGCTCCGTGCACTCGACCACGATCAGCAGGGCGCCGGAGCGACGCCCCTCGTAGCCCGGATCGCGGTACGCGCCACCGGTCAGTACCCGGTCCTGGACAGCGACGGCCCGAAGGTCGCACGGGCGTACGCCCAGAAATGCGTATCGAGGCGGTGCGACCGGTTCTGCCGTGAGAACCAGCTCCCCCTCCACCCTGTCGGCGCTCCACTCCTTCACCCGCGGCGGATGCAGGAAGGATTTCCACGACTGGGGTCCCGCCGCGTTCGCGAAGGCGGCGCCGTCCGACCGCTGCCGCAGCCGGTACCGCCCGGCTTCCAGCTCCACCCCCCATCCGTACGGCAACTCGTCGGCCGACCGCAGTTCCGCAAGCACGATGGCCCCGTCCCGAGCGGTGGGCCCGATCACGGTGAACCCGCGCCGGACCAGGACTTCCACAAGCGTGGCCATGCCGTCCTTGCCCATGACGAGGCCGTCGGGCGCGGGGGGCCGGGAGGCGTTCACATCGGCGTCGGCGCTCATGACCGACCTCCTTCAGCACAGCGGACGGCACACGGCACCCCACCGTCCCCTCAGACCCACGATCGCAGCATCCCCGGTGCGGCGCAGCGCCGACAGAGCCATGCGGGCACGGCTGCGGGGCCCATCGGCCCTGCCCGACCTCCGGTGCGCCGGAGCCTGCCGTCTACGGACGGCTGTCGGAGCTCGCCCACGTCGGCATCCGTCGCACGCCGAAGCCGGCCGCGCTCGGCGGCGAGACGCCCGGGGCGCAGGACATGTGCCGTCCGGCCACGCACAGGGGCCGTTCGACCCAGTGCGGGTGCGGGTGGTCCGGGCGGATGGTCGGAGCAGGCCCGAAGGAAGGAGGGGCCGGTATGCCATGGGAGACCATCCGGAAGGACATCCCGCCCCGCACCACCCCCCATCTGCGCGACTACGACAAGGAGTGCGCGAGCTTCTCGTGGCGGGCGGCGCGCAGGAGGCTGCAGGGACTGCCCGGCGGACGGGGACTGAACATCGCGCACGAGGCCGTGGACCGGCACGCGTCATCCGGCAGTGCGGCAGCGGTGGCGCTGCGCTGTGTCGGCCGGGACGACCGTGTCACCTCCGTGACCTACGGGGAGCTGGCCCGGTCGACGGCGCGTTTCGCCAACGTGCTCCGCGGGCTCGGCATCGGTCACGGCGACCGGGTGGTGACGCTGCTGGGGCGCTGCCCCGAGCTGTACACCGTGGTCCTCGGCACATTGAAGAACACCAGTGTCCTGTGCCCGCTGTTCTCCGCCTTCGGACCGGATCCGGTCTTCCAGCGGATCACACTGAGCGACGCACAGGTGCTGGTCACCACGGCGGACCTGTACCGCAGGAAGGTCGCCGGGCGACGCGGCAGCCTCGCCGCGCTGCGCCACGTACTGATCGTCGGCGACGGAGCGGACGACCTGCCCGGCACCCTGTCCCTCGCCGCCCTGATGGCCGACGCGGCCGACACCTTCACGATCCCGCCGACCTCGCCGCACGACATGGCACTGCTGCACTTCACGAGCGGCACGACAGGCATCCCCAAGGGTGCCGTGCACGTGCACGACGCGGCCGTTGCGCACTACATGACCGCGTTGTACGCCCTCGACCTCCACCGGGACGACGTGTTCTGGTGCACCGCGGATCCGGGATGGGTGACCGGGATGTCCTACGGCATCATCGCGCCCCTCATGCACGGCGTGACGGTCGTGGTGGACGAGGGCGACTACGACGCCCGCCGCTGGTACCGGATCCTCGCCCAGCAGCGGGTCAGCGTCTGGTACACGGCACCGACGGCCCTGCGCATGCTGATGGTCACCACGCCGAGGCACGGGCCGTACGACCTGCCCCGCTCCTTCGACCTGAGCGCGCTGCGGTTCATCGCGTCCGTCGGCGAGCCGCTCAACCCGGAGGCCGTGGTGTGGGGACGCGACGTGCTCGGCCTGCCCGTGCACGACAACTGGTGGCAGACCGAGACCGGCGCCATCATGATCGCCAACTTCGCCGCCTGCGACATCCGTCCCGGCTCCATGGGCCGCCCGCTGCCCGGGGTGGAGGCGGCGGTGCTGCGGCGCGGCGAGGACGGCCGGGCCGAGTTCGTCGGCGGACGCGTCACCGTGCTGAGGGAGCCCGGCGTGGAGGGTGAGCTGGCGCTGCGGCCCGGCTGGCCGTCCATGTTCCGCGGCTATCTGCACGACGAACCGCGCAGTGCGGCGGCCTTCGCGGACGGCTGGTACCTCACCGGCGACCTGGTACGGCGCGATGCGGACGGTTACTACTGGTTCGTCGGGCGTGCCGACGACGTCATCAAGTCGGCGGGACATCTCATCGGGCCGTTCGAGGTCGAGAGCGCCCTGATGGAGCATCCGGCGGTCGCCGAGTCCGGGGTCATCGGCCGGCCCGATCCCGTGGCCGGGAACATCGTCAAGGCGTTCGTCTCCCTGCGGCCGGGCTTCGAGGCCACCACCACGATGCGGCAGGAACTGCTCGCCTTCGCCCGGCGCCGGCTGGGTCCGGCCGTCGCGCCCCGCGAGATCGCCTTCGACCAGCATCTGCCGCACACCCGCAGCGGCAAGGTCATGCGCCGCCTGCTGCGGGCGCGTGAACTCGGCCTGCCCGAGGGCGACATCTCCACTCTCGAGGACTCCACCCTGGAGGCATCCTCAACGGTCAGGACGGGGCAGCCCGCATGACCCCCACCCGAACCCCGCACACGCAGCGGCCCGCCGGCCGGCCGAACCACGGGGCCGCGCACCGGCTGGCCCTGCTGGAGTCGATGCTGCGGGTCCGCCGGTTCGAGGAACGCTGCGTGGAGTTGTACAGCGCGGCGCGCATCCGGGGTTTCATGCACCTCTACATCGGCGAGGAGGCCGTGGCCGTCGGCGTCAACGAGGCGCTCACGGACGACGACGCGGTCGTGTCCACGTACCGCGAGCACGGGCACGCTCTCGCCCGCGGGATTCCGGCCGAGGCGATCATGGCCGAGATGTTCGGCAGGGTCACCGGGTGCAGCCGGGGCCGTGGCGGCTCGATGCACCTCTTCGACGCCGGCCGGCGCTTCTACGGCGGCAACGCGATCGTGGCCGGCGGGCTCCCGCTCGCAGCCGGCCTCGCCCTCGCCGACCGCATGACCGGCCGAAACCGCGTCACCTGCTGCTTCTTCGGTGATGGGGCCTTCGCCGAGGGCGAGTTCCACGAAACGGCCAACCTCGCCGCGCTCTGGCAACTGCCCCTGCTGCTGGTCTGCGAGAACAACCTGTACGCGATGGGCACGGCCCTGGCCCGGCACCAGGCCCACACCGACCTCGCACTGCGCGCCGCCGGGTACGGCATGGTCTCCTGGGCCGTCGACGGCATGGACGTCCTCGCCGTCGAGGACGCGGCCCGGCGAGCGGCAGAAGGGGTGCGCGCAGGAACCGGTCCGCACTTCCTGGAGATGCGCACCTACCGCTTCCGCGCCCACTCCATGTACGACTCCGACCGTTACCGCGACAAGGCCGAGATCGAGCACTGGAAGGAACGCGACCCGGTGGAGGGACTCGCCCGGCGGCTGCGGGACGCGAAGGAACTGACCGACAGGTCCCGCACCGCCCTGGAGGACCGTCTGGCCGCCGAGATCGACGCGGCCGTGGAGGCGGCCGAACAGGCTCCGGCGGAACCCGTCGAGGATCTGCTGAAGTACGTGACCAGCCCGGTGGAGGCGAGCCCGCCATGACCGCGCCCCGCACCTCCACCACCGAAGCCGCCGTCCCCTCCGGCCGGAAGACGACCTACCGGGAGGCGCTGCGCGAGGCGCTGCGCGAGGCGCTGCGCACCGACGAGCGCGTTTTCCTGATGGGTGAGGACGTGGGCCGGTACGGCGGGTGCTTCGGCGTCAGCCTCGGCCTCCTGGAGGAGTTCGGGCCCGAGCGGGTCCGCGACGCCCCGCTGTCCGAGTCGGCGTTCGTCGGCGCCGGCATCGGTGCGGCCCTGGCGGGCATGCGGCCGATCGTCGAGATCATGACGGTCAACTTCAGCCTGCTGGCCCTGGACCAGATCCTGAACAACGCGGCGACCCTGCTGCACATGTCGGGCGGCCAGCTTCCCGTACCGATCGTGATCAGGATGACCACGGGGGCGGGACGGCAGCTCGCGGCCCAGCACTCCCACAGCCTGGAGGGCTGGTACGCGCACATCCCCGGCCTGCGGGTCCTGGCCCCGGCGACCCTCACCGACGCCCGGTACATGCTCGCCCCCGCGCTCGCCGATCCCGACCCGGTGCTGATCTTCGAGCACGGCAGCCTGTACAACGTCTCGGGCGACCTGCCCGCGGACGCGGGACCGGTCGACATCGACCACGCCGCCGTGCGCCGCCCCGGCACGGACGTCTCCCTGATCACGTACGGCGGGTCCCTGCCCAAGGCCCTGGCCGCCGCCGACGAACTGGCCGGCACCGGCGTCAGCGCGGAGGTCGTCGACCTGCGCACCCTGCGCCCGCTGGACGACACGGTCATCGGCGACTCGGTGGCGCGCACCCACCGTGCCGTCGTGGTCGACGAGGCCTGGCGCACCGGCAGCCTCGCCGCGGAGATCTCCGCGCGCCTCACCGAGCAGCACTTCTACGACCTCGACGCCCCCGTCGAGCGGGTGTGCAGCGCCGAGGTGCCCGTACCGTACGCACGCGGACTGGAGGCAGCCGCCCTGCCCCAGGTCGGCGGAATCGTCGCAGCCGCGCACCGTGCCGTCGGCGAGCCGGTGCCGAGCACGGCGGACGACGCGGCACAAGAGTCAGTCACCGGGAGGTCCGGCTGAGATGACCGCGTTCACCATGCCCTCCCTCGGCGCGGACATGGACGAGGGAGTGCTGCAGGAGTGGCTTGTCAGCCCCGGGGACCGGGTGCGCAGGGGCGACGTCGTGGCGGTCGTGGACACGGACAAGGCGGCCGTCGAGGTCGAGTGCTTCGAGTCCGGGACCGTGGGACGGTTGCTCGTCGCACCGGGGACCCGTGTCCCGGTGGGGACACCGCTCGCGGTGATCGAACCCGGCGTGCGGGCAGGCGGTCAGGAGGAGCCCGCGACGGCAGGGCAAGCGGCGGTCCCGTCCGTGGCCGCCGCCCCGGTCGGCAGGCCTCTCCCACGGGCGACACCCGCACGCGCGAAGGCCGACCGTGAACCGTCGGTACGGCACGAGCGCCCGAAATCTCGGGGAAAGGCGGCCCGAAAGCCCGAACCCGCCCGGGAGCCGGTGGACACCGGAACCCCGAAGCACCCGGCCGCACGGCACACGGCAGCGCAGCCGGAGCCGTTCGGCGAGGCCACGCCGCTCGTCGGAGCCGGTCCTCTCGTACGGCATCTGGCCGTGCTTCGAGGTGTCGACCTGACGGCACTGCACGGCACGGGGCCGGGCGGACGGATCACGCGTGCCGACGTGGAGCACGCGCAGCCGCCGCCCGGGCCCAGGGTGCGGGCCACTCCCTACGCACGGCGCCTCGCCGACGAGCTGGGTGTCGATCTGACGGCCGTGCGGGGCACCGGCGACGGCGGAGCCGTGCGTGCCGCGGACGTCCGCACGGCCGTGCGCGGACGTCCTGGGGGCCCCGGGCCAGAGCCGCTGGACCGGCGCCCACGGGACCACGAGCAGGGCCCGCAGACCGCGGTACCCATCGGCAGCCGCCAGGAGGAACGCACGGACGCCATGCGTCGTGCCGTCGCCGACCTCATGAGCCGCTCCAAGCGGGAGATCCCGCACTACTACCTGTCCACGGCCATCGACCTCGGAGCGGCCGAGGACTGGCTGCGCCGGGTCAACCGCGGTCGTCCCCCCGCCGGCCGCCTCGTGCCCGCGGCCCTGCTCCTGAAGGCCGCCGCCATGGCGGCGCGCGAGGTGCCGGCCCTCAACGGCTACTGGCGCAACGACGCATTCGTTCCCGCCTCCGAGGTCAACCTGGGTGTCGCGGTGTCGCTCCGGCGGGGCGGACTGCTCGCGCCGGTGATCCACCGCGCCGACACACTACGGCCCGACGCTCTCATGGCCGGCCTCAAGGACCTGGTCCGGCGCGCCCGCCGAGGGAGGCTGCGCGGGAGCGAGATGGCGGGCGCCACACTGACCGTAACCAGCCTGGGTGACCAGGGTGTGGAGAGCGTGTTCGGGGTCATCCACCCGCCCCAGGTGGCCCTGGTCGGCTTCGGTGCGGTCGTCGAGCGGCCCTGGGCCGCGGGCGGCATGCTCGGCGTACGTCCGGTGGTGACCGCGACGCTGGCCGCCGACCACCGCGCCACGGACGGCGCCGTGGGCGCGCGCTACCTCTCGGCGGTCGACAGACTGCTGCAGAAACCCGAGGAGTTGTGAGTCGGATGAAGCCCCTGGACAATGCCGAGGCCATGACAGTGATCAAGGAGTCGGTCACGCGGATCGTCCCCGACGCCGACTTCGCACTGGTCCGGCCGGACGACAAGTTCCGCGACGTGCTCGAACTCGATTCGCTGGACTTCCTCAGCTTCGTCGAACTGCTCTCCGAGCGCACCGGAGCCCGCATCGACGAGGAGGACTACCCCGAACTGACCACGCTCTCGGACACGGCGCGGTTCCTGGTCGAGCGGACCGCCCGCCGGTGATGACCGCCCCTCGGTGGTTCACTCACGGTGGAGCACGACTTTGAGCGCGCCCGTGCTGGTGCCGCGCGCGAAGACCTCGTAGGCGTCTTCCATGCGATCGAGACCGAGCGTGTGGGTGACCAGGGGAGAGACGGACAGCCGTCCGAACCTCATCAGTTCCAGCAGCCATGGCGTGGAGGACGTGTCCACCTGGCCCGTGCTGATCGTCACGTTCTTGCGCCAGAGGGACTCCAGATGCAGCGTCGTCGGCTTGCCGTGCGTGCCGACGTTGGCGATGTGCCCCCCCGCGCGGACGGCTCGCGTGCACAGCACGAAGCCGTCCGGATCACCCGACGCCTCGATGACCACGTCGGCACCCGGCCCGTCGGACAGGTCGGCGATCATCTTCCCGGGCGATGTGGCGGCATCCGCGCCCAGCCGGGCAGCGGCCTCCAGCCGAGCCCCGGCCAGGTCCACGACGATGATCCTGCGGGGCGAGTAGAGCCGTGCGACGACCACCGTGGCCAGGCCGACGGGGCCGGCGCCCACCACGACGACGGTGTCGCCCGGGCTGACATGTCCGTTGCGGACCGCCACCTCGTAGGCGGTCGGGAGGAGTTCGGCGAGCAGCACCGCGTCGTCGAGCGGGAGCGCGGACGGGCGCCGGGTGGTGGAGTGGTCCGCGAACGGTACGCGTACGAACTCGGCCTGGGTGCCGTTGATCAGGCTGCCCAGGATCCAGCCGCCGCCCCCGTGGCACTGTCCGTATCTGCCCTCACGGCACTCCCCGCAGTCACCGCAGGCCGAGACGGACGACACGATCACCTCGTCGCCGGACCGCAGGTGATGGACCTCTCCACCGACCTCGACGACCTCGCCGACGGCCTCGTGGCCGAGAATCGTCCCCGGCTTCACCTCGGGGAACTCGCCCCGCCGGATGTGCAGATCACTGCCGCAGACGGTGGTGGCCTCGATCCGCACGATGGCGTCGGTCGCCTCCTCGATCACGGGGTCGGGGACGGTGTCCCAGGATGTGTGTTCCGGGCCGTGGTAGACGAGCGCTCGCACCGTATTCGCTCCCTCGCTCCCCCACTCCCACAGTGGCCCCACCGGTGCCCCGGAGCAACACGGTCGCCCGGCTCCGGGTGCGGGCGGCTGAAGGCCGGATCTGAGGGTGCCGCGCCGAGACCCCGGCGCACGACGGCACGGATGGGAAGCGCGGAGATCCGCCCGGGTCAGGTACCCGTGGGTGCGTCCCTGGCGTCGTCCGTCCGGCAGGTGAGATTCCCGGACACCGACACCACACCGTCGACGCCACGGCACAACTGCTCGACGACGGGGATCAGGCTCCTGTACTTCACGGTGCCGGCGAGCGTCACCCGGCCGTCGCGGACCTCCGCCGTCACGTCCCGGGGATCGATTCCCAAGGTGCGCCGAAGAACGTCGCCGGTGATCTCCTCGCGGATGGCCTCGTCACCGCGCAGGAAAACCCGCAGCAGATCACCACGGCTGACGATGCCCAGGAGCCGATCGGCCTCGTCGACCACAGGCAGCCGTTTGACATGCTGGGTCTCCATCAGGCGGGCGGCCTCGACCACGGTCCACTCGGGCCGCGCGCACACCGCGGGAGCGGACATCAGCTCCTCGGCCCGAGCCCCCTCGGCCTTGGCCCGCTCCCAGGCCTCCAGATGGGGAATGGCGGTCCTCCCCGAGGGGTCGGTCTGGTCGGCGCTCTTGCGCAGCAGATCGGCCTCGGACACCACACCCATCGGACGGTCGAGCTCGTCCACCACGGGTACGGCGGTGACGTCGTTCTCCTCCAGCAGCCTGACAAGCTCCTTGAACGGCGTGCCGGGCCGTGCCCGGACGACGTCCCGGGTCATGAGTTCCTCGACCGTTCGGTGGTGCATGGTGCCTCCCGGGTACGGGCAGCCCGCCCCGTGCGGCGGTGCAGCCCGCGTGGCAGGTTGGATACAGCACCATTCTGAGGAGAGGGCGGCGATCATGCGAGCTCACCTCGGCGACCGGCTCGTCGTCGAAAGCCCGGGGACAGGCGTCGTCCGGCGCGACGGCGAAATCGTAGGGCTCCGCCACGAGGACGGGACTCCGCCCTATGACGTGCGCTGGTCGGACACGGACGAGGTGACGCTCGTGTTCCCCGGGCCCGACGCTCATGTCCGCCATCTGGAACAGGAACAGCCGGGGCCGGCGGCCGCCTCGCAGCCGGGCGCCGGCGAGGCGGTGGGCGGCGCGGCCCTCTCGACCGGGGCACAGGACCCCGGAGACGTCGGCCGACGCGTGGCCGTTGAGCGCCGAAGGCGCGGGCTCAGCCGGGAGGAGACAGCCGGCCGCGCCGGCATGTCGCCCGACTACCTGGCATACCTCGAGACAAGGCCCGCCGACCCGACCTTGGCGACGCTCATCAGACTGGCCGACGCGCTGGGCACCACGGTCGCCGCGCTGCGCGGCGGGGGCATCGATCTCCCGTCCGACCAGGGCCAGGCATTGCTCCACCCCCGCCTGCGGGACCTCGACCAGGAGGAGTGCCGCGCCCTGCTCTCCACGCACGGCGTGGGGCGTATCGCGGTGTCGGCGTCCGACGGTCGCCCGGTGGTCGTCCCCGTCAATTACGAGGTCGTCGACGGCGCCGTCGTCTTCAGGACCGCCCCCGACTCCGTGGCCGCGGCGGCCGTGGAGCGGGAGGTCGCCTTCGAGGTCGACCACGTGGACGACGCCCTGAGCCAGGGCTGGAGCGTGCTCGCCGTCGGCCCGGCCCGTGCGGTGACGGACCCCGGGGCCGTACGGAGGCTCACCCAGCAGGCGCACACCGCGCCCTGGGCGGGCGGCGATCGCCAGGTGTGGGTGTCGATCCGGCCCACCAGCCTGACGGGCCGCCGCATCACCCCGGCCGATCAGTAGGTGGTCCCGGCTCACGCGGAGGCGGGCCCGGGCCGGGATCCCCGCCCGTGAGCCGTGACTCGACGCCCACCACGCCCTCCAACCCGTTGACGAGGCGCTCGGCAACCCAGATCAGGGAGGTGTCGTGGACGGGCCCGAGGAGCGTGACGATCCCCTCCCGCACCGACACGTGGATGGCATGGGCGTGCAGGGGGAACAGGTAGGACACCACGGTGCGGCGTACCTCCTCCTCGATGTCCTCGTCGGCCCGCAGGAAGACCTTCAGGAGATCCCCGCGGCTGACGACGCCACGCAACTCGTCCTCGTCGTCCACGACAGGGAGCCGTTTGACGTGGTGCACGGCCATGAGGCGAGCCGCCCGAGCGAGGGTGTCGTCCGGTCGGACCGTGACGGGGGGCGCGCTCATCACCTCCTCGGCGGTCATGGCCTCCCCCTTGGCCAGGTCGGACCGGCGCCGGATCCGCTCGAACCGGGTCGGCTCGCGGTCCCTGAACTCCTCCTTGGGCAGCAGGTCGGCCTCGGACACCATGCCGACGACTCGCCCTTCGGCACCCACGACCGGCAGGCCGTCCACGTGCCACTCGTCCATCACCCGCACCATCTCCTTGAACCGCGCCTCGCGCCCGACAGCGACCGCGGGCGCGGTCATCACGTCGCTCACGATGTGCGCAGCAGCGGCAGGCATGTCCTCGGTCCTCGAAAGGCGGGCGGGAGACCCCGGCTCGGCCGTTGCCTCAAGCATCACCGCGACGCGGCCTCCCGCAACTCCGTGTTGTCCGGACCGGCGGCGTGTCGCGGCGTCGAGCAGGCAGTGCGACGGTATTCAAAGGACCCTCGGCATCCGGATGCAGAAGGCGGTGACGGCGATGGACCTCCCCCTGGTCGTGGGCGTCGACGGATCGGACTCCAGTCTGGCGGCGGTCGACTGGGCGGCGGACGAGGCGGCACGGCACGGATCGCCCCTGCACGTCGTCCACGCCTCCCGGTGGGAGGTCTACGAGGCGGTCCAGCCCTCCTTCAGCACCGACCGACCGGCCACGGAGGTCATGGCCGACCACATCGTCGCTTCCTGTGTGGAACGCGCCCGGCGCCGCGATCCCGAGGTCAAGGTTTCGGGCAGAGCACTGCCCGAAGATGCCGTGTCCGCCTTGCTGCGGCTGGGACCGGAGGCGTTCGCACTGGTCACGGGCTCACGGGGGCGCGGCTCGATCGCCGAGGCGCTGCTGGGGTCCGTCAGCCTCGCGGTGGCGGCCCGCGCCGTGTGCCCCGTCGTCGTCGTCCGTGGCGCGGAAGCCAACCGCCGGGGAGCCTTCGGCCGCGTCGTGGTGGGGGTCGGTGACGTGAGCCGTGGCGCGGGCGCCGTACGGTTCGCCGCCCTCGAGGCCGAGGTGCGCGGCTGTCCCCTGACGGCCGTACGGGCCTGGCGCACCCCTGCCCAGGAACCCGTGGACCACATGCTGATCGCCGACGACGCCGCCCGCCTCCGTGAGGAACGGGCCCTGGCCGGCCTCGACGACGCCCTGCGCGAGGCCGTACGGGAACACCCCGGGGTCGGCATCCATCGCCGACCCGTCGAAGGTCCCGCCCACCGGATCCTGCTGGAGGCGTCGGCAGGAGCCGACCTGGTCGTCGTGGGCGCTCGGCGCCGGCACGGCCACTTCGGCCTGCAGCTCGGCGGGGTCGCCCACGCGCTGCTGCACCACGCGAAGTGCCCGGTCGCCGTCGTTCCCCATCCGGTGTGAACCGGCCGGCCGCCCGCCGCCGAACGACTGTGTGAACCGTCCTGCCCGCCCGGCGGTGCGGCGCACCCGGTGGGACGGGACTTCCGGGCGTCCTCCGCGGGTCAGCGGCGTGGCCGGGGGGTGGCCCGTGGCCGGGGGTGGCCGGTGCGCTCGGGGTCCCCGGCACAGCGCCTTTGTGCTCATGGTGGCCCCCGCCGGGGCGCGGGCGCCAAGGGCTCTTCGGCCCTGCTGCTGGACCGCTCGGCACCTCTTGCCCCCGCGGGGACTGACGCCCGCGGCCCGAAGGGGAGCCGCGCCGACGGCGGTCCCCCGGACGGCCCTCGCTGTGGCCCGTCCTCCTCGTGCCGTGGTTCAAGGAGCGAGGGAGAAGTAGTTCTCTTCCTCCTGAGTGAAGTGCAGGCGCAGCACGGTGTGGAGGCCGTAGAGGCAGGAACGCAGGTCGTCGAGCTGCTCGGGGGCCAGACCACCGTCGGCTCGGGCCAGTTGCAGGTGGGTGGCGATGCGTCGGGAGAGGCGCTCGATCTCGGTGTGGGCGCGGCTCATGGTCGCGGTCGCCTCGGGACCGCCGAGAGTCGGTGCGAGGGCGGGATAGAGCTCGTGCTCCTCGGCGTACTCGTGGGGCAGCAGACGCTCGGCGAGCAGCCGGTGCGTCTCCTCGACAGCCGCAAGGGCCTGAGGGCCCGGAGTGTCGGAGAGGCGGTCGGCGGCGTCGCGTACGGCGTCGAGGACGTCCTGGAGGTCGTCGTGTTCGGCGGCGAAGCGGTGGACGAGGGCCTCGGCGGCGGGAGTGAGGGCCGGTCGCGCGGCCTGGTCGACGCCGAGCGCCCGCAGGGCGTTGAGGATGACCGCGACGTCGATGCCCTCCTGCAGCAGGGCGCCTGCGGCGGGCGGGAGCAGGCCCACAGCGGCTGCCGCCATGGCGCCCAGCGACATCAGCATGCCGCCGAGCGCGCTCTGCACGGCGATGCGCCGGGCGCGTTGGGCGATGGTGACGGCGTCGGCGAGGCGGTCGACGCGGTCGGTGGTCAGCACGACGTCGGCGGCCTCGGAGGAGGCGGTGGAGCCGCGGGCGCCCATGGCGACGCCGATGTCGGCGGCGGCGAGGGCGGGAGCGTCGTTGACTCCGTCGCCGACCATCACGGTGACCGCGCGCTCGCATTCGTTTCGTACGGCGGCGACCTTGTCGGCCGGGCTGAGTTCGGCACGTACCCCGTCGAGGCCCAGGACGGCGGCCACCTCGTGGGCGGGCGCGGAGCGGTCTCCGGTGAGCATCAGCAGCCGGTCGATGCCTGCCGCGCGCAGGTGCCGCAGGGTGCGCGGGGCGTCGTGGCGCAGGGGGTCTCGCAGCAGGACGGCGCCGGCCAGGTGGCCGTCGACGGTGAGCCAGGCCACGGCCGCGCCGTCGAGGAGGGCTCGGTTCTCGACCGCGCCGGCCCAGGTCGGCCGTTCGTCCGCGGAGCTGATGCGGCCGATGGAGACCCGGTGTGCGTCCACGGTGCCGGTGGCGCCCCGGCCGGGTTCCTCGGTGACGTCGACGGGCGTGGAGAGCGCGAGGCCGCGGTCGCGGGCGGTGTCGACGATGGCCCGGGCGAGTACGTGCGGCGAGTACTGGTCGAGCGACGCCGCCAGGCGCAGGACCTCTGTGGGGGTGGAGCCGGGGGCGGCGGTCACGTCGAGGACACGGGGGCGTCCCCGGGTGAGCGTGCCGGTCTTGTCCATCAGGAGCGTGCGAGCGCGGCCGAGATTCTCCAGTGCACCGCCGTCCCGGATGACGACGCCGAGGCGGGAGGCGCGGGACAGGCCGGAGACGATGGCCACGGGCGCGGCCAGCAGCAGCGGGCAGGGCGTGGCGACCACGAGGACGGCGACCGCGCGTACGGCGGAGCCGCTCATGAGCCATGCCAGCCCCGCCACCCCCAGGGACAGCGGGAGGAACCATGCGGCGTACCGGTCGGCCAGCCGTACGACGGGAGCGGACTCGGCGCCGGCCTGCTGGGCCAGCCGCACGATGCCGGCGTAGGTGCTGTCCTGCTCGTCGGCGGTCGCACGCAGCTCGAAGGCGCCCCCTGCGTTGACCACGCCGCTGCGCACCGTCTCGTCCCGGCCGCGTCGGACCTGGAGCGGCTCACCGGTGAGCACCGACTCGTCGAGAACGGCGGCGACGCTCTCCACGCGGCCGTCGACGGGAACCACCTCCCCTGGACCGACGACGAGCAGGTCGCCCACGGTGATCTCGGCCAGGGGCACCGTGGCCACCCCACCCTCGGTACGGCGGCGCGCGGAACGTGGCGCGCGTTCCAGCAGCGCGCGCAGGTCGTGGGAGGCACGACGCTGGGCCGCGGCCTCCAGGGTGCGGCCTGTGGCCAGCATCAGGGCGATCAGGGCACCGGCCAGGTACTCGTGGACTGCCAGGGTGCCGCCGAGCGCGAGGACGGCGATGACGTCCACACCTGCCTGACCGTGCCGCAGAGCCACGTACACCCATCCGACGGCAGGGACGACCGCCGACAGGGTGCCCAGCCCCCACAGGAGATCGGCGAGAGTGCCGGCACCGACGAGCCAGGCGATGCCGCCCGAGGTCAGGGCCGCCGCTGTGACGGTCAGGAGGACGGGTTCCAGCCGGGATGGGACGACCGCCGCAGCCGTGCGACGCAGCGCTGGTGGGTGCGTGGAGCGGTGGTTCATGAGACACCTCGGTCCGTCCGGTGCTGCGCCCCTTGGTTCGGTCCCTCTCCATCACATCGCGTGGCCCGGTGCCGGTGGCAGGGGACGTCCGGCCCTGTTTGGGGCCGGACGTCCGGTTCGGGCGCGGGCTCGTCATGGTCTCCCCGATCGGTGTGGGGGCCGGGACAGGGCGGACGGCCAGGGCTCGTGGGCCTGTGCACGCCGATGACCGGCCACGGTCCCCGAGGACGGGGTGGCCCCGTGCGTCGAGGTCGACGAGTCGATGCGCACGGTTCGGGTGCGGGTCGCCGCCAGGGTCTTCGGGGGCACGCCGTCAGCAGCCGGCCTCGCGCTCCGGTGGCTGCGGTCCGTGCCCGGTCAGCGCCCGCTCACCAGCCTGTCCGGCCCCTCGCCCTGGGCCGCGGTGCGGGGCGTACCGGCCGCGGAGCACCTGCCCTCCGCTCACCGGGCGGGATGGTGTCCCGCCAAGTGGTGTCAGGAATCCGGACCGCCTCGCTCCGGCGACCGCCTCCAGGGCGATCACCGTCGGGGTTCCTCGGTCGGTGTCGATGCTGTTCCAGGCCACCGGAGCGGCCTCTGCCTGGGCGTCGGCCCTGCAGGCGTGCGTGACCTGCGGAGTCGTGAACTCCACATCGCTACACCAATTCGCGGGACGCGACCCCGGGCGGCCCGGGCCGGCGGCCGGGCACTCGAGGACGCCGGCCGGGTGCGCGGGTCGAGCGCCGGCGGCCCGTGTCGCGTGATCTCCGGCTGGTCCGGGCGACGGGGCGACGGAGCACCGCCCGGATTCGCGCGAGCGGTTCGGCCGGCCCGGACGGCTCGCCCAGTAGTCGTCGGCGCCCTCGCCCAAGCCCGACACCCGGTCCGCGCTCTCGGCACCGTCGATGTCGGGCACCCCCGGATCGAGCCGTACGACATCCCGGCCCGGCACCGACAGCGCCGCCCGCTCGGTCCGTACCCTCTCGCCCTCGTGTCCCGCCTGCCCGAACCCGCGCACCAGGGGCTCCGCGATGCCCCGCTCGTCCTCCACGACCAGCGCCCGCGTCCGTTCGCCCGCGTCCGCCGCCTCGGCGTTCGTGCCTGCCACCTGCCGGCCGCGCGAACAGCTGCGCGTACGCGACAACGAGCCTGTCGTCGCACCGGATTCGATGGCGGGGCCGTTCGTCCCCGGGGCGCGCTGCCCGGAGCACCGCCCACCGGCGCTCAGGCCGGTCACGCAACTCCCACAAGGCCCGTATCGGCCGGGTGGCTCAGGGCCACCGGGCCGATACGGGGTGCGGCGAGGGCAGGGGCTCAGCGCAGCTGGTTCAGTGCCGCCTGGAAGGCGGCGGCGTGCCGCGCCTCGTCCGCAGCGGTGTTGCGGAAGTAGCCGGCGGCGGCGGTGTCACCGACGGCGGTCGCCTGCTTGGCGAAGCCCGGGTAGATGCTGGTCGCCTCGGAACGCTCACCGGTGATGGCCTTGTTCAGGTTCACCTTCGTGGTGCCGACCCGTCCGGCCAGAACGGCCTCGCCAGCGAAGTGCTCGTGCAGCTCCACCGCGGCCGTTCCCTCCCACAGGCGGGCCAGCGCGGCGTTCCCGGTCTGCTTCGCCTGTGCTGCGAACAGCATGTACTTGGCGTAGGCGAAAGCCTCGCCGTGCATCGCGGTGTCGAGGTTGGTCTTCGTACGGGCGGCGCGCACCTGGGGCAGCCCGGCGGGTACCGACACCGTCTTGGCGGTGGGCGGAGCCGGGACGGTGCCGTGGCCGGACGTCACGACGGCGAGCGCCGTACGGAAGGCATCACGGTGGCGGCCTTCGTCCGCGGCGATCTCCGTGAACAGTTCGGCTGCCTTCGTGTCCCCGTCCTGCCGGGCCTGGGTCGCGAAGCCGCGGTACATGACCTGGTGCTCGTACGTCTCCCCGTTGATGGCCTGCCGCAGGTTGGCCGCGTTCGTGCCGACGACGCCGGCCAGGGTGGCCGCCTCGTGCAGGTGCTCGTTCAGTTCGGTCTGCGCCGTGGTCCTGAAGAGCCGTCCGACGGCAGCGTGGCCCTGCTGGTCGGCTTGGGTGCCGAAGAGGCTGTAGGAGGCGAAAGCGAACGCCTCGCCCTTCATGGCGGTGGTGAGGTCCGAGATCGTCTGCGCTCGAAGCGTCCGGCCGGCAGGAGCCTGCGGGTGGGGGCCCACCGGGGCGGCGACGGCCAGAGCGGTGGCCGCCTGCGATGCCGCGGCCAGCACGCACAGACCGGCTAGGAACGTACGTATTGAGTGGCGGAACACGACTTTCCTCCTCCAGGGGGCCTCTTGGGTGACAACGCCCCTTCCTCATACGACCCGTTCGGGTGCCTCCACGCCCTGTCTGCTGAGCCTTCCGGGTGATGACGGAGCGTGATGACGGGTGCGTGACTGCTTCGGGACCGGTACGGCAGCGCCTGAGGCAGGCCCGTGGCCGCGCGTGGCACGGCAGCACCGAAGGGTTCCTGGGACGGCCGTCGGGCGCACCGTCGAAACCCCGGCCCACGAGGCGGCACTCGGCGGGTGCGGCGGCGTCGACAGCCCTGTGGCGGCGTCCGCGGTGGCAGCGGCATTCGGCCGGTGAGCCGTGGGGACGGGCACCTGACACGCCTGTTCCGCCAGGAAACAGGCATGCCCCCCGGGCAGTACGTCGATGCCGTTCGTCTGGAAGCCGTCAAGGCCCTGCTGTCCTCGGGCACCGCCTCGGTGGAGCAGATCGCGCAACAAGCCGGCTTCGGATCCTCGGAGGCCATGCGGCGCCTGTTCCAGAACATGCTGGATGTGTCCCCCACGGTGTACCGGGCCCGCTTCCGCACCACCGACCCGAACACCTGATCCGGGAGGTCTCCGCCGTCGGCCCGACCACACTCCGGTGCGTCCGTCCGGAGTACGCCGCGACCTGACTCGATGGCACCGCTGGGCGCGGAGCACCTGGTCGCCGCTCTGCCGGTGAGCGGTGCCCGCCCGAGCCCGGCCGACCTCACACCTTGCTCTCCTCGTGGTGAGAGACACGACGGCCCTGCCGCTCGTGGACGCCTGGCGCTCGCCGGATCGAGCCGCTCGTCGCTGCCCCGGGCGGACCGGACCGTCCCGGTCACCTCGGTGTTGGCCACCAAGAAACGATAGAAAGGGTGTATGGGTGAAGTTTCGGGACAATCCGGGCGCGACGCGCCCGGTGCGTCCAGGAGCGCTCTCGGGCCGGGCCGCCGCCGTCGGCGGGGAGAGGCGTGGCGGTCGCTGCTGAACGTGCGCAGCGTCGCCGGCCAGGTGTTCCTCCTACAGCTGGGGGTGGTGCTCCTGCTCGTCGTCGCCGCCCTGACGGCTCTGGTGGTACAGGCCCAGCGGGACATCATGGCGAACGCCCGGAGCCGGACGCTCGCCACTGCGCAGACCTTCGCCAATTCCCCGGGGATCGTGGCGGCACTGCACAGCGCGCACCCGTCCGAGGCGCTGCAGCCGCATGCCCAGGCGGTCCGAGAGGCCGCGGGCGTCGACGCCGTCATCGTGTACGGGCTGAACGGGGTCACGCTCACCCACAGCGACCCGCACCGGATCGGGAAACGTGTCATCGGCCCCTACTCACAGGCGGCGAGCGGCAAGCCGTTCACGAGCACCTTCCAGGGCTCCCTGGGGCTCTCCGTGGTCTCGGCGGTCCCCGTCAAGGATCCCGACGGCTCGGTCATCGGCATCGTCTCCGTCCCCGTCACGGTCGAGAAGGTGCAGCACAGGGTGAACCGGCAGCTGCCCGTCCTCTTCGCAGGCGCCGCCACGGCCCTTGCCGTCGCCGCGGGCGGATCGGCCCTGGTGAGCAGCCGGCTGCGGCGGCAGACCCACGGCCTGGGGCCGGTCGAGATGACCCGGATGTACGAGCACCACGACGCCGTTCTGCACGCCGTGCGGGAAGGGGTGCTGATCGTCGGCGGTGACGGCCGGCTGCTGCTGGCCAACGACGAGGCGCGGCGGCTGCTGGACCTCCCGGCGGACGCGGAGGGGCGGCGCATCACCGATCTGGGGCTCGAGGAGGACCTCGCCGCAATGCTGGCCTCGGACCGTCCCGCCACAGACCAGGTGTACCGGGCCGGCGACCGGCTGCTCGCGCTCAACAAGCGGCTCACCGCACCCCACGGACCGGGCGGCAGTGTGGTGACGCTCCGGGACACCACCGAGCTGCAGGCTCTCATCGGCCGCGCGGAGGTGGCCCGCGAAAGGCTGAAGTCGCTCTACGACGCCGGGCTGCGGATCGGCACCACGCTCGATGTGAAGCGGACGGCCGAGGAACTGGCCGAGGTGGCGGTACCCCGGTTCGCCGACGTCGTCACCGTCGAACTGCTGGATCCGGTCCTGCGCGGCGAGGAGTACTCCGGTGCCACTGCGCCGATCACCGAATTGCGCCGCGTCGCCGTCGCCGGTCCGGACGCGGGCCGGCCCCTGCACCCCGTCGGCGAGCTGATCAGGTTCGTCCCGGAACACCCCGTCTCCACGGCGATGGCCGAAGGCCGACCGGTCCTGGCCGAGGACCTGAACGCCTCCCAGGGCTGGCTGGCCCAGCACCCCGAACGCGCCCGGCGGGCCCTCGCCCGCGGCCTGAACTCCATGCTCGCGGTTCCCCTGCGGGCCCGTGGCGTGGTGCTGGGCGTGGTGGACTTCTGGCGCGCCGAGAGTTCCCCGCCGTTCGACGACGAGGACGTGTCCTTCGCCGAGGAGCTGGCCGCGCGGGCAGCGCTGTGCATCGACAACGCCCGCCGGTACACCCGCGAACACGCCATGGCCGTCACCCTGCAGCACAGCCTGCTGCCACGCGGGCTGCCCGAGCAGTCCGCCCTCGACGTTGCGTACCGCTACCTGCCGGCCCGGTCCGGCGTGGGCGGGGACTGGTTCGACGTCATCCCGCTGTCCGGCACCCGGGTGGCGCTGGTCGTCGGGGATGTCGTCGGCCACGGTCTGCATGCCGCGGCGACCATGGGCCGCCTGCGCACCGCCGTGGACAACTTCGCCGGCCTCGACCTGCCGGTGGAGGAGCTGATGGTCCGGCTGGACGAGCTGGTGACCCAGATCGACGCCGAGGAGACCGCCTCCGCGGAAGACGGGCAGGGGGCGATCACCGGGGCGACCTGTCAGTACGCCGTCTACGACCCCACCAACGGGCGGCTGGTCCTCGCCACCGCCGGGCATCCCGGACCTGCGGTGGTCCGGCCCGACGGGACCGTCGACTTCCCCCAGCTGCCCGTCTCCCCGCCCCTGGGACTCGGCGCCGGGCTTCCGGTCGAGACCGCCGAGATCACCGTGCCGGAGGGTTCCCGGCTGGTGCTCTTCACCGACGGGCTGATCGAGGACCGCTCCCGAGACCTGGATGCCGGTCTGGAGGCCCTGCGCGAGGCCCTCTCAGGGCCTGACCGCACGCCGGAGGCCACGTGCGCGGCGGTGATGGAGGCCATGCTGTCCGACCGGCCCAGGGATGACATCGCCCTCCTGGTGGCCCGCACCTGCCGGCTCGGGCCGACGCAGATCGCCGAGTGGGACGTGCCCCGCGACCCGGCGGCGGTGGCCCCGGTACGCGCCGCCTGCGCCCGCCGGCTGACCGAGTGGGGCCTGGAGCACGTCGCCTTCACCGCCGAACTCATCCTCAGCGAGCTGATCACCAACGCGATCCGCTACGCCGCCGAGCCCATCACCGTCCGGCTGCTCCGTACGATGCCGGCCGGTGGCCCCGCCACAGGCACCCTGATCTTCGAGGTCTGCGACGGCAGCAGCACCTCGCCGCGGCTGCGCCGGGCGAAGGCCACCGACGAAGGCGGCCGCGGCCTCTTCCTGGTCGCCCAGTTCGCCCAACGCTGGGGGACCCGCTACACCCCCACCGGCAAAGTCATCTGGGCCGAACGGTCCCTCCACGACGGCGGTGCGCCGGAAACGGAAGGACTCGGCGACGTCCTGCTCGACCAGTGGGACGACACCATGCTGTGAGACGGTCACGGCCATGTGGGTGGTGGAGAGGGGCCCAAGGACCGCGCCTTCCGCGTTTCCGCCGGGAAACACGCTGATGGCAGGCTCCCCGGGCAGGAATCCGCTGTCGGGGCGGCCGGGTAGTCTGGCCTCGATGACCACTTGGTCGGCGCAGCAGCTCTCCTCAGGAGCAGTCGTGACCCCATCCCGTGTCCGAGCAGGGGCCGTTCTCGGCTGCTCCGCTCTTGTGGCACTGGGCCTGAGCGCCTGCGAGCACACCCCACCCGCCAGGCCCCAGAAGCCGTCGATGGCCACCTCCGCAGCGAACGCGGGCGGCATGCGCACGCTGATCGCCGCGGCGAGACGCGAGGGCAGGCTCACAGCGATCGCACTGCCACGCGACTGGGCCAACTACGGCGGTCTGATCGAGGGCTTCGCGAAGAAGTACGGGATCAAGGTCACCGTCGAGGATCCCCATGGCCACAGCGAGGACGAGATCGACGCCATGCGGAAGAGCGGGACCAGGCCGACAGCCCCCGACGTGATCGACGTGGGAGACACATTCGCGCGGAGCGCGGTGCAGCAGAACCTGCTCGCGCCGTACAAAGTGGCCGAGGACGACTCGATCCCCGAGAACCAGAAGGACTCCCAGTCCCGGTGGGCCAACAACTACGGGGGCTACATCTCCATCGGATGTGACGCCAACCGGGTGAAGATCTGTCCACAGACCTTCGCCGATCTGCTGAAGCCCGCCTACAAGGGCAAGGTCGCGCTCGAAGGCGACCCACGCCGGTCGGCCACCGCCTTCGACAGCGTCTACGCCGCCGCGCTGGCCAACAACGGGTCGTTCGACAACATCCAGCCCGGCCTCGACTTCTTCGCCGAGCTGAACAAGATCGGCAACTTCAACCCCCTCAGCTCCGACACGGCGACGGTCGAGGACGGCCGGACCCCCATCAGCATCAACTGGGACTACATCAATCTCCACTACGCCGACCAACTCCGCCACAAGGGCGTCAACTGGCAGGTCGCGATCCCCTTCGACGGCAGCTTCGCCCAGTACTTCGCCCTGGGCGTGAACAAGAACGCGCCGCACCCGGCGGCTGCCCGCCTGTGGCAGGAGTACCTGTTTAGCCCAGAGGGCCAGAACCTCCGGCTGCGCGGCTACGCCCGGCCGGTCCTCATGGAGGCCATGAAACAGAACGGCACTCTCGACACGGCCGCCGCCGCGCGACTGCCGACCGTCGAGGGAACACCGCAGTTCCCGACGGACGCGCAACTGGAGGGCGCGAGGAGGGCGGTTGTCCAGGGCTGGGCGAAGGCCACGTCCGGCTAGCCGGTTACGGCTCAGTGGCGGAGCGCCCGCTGGAGAGCGTCACGGGCGATGCGTGTGGCGGCGAACCGGGTCCCTGCCACGAACCGCAGCATCGGGCCGAAGGTGGGCGCGGCAAGGGAGCCGGTGAAGTACAGGCCGGGTACGGAGGACTCGAACCGGCTGCTCGGCCTGGGCGCCCTCGAGCCGGACACACGGTCGACGTCGCGGAGCACCGCAGGTGGCAGGAAGGACAGGGCGCCGATGTCGAGGCGGTAGCCGGTGGCGGACAGCACGTGATCCACGGTCAGCGTCTCGGGCTCGCCGACCGGCCCGGCCAGCCGCAGGCGGGCCCCGGCCCCGGCTGCCTCGGCGCGGACCACACGGCACGAGGTGCGCACCGGCAGGCACGCTCTCGACCCGGTCGCGCAGCCACCAGCCGCCCGACGGCCCGAGCGCCCGCCGGAACAGGAGCATGTGGGCGGCGGGCGGCAGGCGTCGCACGGCCCCGGGCGTCCGGCACACCGCCGCCGGCGCCCAGCCGGGCCCCAACGGCGAAGTCGGCCGGGCGAGCCGTCGCGTCAGCGGCCTCTCCAGCCGGGGAACCGCTCCCCACCGGGACCCTCCGCTCCCGCACCTGCACCTGCACCTGCACCTGCACCACGTGTCCGCCCCGCGTACGCGTCAGCGAGCAGTCAGGGCGCGCCGCCTCAAGAGGGCCGGGGCCCCGCGGCGCGGCGGAGCCGGTTGGCGATCGCCAGTCCCAGCCCCTTCTCCTGCGGCAGGGACGCGATGATCAGGTCGCAGCCCCGCTCGTCGAGTTCGCGCAGGAACCCGTACAGACCCCGCGCGTAGGCGGCCATCGAACCGGGGACCGCAACCACGGCGTGCGCCTTCGGCGGAGCGTCGGCGAGGGAGGAGGGGAGGAAGACACCCACCTGGTGCCCCAGCTCCCGCGCCAGCTCCGCTTCGATCGCCACCTTCTCCGGCTCGACGAGGACGACCCGCGCCCGCGGCGCGTAGTGCGACGGATGCTGGCCCGGCACCCGGACGTGGCTCGTCGAGGGCACCGCGATCGGGCGGCCCAGCACCGCTTCGAGGTCCTCGCGCGTCACCCCGCCCGGCCGGAGGATGCTCGGGACGTCGCCCGTGGCGTCGACGATGGTCGATTCGACGCCGACCTCGCAGGGCCCACCGTCCAGTACGAAGTCGACGCCGTCGCCCAGCTCCGCCCGGACGTGGTCCGCGGTCGTGGGACTGACCGAGCCGAAACGGTTGGCGGACGGAGCGGTGACACCGCCGCCGAAGGCCGACAGAAGGGCGAGCGCGACCGGGTGGTCCGGCACGCGCACGGCCACCGTCTCCAGGCCGCCCGTGGCTTCGAGGGGCACCCGGCGGCCACGCCGCAGGACCAGCGTGAGGGGCCCCGGCCAGAAGTGCTCGGCCAGCACACGCGCGGTCGGGGGCACAACCTCGACCCAGTCGTCCAGCTGCTGCGCGCCGCCGATGTGGACGATCAGCGGGTGGGAGGGCGGGCGGCCCTTGACCTGGAAGATACGCGCGACGGCGGCAGGATCTTCGGCGTCGGCACCCAAGCCGTAGACGGTCTCGGTCGGGAGGGCCACGAGACCTCCGGCGCGCAGGACCTCGGCCGCCTTCTCGATGTCACTGGTTGTTGCTGTCACGCTCGAATTCTCGCACTGTTCCGCCATTCCCCCGCAGACGGAGACAACCGGCCAGGGATCCGTCGAGATCGTTCGACTGCGACCGGGACGGTGGCGGAGCGGACACGGTGCGGTCGGGATTCACACCCTGTGTCCGCAGCGTCACGGAATCGCGTCCACCGCAGCCCGGGGCGGGCGCCGTGGTCAGGCGGACACGCGCACCGGGATCTCCTCGGTGCAGGCCCTCAGCACGGGTTCCGGCGCACAGAGGTGGTCGGCCTCGGTGAGGATGACCGTGGCGGCCGGCGAGACGGCCGAAGGGCGGGCCCTCGGGAGCGTCGGGCAGTGCGGCCGCGATCGAGCGGACGCCGATCCCGCACGTCGCTGCCTTCCGCCCACGCGCCGAACGTCCGGTCGTCGAACAGGTCCGTCGCTTCGCCACCGGACGACCCCTCCTGCACCCGATCACGCATCACTGAGCGGTCCCACTCCCCACAGCGCCTCGCGTGCCTGCTGGTCCGTGCCGCCCCCGGATGCGGGAGGCCCCCCGGCCGACGCGATGACAAAAACCTCGCCCTCCCTCCCCTTGCGGGGGCGGACTGGTCGGACACGGCGGCGAGTTCGGCCCGTTCGCCCGGAGTGCTCGGCATGGGCGGAGGAGTCGGCGAGCGGGGCCACGGCCGACCGCGTGCACGGCACCCGCTAACATCCCTGGCCATGGCGCGACGGGGGTGGCGGCCGGGTGCCGCGGCGGCGGTGACAGTGGTGGCGGCGTTCTGCGCCTCTGCACCGGAGCGTCCGCACGTCGTACGCACGGCCTCGGATTTCGGCCCTCTGCCGGCCGACCGCTACGACTACACGCCGCAGGACTACCAGCGGTCCCAGCGGGCATCGGCCCTGCTGGTCCGGCAGTGCATGGCGGCCCGCGGCCATCCGGGCTTCCCGCTCGATCCCCGTTATCCCGTCGATCCCGTGGTCTCCGTCGCGGTCGGCACCGACTACGGCGCCCTCGATCTCGGCACCGCCCGCCGCTGGGGCTACGGCTGGGACCCCGCAGCACACCCGGTCCCCCGGCCGGCCGGGCGCCGCATGACCGATGCCGAGTACGCGGACTGGCCCGCCTGCAACGCCGAGGCGAACCGGCAGTTGATGCGTGGCATCGATGTCGAGCACGACTGGCTCTACGCAGACAGACGGGCGATCGAGGTCGACAAGGCGGTCAAGCGTGACCCGCGCCTGCAGGCAGCCTGGAACCAGTGGTCCCGCTGTGTGGCAGAACAGGGATTCCCCCGCTATCCGGACCCCGTCGCCGCGTACACGGACCATGCGTGGCACCGCGACAGCAGCGGCAACACCCGGCACACGCAACGGGAGCGGGCCACCGCCGTCGCCGATGTCACCTGCAAGCGCCGCCACCACACGGTCGAACTCTGGCACGCCGTACGGGCGCGGAAACAGGCCGCGGACATCGCACGCCATCGCGACCGCTACATCGCCGGACTTCGAGCGCTGCGCACGTACCGGGCCCACATCGCCGAAGTGCTGCGCAAGCTCGCCTAGTGTCCTGGGTCAGAAACACTTCGTCACACCGCAAGCCTGCGGAGGGCCTTCGTTCTCCGACGACCCGACGCCATCCGGGGCAGGTCGGCCTCGTCGAAGTCGGCGGCCCCGGAAGGAACCGCCGAAAGACCCCTGACTCACATCGCCAGTACCGTTGTCGGGCCGACCGGAGCCTTTCGGAACGTCCTCTGCCGGCCTCACCCGGTGAACGCGGCGACGGCGGCCTGAGCCCCGGCCCGCACCATCGGCACCCACGAGAGGGCCCGTGCTCCCGTTCGCCCTGGGTGCCGGACGCCGCCTGTTCACCGACGGCTTCGGCCCGTCCACATACCCGGAGCCGGCCCCGCGCACGAGGTCGTGATGTATTGCGCGGAGCCGGAGGAGACGCACGTTCGGTATGGATCGCGTTGCCGGTTCGGTACCCGGCCGGCCCCGCTCGCGTCGCAGCGCCGGGCGGTCGCCCAGCGCCGCCACCACCGAAGAATCATCTCTGGAAACGAAACACCGCGGACGTCGCTACGGCTTGATGCCGACACCCGTCCACAGGCTGACCTGAGCGTCCGTGGGTGGCTCAGCCGCGGTGGCGTCATCGCTCGGAGAGTCGGGACGCCAGCAGTGACCGATCGTGATGCCGGGATCGAGGAGTTCCAGGCCGTCGAAGAAGCGGGCGACCTCGGCACGGGAGCGGAACTGCACCGGCGTTCCCGCGTCGACGTAGATGTCGGTGACCTTCTGCCAGGTGTCCGGGTCGAAGTCGGGCGTGCAGTGACTCAGGGCCAGGGCGCTGCCGGAGGGCAGGGCGTCGAGCAGCCGGTCGACGATCCCGTACGGGTCCTGCCGGTCCGTGATGAAGTGCATCAGGGCGTTGAGGGACAACGCCACCGGCTTGCTCAGGTCCAGCACCTCTTCGAGGACAGGTGCGTCCAGCAGAGACGCGGGATCGTTGACGTCGGCCTCGATGTATGTGGTACGACCCTGGGCCGTGCTGCGCATCAGGCGCTCGGCGTACTTCAGGACGAGCGGGTCGTTGTCGGCGTAGACGACCCGTGCGTCGGGGACGACGGACTGGGCCACCTGGTGCAGGTTCGGCTCGGTGGGGATGCCCGTGCCGATGTCCAGCCACTGGCGGATGCCGTACTCCTGCGCGAGAACTCGAGTCGCCCGGTGCATGAAGGCCCGGTTCTCCCGGGCGCACACGAAGATACCGGGGTAGACGGCCGCGACCGCCTCGGCTGCCTGCTTGTCCACCTCGAAGTGGTCCTTGCCGCCGAGGTAGTAGTCGTACATGCGTGCGGAGTGAGGCCTGCTGGTGTCGATGTCCCGCGAGGCCGACGTGCTGCTCATGCTCTTCCCTTCCGATGGTTGCGTGGCGTGCAGGCGAGGGTTCGGCCTCGTGGCGGCGCCTTCTCCCGATCGCGCTGAGGTTCAGCCGGCCGTCAGATGATCGGCGAGGCCCTTCTTGACTCCCTCGAGGAACGCACTGATCTCCGCCGTCGTGTAGATCAGCGCGGGCCCCGAGGGATCGGTCGACTGCCGCAGCGCAACGCGGCCGTCGGCGAGTTGCTTCGTCTCCACGCACTGGCCTCCGTTGGGCCCGCTCCACGGGCACTCCCAGCCGTGCTCACCAAGCTCGGAAGCGGGCATCCCGTTGTAGACACTGCCGTGGCTTGTGGTCATGAGTACTCCTTGCGCATGTGTTGCAACAGCGCCCTGCTGTCTGCGGACGAGGTCAGCAGCGACATCCGGTTGTGTGCTTCCAGATGGGCGGCGACATCCGAACGCTGATCCAGGTACATGGAGGCGGTGAGGATCTCGCTGTAGACGACGTCCGGCAGCTCCGGCTCCTCGAACCGGAAGTAGGTGAAGGGGGCGCACGCTCCGACATGCGCGCCTGCGGAGAACGGAACGACGTCGATGCTGAGGTGTTCCAGCTCCGAGACTTCGAGGAGCCGGTCGATCTGTGCGCGCATCACCTCCGCCCCGCCGACCACGCGGTGCAGGACGGCCTCCTCCATCACCACCCACAGCGTGGGAGCGTCCTCACCCTCCAGCAACTCCTGCCGGCGCAGCCGCAACTGGACCCGCCGTTCCAGATCTTCCTCGCTGTCATTCGGAAACCCGCCGCGCAGGACGGCCCGCGCATAGTCGTACGTCTGCAGAAGCCCGGTGACGTAGTGCGGCTCATAGGTACGCAGCATCCTGGCACTGGTCTCCAGGCTGACGAAGGCCGAGAACCAGCTGGGAAGCACATCGCGGTAGGCATGCCACCAGCCCGGTTCGTTGGCCCGCTCGGCCAGGCCGACGAACTCGTCGATCTCCTGCCGGTCGGCTCCGTACGCCTCCAGCAGCCTCTCCACATACAGGGGCTTGAGAGCGACCTCTGCCTTCTCCAGGCGCCGGATGGTCAGCGGCTTCACGCGCAGGGCCCTGGCAGCGTCCTCCAGCGACACGTCGGCGCTCTGCCGCCGCTCCCGCAGTCGCCGTCCGAGGATCATCCGAAGAACTGTCGGCGCGCTGCTCCCCGCCCCGGAACGACCCTCCATCACGCAAACCCCATTCCCTGACGGACAGTCACCATGGCGCGCAGCATAGCGGCTTGGCGGAAAGCCAACTGGACATCGCCTGGCTGAAATTATCAGGGAAGCAGTTGCAGCGTGAAGTCGACTGCGAGCATAGTTACATGCGTGAGCGGACCAGCCGTACACCCGGGCCCCCATCGTCAACGACTCGACCTCAACGGAGAGTTGACGCACCCGGGCGTTCGAGGACTCGCACGCCGAATCGAACGCACCCGTCGGACAGGCATTGCCGCCGCTCCACATCCTCGCGTCCCGGCCCCGGATGGAAGGCAACCATCATGTCCCCCCACAGAGCGCTCCTCACGCCCCCGTCCACGGGCGCAGGCAGCGGTTCCCCGCACGGAGCAGCCGTGACCTCCACGGGCTTGATGCACCGATCCCACCCGTGGCTCGGCCACCTGGTGACGGACTCCGCGACAGGACGGCGCGGCATCCTCCGCGCCATCGCCCCCGAGGGCACGGCGCTCACGCCGGTCGCCTGGCTGGCCCCGCGGCGGGGCGGCGTCGAATGGACGACGGCGCCCGAAAACCTCACCGACCCGACGCCGATCACACCGACCGGCCGGTCCGAAGAGAGGATGTGAGGCGACGGGCCGCCGTCGCCCCGCAGGTCACGGCCATGGCCGCCGACACGCGGAGACCACGACCTGCTCGTCGGCGTTCCGGGGCTGCCCGGACCCGGTGCGATCCCGACCTCGGTGGAGCCGGCATCGATGTTCGAGTCGATCCCCCGTCCCACCGCGCTCGAGAAACAGTGCTCCTCGCACGCGCTGCGCCGGCGCCGGGCGTTCCGAGCAAAGGCACGCTCCCGCGCCGGGCACACTGACGGCGCACGCCAAGGCCGCCGCTTCCCGCTCTTCGGGTGTGCCACGGGACGGACGCCGTTCCCCGGTGAACCGCTGCACGGTGGCCACGGCGGTACGGGGGTGGCCGGATGCCGCGGGTCGGCGCCGCGCACTCGGCCCACGACGGCGGCCGCGAGTGCCGCCGCACCGCGCTGTCCGCCGTACCGGGAGCGCCGGGGCTCCTCGGTCACCATGCTGACCGTCGCCCTCGCCGTACGTCGCGGGTCCGCTCGAGGCACTACTGGGCCTCGGGCCGGAGAGCGACGGTCTCGGACGCGGTCCGGCGCTGCTTGCCCGGCGCGGCCCGGCCGCCGGTGCCGCAGGGGTGGGGCCGCCGGCCCAGCCGGTCCGCGACCCCGATACCCGTGTCCTCTCCCTTCTGACCTGCGCCTTCACTCTTCTCGCCGCCGCGGTCCGGTACCTGCCCGTGACCGGTTCCCGGGCGCCGTCCCGCCGTCGTGGCGGGCTGGCCCGTCACCAGGGCGTCGCTGAGGCCGCTCCGTGGTCACCGGCGTCCTGCGAGACCCACGGGCGGCTCGACATCGCCGCGCCGTTCGGCCGGCGATGTCGGCGGCATGTGGTCGACCCGCCGCTCGGTGCGTCGGGCCACGCCGGGGGCGCGGTGCTCCTGCCCTCGGCGTGGCCGGACCGGCGGTGGCCATCGCCCTGCGCTCGGCCGTCGTCCAGGCCTGCGTGGCGGTGGTGGCGCGTCCCCGGCCGCACGATCGCCGGCGTCGCCGAGGTGTGGGCCGTGTCGGCCGCGCCGCCCCCGCCGGATCAAGGTGTGCGGTGTCCTCGGCTTCCGTCGGCACCAGGACCCGGCAACCGCACTGGCCGGGTCGGTCGTTGCCGCCGCGGAACCGGCCCGGCCCGCGCCGGCACCGGAACCGCTCCGGCCCGAACCGGGCCACCCGCTAGCCTCGCACCTGCCCACCTGCATTCTTGAAGGAACAGGCGCACGCCCAGGACGTCGAGGACGGGAACGTGACGAAGACTCTGCGCGCTCACCAGCGCGAGGCGGTTGACGCGGTGGTCCGCGCGCTCGAGCTGTCTGCGGATCACACCGTCCCCGAGCGCGGGCTGCGGACCCAGGTGGTCATGGCGACCGGGTCCGGGAAGACCCTCGTCGCCGTCCGCAGCGCCGAGGAGCTGCGGGCCGGCCGTGTGCTGGTCCTCGTGCCCTCGCTGGACCTGCTTGCCCAGACCGAGGCCGCGTGGCGCGAGGGCGGCCGCACGGGGCCGATGGTCGGGGTGTCCTCCCTTCGCGGGGAGGAGGCGGCGTTCCCCAACACCACGGACGTGGGCGAGCTGGTCGCCCGGGTGCGGCCGTTCGACAAAGTGACCGTCTTCGCCACGTACGCCTCCCTCGGGCTGGGCACGCTGGAGCGCGCGCATGCCGCCGGCCTTCCGGGCTGGGACCTGATCGTGGTCGACGAGGCCCACCGGACGTCGGGGCGGATCGGCAAGCCCTGGGCCGTCGTCCACGACAACACCCGTGTCCCGGCCCTGCGCCGGCTCTACATGACCGCGACGCCCCGCCTGTGGCAGCTGGACGAGGACGGCGAGCCGGGCGTGCCGGGCGAGCTGGTGGCCTCGATGGAGGACGACCCTGCCGGGCCGTTCGGGGCGCGCTGCCACACCCTGACGCTCTCGGAGGCGATCGACAGGGGGATCTGCGCGCCGTACCAGGTCGTGTGCCTGGACATCACCGACACCCAGCTGCAGGCCGCCCAGCTCCTGGGCGTCGAAGGCCGCTCGGACCGGGTGCGCGGGGCGCGGCTCGCCGCCCTGCAGGCCGCGCTCGTGAAGGCGTCGGCCGAGGAGGACTTCCGGCGCACGCTCGTCTTCCACCACCTGGTCAAGGAGGCCGAGGCGTTCGCGGCCGGCCTACCCGATGTCGCCGTACGGCTGCGTGCGGACGACCCGGCGCTGTACCCCGAGAAGATCCGGGCCGACTGGCTGTGCGGCGATCACCCACCGGTGCACCGCAAGCGCGTCCTCAGCGAATTCGCCCGGCATCGCGACCGACGGCACCGACGTGGACAAGTGCTTCCTGGGATCCGTGAAGGTGCTGGGTGAGGGCGTCGACACCCGCAACTGCGACTCCGTCTACTTCGCCGACGTGCGCGGCTCCATGCCCGACCTCGTCCAGGCCGTCGGCCGGGCCCTGCGCATGCGGCCCGGCGAAGGCAAGACCGCCTCCCTCGTCGTACCCGTCCTGCTCGGCCCCGGAGAAACACCGGACAGCATGCTCACCAGCAGGGCGTACGGCGGCCTCGCCAAGCTCCTGGAGGCGCTGCGGGCGCACGATGCCCGTTTCGTGGAACAGCTCGCCCAGCCGCAGGCCCGAAGCCGGGTCAGGGGCGTACAGACCCGGAGCGGAGGCGAGCGGGACGAGGGAGCCGGCAGCGGTCCGGGCGCCCGGCTGTCGGCGCCGGCCCGGGAGCTGCTGAAGTTCTCCGCCCCGCGTGATCCCGCCCAGCTGGCCGCGTTCATCACCCTGCGGGTCCTCGACCCCGAACACGCCCACTGGCGGCGCGGCATCGAAGCCGCCGCCCTCTACGCCCGCGCACACGGCGACCTGAAGGTCCCCTTCACCTACCGTGTGCCCGGCCGGGACGAGCAGGGGGCCGCGACCCAGGGGTGGCCGGCCTCGCTCGCCGGGTTCCCACTGGGGCAGTGGATCGCCGACGCCCGCAGGTTCCAGGCCCGCGGGACGCTGGACGCGGGCCGTGTCGAGCAGCTGGAACGGCTCGGCATGATCTGGAGCCACTTCGATGTCGCCTGGGAGGAGGGCCTGGCCGCCGCGCGCGGCTGGGCCGAGGAGAACGGGCACCTCCTGGCCCCGCTGGACGCCACGTACCAGGGGTACAAGCTCGGCATCTGGCTGAAGAACCAGCGGGCCGCCGCCCGCAGGGCCGGCGAGTCCGAGCAGCGGGATGCCGAGGGCCTGCCCGTCGGAGCGTCGGCCGGAGCGCTGTCCCAGGAACGACGCGAGCAGCTGGAGGACATCGACCCGTCGTGGTGCCCGGCCTGGCCGGTGGCATGGCAGCGCTGCTTCCACCTGGTACGGCTGCACCTGGAGGCAGGCGGCACGCTGCCCATGACACCCGGCGAGGTCGTGCGCCAGGGCGAGGACCTGGGGCGGTGGGTGCGCGCACAGCGGCTCGGCTGGGACGGGCTCGCCTCCTCGCAGCAGTGGCTGTGCGAACACGTCCTCGGGATCGAGCCTGCCGCCGAGGAGGAGAAGCCCGGACCGCGCCGCAGCCAGGCCGACAAATGGGCCCTCAACTACGCCGCCGCACAGCAGTTCTACCAGCGCGAGGGACACCTGCGGGTACCGCGGAAACACGTCGAACGGATCGTCCTCGAGGACGGTCGAGCGGACGCCGACGGTGCGGACCGGGAGATCCGGGAACTCAAACTGGGAGCGTGGGTCGGCAACCAGCGCAGCAGGGCCGCGGCGCTCTCCGCCGAGCGGATCGAGAAACTGTCCGCCATCGGCATGCGCTGGACGTAGAGGGGGGCGTCGTGGCGGCGAGCCCTGAGGCGCCACGTACGTGCTACGGGTGCTGAGCCTCCGTACGTCACGTCCCGGAGACCATGCGCCGGCTTCAGCATCCTGCGCTCGCCCGCGCAGGCGTCCACTTCGCCGCCGGGCCTCCTGGCCGGGCCCCTCCGCGAGCGGCCGGCCTGCCGTCGGTGCCCCGTGCGGTGGCGTCGGCGCGCTGGTCTGGCTGGTGGAACTCGCCTGGGACTCGAACGCAGTGGGCGGGCGAGCACCGCTTCGCTGGGTGAAGCTGAAAGCGTGAGCATCAGTAGCGAGCACCCGGTAAGTGCCGAGCAGATCCGCGCAGCCCTGGCCGCACTGGCGGCGGAGCCTGCGGCAGCGCCGGAGCAGCGGCCTGAGGGGGCGCAGGAGGAGGACCGTCTGCAGTTGCTGGGCCGGCTGCTGGCGAAGACGGAGCTGGAGATCACGGCCGCAACCCGTCTGACCGAGGAAGGGGAGATCGAGGACGTCCTCGAGACGTTGCTCGGCTGGGGGGAACAACTGGGGGCGGACCCCGGCCAGGCGGTCAACGTCCTGACCAACCGGCTGCAGCGCACCGCGGTGCAGGTCTCCGAGCCGGAGGACGAAGAGCTGCCCCCGGGCCGAGAGGCCGCCTTCGCCGCCGTCATGACCGCGGTGTACGTGCTCGGTGCCCAGATTCACGCGGACCGCGGGGACACGGAGGGAACCCGGCACGCGCTGAGCGGGGCGGAAGAAGCCCTCATCGACATCCTGCAAGGCGTGCATGACCTGCGTGTCGCCATCGGTGACGCGCCCGGGCCGGACGACGAGGCCGACAGCTGACCCGCTCGGCCCCGGCTGGTGCGGACGGAGCACCCGGTGCCGAGGATCGGCCGAGCGCCCGTGCTGTCCGGGTCCGGAGGCGGTCCCCGACGACGGAATCACTCGCCTGCGGGGAGAGAACGCGGGCCTGCGCGGCAGCCACGGTCCGAACGTCCGGCGCGGGGGCCGAACCACCACGCGGCCGTGCGCCTTTTGACCGACCAGCTCCACTCGCGAAGCGACCGATCGCATCGGGGCCCGTCGGCCTGTGACGGTGCCGGCGCACGCGGCGGCGCGAGGAAAGAGCGACGCCATGCCGCGTCATGCACCGCGGCCGTCGCCCATCGCGGTGCGCGACCCGGTCGCGCGCCAGGTGGACGCGGGCGACCATGGTGACGAGGACTGGGCGTCACGGGCACGGGTGAAGGGCGTCACCCTGCGCGGCTCCGCCGACGGCCGACTCCCTGCCGTCGGTCGCCGGACGGTCGCGGCCGGATTTCGCGACAGTGCTCCTGCGCCCCGTCCGGTGGCCGTCGGTACCTCGGGCTCATCCGTTGTTTTCACCCCTTCGGTGAGCAGTGTATTTGTGTTATTCAGGAGGTGTGCGGTGAGGGATCTCGGGGCTCGATCGCACGGACTCGGGAATGCTTTCCGGCGTGTGCCGGGAGCCAGTGAGCTGGGTGGAGCTGCATGGACCCCACACCCTCCGCTTCCTCTGGTTCGCCGTACGACATGGTCAGCGGCGCCCTGGCGAACTACATCCCCAGGGGCGGGAAAACGGTGGCCGGCGGCTCTGCCGCTCCACCGGACGACCGGCGTGCCCGTCGGCCCACGGGCGCCGGCCCGGAGAACGGCGGTCAGGAACAGATACTCGGGGCCGTCACGCTCGACCGGGATCTGAGGATCACCAGCTGCAATCTGGACGCCGCTCCCTTCGCGGGGGTGAGTGCCGCGCCGGGAAGCGCTTTCGTCGATCTGCTGCCGCCCGGGGACGTACCGACGGTGAGGCAGCGGTTGCAGCGGGTGCTCGAGACGCGCGAGGCCCACGTGGCCCGGGTCCAGAGCCTGCGGCGGGACGACGGGACCGAGCTGGTGGTCTCGATGAGCATCCTGCCGGCCGCGCCACCGCAGGACGGCGTGACGGTCTCCCTGATCGCCATGGCCAAGCGGCTGCACCTGTACGCTTCGGCGGCCGCCATCGGGACGTCCCTGGACATCGGCGAAACCGCGCAGTCCCTGGCCCAGTCCCTGTTGGCGTGGGGGGACGTGGCCGCCGTCAACCTCGATTACGCCGTGTGGACGGGAGAGGCCGTCACCGGGCAGGCGCAGGAACGTATCCGGCTGCGGCGCGCGGCCCTGATGCCGGACCGCGCCTGGCCCGAGGGGTACCTGACGCCCGGGGACAACCTCCCCCGCGAAGCGAGCCGTCTGCTGGCCGGTGCGGTGATGCGCGACGACGTACCGCAGCCCGTCGTCCTCGCCGACCGTGAGGTGATCGAGCGGGCACTCAAGGATGCGAAGCTGGTAAGGGCCCTGGTGCCCGGCGACCGGCCGTTGAGCGTGGCCTGCATACCGCTGGTCGTGGAAGGGCCGGAAGACGCACAGGGGCCCATCGTGCTGGGTGTCACGGAGGTCTGGCGGCGGCCCGAGCGCCTCTTCCGCGAGAGTGAGCTGCTCGATCTGCAGGAGCTCGTGGCGAAGACCGCCCGCCATGTGGATCTGGCCCGCCAGCATCAGCGTGAGCACGCCCAGGTCCTGGCGTTGCAGCGCCGGCTGCTTCCGCGGGCCGGCAGCGACACCATCGAGGTCGCCAGCGTCTACGAGCCCACCACCCCGGACAGTGCGGGTGTCGGCGGTGACTGGGTGAACAGCTTTCCGCTGCCGGGTGACCGTACGGCGCTGGTGGTCGGTGACGTCGTAGGGCATGGCCTGGGGGCGGCGGCGGCCATGGGCCAGCTGAGCATGGAGGCCCGTGCGCTGCTGTCGGCGGGGCTGGGCCCCGGGGAGGTGCTGGAGCGTCTGGACGAGACGGTCACGCTCCTGGACGACACGGAGGCGGGCCTGGCGGCCGGTTACAGCGCGCTGGGCTCGACGTGCTGCATCGCGGTCTACGATCCGGTCGACCACAAGATCGTGATGTCCAATGCCGGTCACCTGCCCCCGCTCCTCGTCCACCCCGACGGGTCGGCCAAGACCGTCGCGGCGCAGCCCCACCCGGGGCTGGGAGCCGAGTTCGCCGTGCGCGAGCCGTTCGACGTGCACGAGTTCGCCGCGCCGCCCGGTTCGCTCCTCGCCCTCTACACCGACGGTCTGGTAGAGGATCCGGCGGCCTCGATCGACGAGGGCATCGGCCGTCTGACGGACGTGGTGCGCGAGGTGCACCCCTGGGACGACCTGCAGTCGGCCGCGCGTCGCGTGGTCGCCGCTCTGGCCCCGCAGGGGCGCCTTCGGGACGACGTGACGCTGATGCTCGCCCGGATGGCCGGGCGTCGCGGCCGGGACGCCGCGACCTGGCACCTGCCCGCCCAGGGTGACACCCCCTCCCGCAGCCGTGAACTGGCCTCACCGCTGCTGCGCCGATGGCACATCAGCGACCAGGTACGGGACAGTGCGCTGCTGGTGATCAGCGAACTGGTCACCAACGCGGTCCGGTTCGGCACCGGGCCCGTCTCGCTGCGGCTGGTGCGGGCCGGAGGGCGCCTGTCGTGCGAGGTCGGCGACAGCGGCAACGGCCTGCCACGCCTGCGTCGCGGTGAGCTGCTCGACGACAGCGGGCGCGGCCTGCACGTCGTCCACAAGCTCACCACGCGCTGGGGCGTGCGGTGGACCCACTCCGGCAAAGCCGTCTGGGCCGAACTGGACGCATAGCACCCCTGCCGGCATCCGAGCGGCGGGATTCGGCTACAGCCACTCCCCCTCCAGGGCCGTGGCGGTCAGCCCGGGAGCGGCCGCGTACAGCACCGTACGACTGCCTGCTTTCTGACCGGCGTCGCACGCGCGCCGCAGGATGTCGAGCACGGCGGCGCCGCCGCGGTTGCCGGTGGTGTAGCTGTCCCGGCTGTAGGCCAGCAGGCCCTCCGGCCACCCGTCGGGCATCGTCTGCTCCATGTACTCCAGCACCCGCGTCCCGCCGGGGTGCGCGAGCAGCAGATCCGGATGCCACGCCTGCCTGTCGTCCTGGTGGCGCTCGCGCAGCCACCTCCACATGGCGGCGACCGTCTCCTGCACGGCACGCGGCCCGCGGCGGTCCATCACGAAATGCGTGCCGTCGGCCCGGGTGTCCAGCCGGTGCAGGTCCGCCGTGCCGGGCAGGGTGTGGTGCCAGGCCGCGTCCAGCCGCAGGACCGACTCCGTCCTGGGACGGCCTGTGACCACCACGGCGACGGCCGTGTCCGCGAACAGCAGCCGGACGATCAGGGACTCCAGTGTGTCGTCGGCGGGCTGGTAGGTGGTGCTCAGGGCCTCCGAGATCACGACCAGCACCACCCGGTCGGGGTCCGCGGCGACCAGATCGGCCGCCAGGGCCAGCGATCGGGTTCCGGCGATGCAGGCCCACTGGGTGGCCGGCAGCAGCAGCACGTCGTCGCGCAGCGGGAGTTGGTTGAGCAGGGACAGGTCCAGCCCCGGCAGGGCCGGGGTGGTCGAGTGGCTGGTGATCAGACAGTCGACGTCGCCGGTGTCCAGTCCGGCGGTCTCAAGGGCCTGACGGGCCGCGCGTTCCCCGTACGTCTGCACAGCGGCCCAGGCCGGGGCGGTGCGTTCCTCGATCGTCTGCGGCGCCGGTATCGCTTCCAGTGCGGCTATCACGCGGTTCACCTCCTGCTCGGTGAACCCGCCGCGGGTCAGTGCCTCACGGGCCGGACCGGCGCCCGGAGTTCGCAGGCCGCTCCCGCTGCTGGGAGCGACGGCGGTCTGAAGCGGCAGCATCCACCCGCGGGAGACGATGCCCGTACTCGCGGCGATGCTGTCGATGCGCGGCAGCCACGGCGCCTGCGGGTGCCGGCTCCGCACCTCCTCCAGGATCCGGCCTGTCTCCACGGCGTGTTCACCGTGGAGCACGGCCGGAGGGCACAAATAGGCGCCCATGATATGCACCTTTCTCCGGAAATCTCATGGTTGGTGTCAAGCGCTCGAATTTCCACCTGATTTGAACAGACTGGGGCCAAGACGCCGTCATGGCACTCTACTTCGCATTCGACCCTCGTTGGGCTGTACGACAAGTGAACGACGTCACGAGGCTTGTGTCCGAAGGCACGGCAATAATCACGGACTGACGCCTAATCAGTGGATCTATCGTCTGCGGCGCGCTGACCTCGGCGTCAGAGCGCCGCGGGGGCCGCGGCCGTTGATCGTTGCGGCCGGGCTCCGCACCGCCGCCGCGGGCATGGCGTTGCGCGCGTTCCGCGTGAGCCTTGACACACGCAGGGTTGTGCGCCGGGCCACTGCGGCGGTGGAGGCGTTTCTGGTGCACTCGGCGCGCGCGCAGCGCGGCATCGGGAATCCGCTGTGCGCCGACTTGGCCTCCCGGGACCGAACAGCCCGCAAGGCGTTGTCGTACCCCCGGTGTAGCGTCCGGGCGTGGGGCGGGTGCATGCCCTGCGGTCGGCGGAGGAGCGGGGATGACGAGTACGGCGAGCGAGCCAGTGGCGGCGGTGCCCCGGCGCATCGGCGCCCGTGAAGGGGAACAACGTCCGGGTCCTGGCCGGTCCCGCGCGGCATCCGGATCCAGACGGCCGGCGGATGCTGCGGGGTGGCGTCACCGACGCCGTGATCACGCGTGTCCGGACGTCTTCGTGATGCGCGCGCACCACGAGCGCCACGGCGACCACGAGATGAACGACCGCGTCGTCGAGTCCGAACCGGAGCGCCGCACAGGCCGGGAACCGAGGCCAGGTCGCGGACATCCGGACCCGTCCGCACCCGGCGCGGCAGGAGGCCACCGGTGGGTCTTCGACCTGGTCGGGCACGGAGTGGTGGGGACGGTCGTGACCGGGATCTTCGACGGCTCGCGTCTGCCGGAGGACGAACGCACCCATGCGGACAGCGGGCAGGCCCGGCGACGGACGCGGATGGCGACCGCCCCGGAAGGCCTCGCCCACCTGCGTGCCGCCCGGTGAACGCCGAACTCGACGCTCTCAAGGGCGCCCTGGACCGTCAGCGCGCGCACGTCCTCGGGATCCTCGACGGGCTCACGGAGAAGGAGCTGCGGCAGCCGGTGCTGCCCAGTGGCTGGAGCTGCCTGGCATTGGTGCGCCACCTCACCCTGGATGTCGAGCGCTTCTGGTTCGCCGGGGTGATCGCGGGCGAGCCGGACGTGACCGGCCAGCTGACAGCAGGCGCGCAGGCGCACTGGTACGTACCCGGGGCGATGAGCGCCGAGGAGGTCTTCGCCGACCACCGGGCGGCCATCGCGCGAGCGGACGCCGTGCTCGCCGCCGCCACCTCCGAGCAGGAACCCGCCGCCTGGACCGTCGAGATCTGGCCGGACTGGCGGCTGCCCGACGTGCGGCGCATCCTGATCCATGTGCTCACCGAAGTCGCCTGCCACAGTGGTCACTTGGACACGGCGCGGGAACTCGTCGACGGCACCACCTGGCTGGGCGGCAACCCCTACGCCTGACGCCTCGGCGTCCGACCCCGATCACGCGGCCGCACATTTTCCGCAGGCGGACGGCGACGTTCCGGCGGATCCGGCCAGAGCCTGTCTGACCATTCGCGTCGTTGCCGGAAGGGCGGCCGCGCGGCGTCAGGTGCGTGCTCTCGGCGTGCCGGCCCCAGGCTCTCGTACCGGACGCACTCGGGTCCGGGGCCGGTGCGGCAAGTGGGGGCACCTCCCACACCCTTGAGGCAGTGGGGGAGCGTGCAGGGCGCCGCGCGGCAGACGGGAACCGTCAGACAGGCCCTACGACGGCGATCTTCCCTGCGGCCGGCCCGATTTCAGGTCGGCGAGCAGTTCTGCCTGCTGCGCCAGTACGCCCGACAGGATCGAGCGCGCCACCCGCAACAGTTCCGCCACCTCAGGACTGGTCAGCGAGTAGTACACGTTCGACCCTTCCTTGCGGGTGCGCACGAGATTGGCTCGCCGCAGCACGGCCAACTGCTGGGACAGGTGTGCGGGCTCGATGCCCACCTCGGGCAGCATCTCCGCGACCGCGTGCTCGCGCTCGCTCAGCAGTTCCAGGACACGGATGCGCGCGGGGTGACCGAGCGTCTTGAAGAACTCGGCCTTCAGTTGGTACAGCGGCGTACTCACCGTGCCGTCCCTCCCCCGGCGCGCGACCCGACCTGCCAGACCACTCGCCCTCGCATCCACCGACTCGTCACGACCATGCGACACATCCTCGCGCGCGGCACCGGCCGGGCCGAACCCGCACCCAGGAGCCGGGCGGCCCCTCATCAGCGACGACGACCTCGACACTTGCCAACGTTAGCAACACGCGAACCTCGCAGGCCGCGGCGGCCGGCTCGAGGGAGCGGACTGCGGCCTTCCGGCGAACCGCGGACATCACAGGGGCAAGGTGATCCAGATGCTCTTGCCCCTGCCGTCGGCGTCCGGACGTACGACCGCGGTGCCGCCCCGGCCGAGGGTGAGCTCCATGACGGTCGCCAGTCCACCGGTGCCCGGAACGGCACATGCGCTGGACAGCGGGGGCCGGTAGGGATGGCGATCGTGCACGGCGAAGGCGAAGCAGTCCCGACTCGCCGCGTACATGACGGTGACCTGTGGGGAGAGCGTCGCGGCATGCCGGACGCTGTTCGTCACCAACTCGCTCAGAATCAACAGGGCCGGGTCCACTGCGGGGTGCCGTAGCCCGATGCCCCATTCCACGAGCGCCTGCTCGGCGGTCTCGCGAGCCAAGCGGACCGCGGCCGGCTCGGCGGACAGGGTGAGCACGTGCCGGTGAGGAAGGACCTCCAGAGCCTGTGACATCACTTCTCCCGGACATGGCCCGCCGGCCGGACAAGGGGCGCCTCGCACCGACTGGCGGTCGGCCGCCCGGGTCGGCTCTCTCGCCTGGGGGGCCGTACGGCCCGCGCACCGGGAACGGCGGCCGTGCGCGGGGCGGACTCGGGTGTGTTCATCGGATGGCTTCCTCACCGGGTACCGCTTGGGGCCGTCGTGTCGGTTGCGCCGGGACGACGGGCAGGATCCCGGCCGTTTGCAGATGGTGGCGCGCTCCCCGGATCGCGTCCGGAGTCGTGTCGTAGTCGCGGCCCTCGTGCCGGAGCAGTCGCAGTGCGCCGACGGAGTCGAGGACCTGCCGCTGGCCCGGTCGTATGCCGGAGGCGAGGACGAGAATGCCGCGCCGGTGCAGCTTCTCCACCGCGTCCTTGAGGACCAGGGCGCCGGTGGCGTCCATCGTGGAGACCCGCGACATGCGCAGGATGACGACCCGTACGTCCGCCACCTCGGCCAGCTCCAGCAGGAAGCGGTGCGCGGCGGCGAAGAACAGCGGCCCGTCGATCCGGTAGGCGACGATGTGGTCGGCGAGCAGCGCGTGCTCCTCGGCCGTGTGGTCACCCCGGTCGAGCGGCACCTGGTCCAGCCGGGCCTGCCTCGCCACCGCGCGCAGGGCGAGGACACATGCGGCGGCGAGGCCGATGATGACGGCGTAGACGAGGTCGAGCGCGAGGGTGGCGGCCGCGGTCAGGACGAGGATCACCGCGTCGGACCGCGTGGCCTTCGCCATCGCCCTGAGCGAGCCGACCTCGACCATGCGGATCGCGGTGGCCGTCAGGACACATGCCAGCGCCGCCAGCGGGATCTTCGACACCAGGGGCGCCGCCGCGAAGACGATCACGGCCAGGACGGCGGCGTGGGTGAGGGCAGCCAGCCGCGAGCCCGCGCCCGTACGGACGTTGACGGCCGTGCGGGCGATCGCGCCGGTCGCCGGAACGCCACCGAACAGGGGGGCGGCGATGTTGGCCAGCCCCTGGCCGAACAGCTCCCGGTCAGGGTCGTGCCGCTGCCCCACCGTCATCGCGTCGGCGGCGGCCGCGGACATCAGCGACTCCAGCGCGGCCAGCGCGGCCACCGCCACGGCCGGCGCCAGCAGGGAACCGAGCGAGCCGAGGTCGAGGAAGGACAGCGAGGGCGTGGGCAGCCCCGCGGGCAGGGCACCGATCGGTTTCGCGTGCAGGTGGGCGGCCTGGGCCACGGCCGTGGCGGCGATCACCGCGACGACGGAGAACGGCACGGTCGGCCACCGGCGCGCCCCGGCCAGCATCAGCACGACCACGCCGACCGCCAGAGCGGCGGCGGTCCAGTTCGGGGCCTTCGCGAATTCCGCGACGGCGTGCCAGGTGACGACCAGCACCTTGTCGCCGGCGGGCTTGGGCACGCCGAGCGCGTTCGGCACCTGCTGGAGCCCGATCACCGCGGCGATGCCGAGCGTGAAGCCCTCGATCACGGACGCGGGCACGTACTGCATGTACCGCCCGGCTCCCAGCGCGGCGACGACCACGAGCATCACGCCGGCCATCAGACCCACCGTGAGCACCGCGGTGGGACCGTAGTGGGCGACGATCGGCACCAGGACCACCGTCATGGCTCCGGTCGGTCCCGACACCTGCACATCGGACCCGCCGAAGACGGCTGCGAGCGCCCCGGCGATCACGGCGGTCGCCAGGCCGGCCTCGGCGCCGAGCCCGGAGGAGACTCCGAAGCCCAGTGCCAGCGGGAGGGCGACGATCGCGACGGTGAGCCCGGCGAGCAGGTCCCGGCGCGGATCGCGCCGTATCGCCACCAGGTCGCCGCGGGAGGGCAGCAGCGAAGTGATCCGGGTCCGGATCGCCCGGCCGTAGGGGGTGCTCATCGTGCGGCAACCTCGGCATCCGGCAATTCGGCCTTCGCCTGGTACAGCGGCACCGACACGGTGAGGCCTCCTCTTCCCTCGCACCCTCTGCCGGGCGCGGGACGCGCAGAAGCTGTGCCCGCGACTACCTGCGAACACAGTGAACGCAGCATCTAACGAATTGCGTAATTTCGCAATTCCTAATCGGCGCGAGGCTCAGAGCAGCGTCTGCCAGTAGTCCCACCAGCGGGTGACGATCAGCATGACGATGCTCAGGTACCAGGTGACCGGTACGACCCAGTGGAACTCCGTCACGCCGGCGACGAGGCCACGCGGTGCGCGCATGATCCCGTGCCGCAGGTTGTGCACGGTGACGTACCAGAACATGGCGATGGTGGTCGCCCAGACCAGGCAGCACCACAGGCACAGCGCGCCGATCCCGTACAGCGCCTGGGTCATCAGCCACATGCAGAAACCCGCGCCGAACACCGCGCCGACGTTCAGCCCGAGCCAGAACCACCGCCGGAAGCGGGCCCCGGCCAGCAGCGCGAACCCGATGGTGACCACCACCGGGTAGAGGAGCAGGCCGAGCAGAGGGTTGGGGAAACCGAACACGGACGCCTGGCCGCTCCGCATGACATTCGTGCAGGACAGGATCGGGCTGAGGTTGCACGAGGGCGAGAAGTGCGGGTCCTTCAGCAGCTGGAACTTGTCGACGGTGATGACGAAGGAGGCGAGAACGCCGAGCGCGCCGGACACGATCAGCAGCCCGGCGAAGGCCCGCGAGGCACCGGTGGCGCCGCCTGGAGCATCCCGCCGCGCGTCCTCCTCCGCCGTGGTGCCGGTGGCCCGGTGCCGCGTGTCCGCGGTCGTGCCGGTCATCGGAAGTGCTCCGCCTCACGGGTGGTCAGTGGGCCGTCGGCCCACGGTGCCGACAGAAGGCTGTTGCCGCACGGACGGCGACCGGCGTCCCGTGCCGGCCCCTCGGACATCACCTCGCGGGCCGCCCCTTCCGGCCAGACGACCTCCACCGGAACCCCGTGCGCCCGGGCGTACGCCACCAGGTGCGCGGTGGCGTCACGGCCGTTCGAAGGCGAACCGTCCCACACGGCCACCAGCCGTCGGCATTGCGCGATCACCCGTTCGTCCGCGCCGACACAGGCGTCACGGTCGGCGGGGTCGTACTCCAGCAGGCGCACCCGCCCGGCCAGAACCAGCAACTCCCCCGTTGCCACCCGGTCGTGTCCCGGCGGCAACGCGGGCACCGGACCCTGCCCGGGCGCCACCACGGTCAGCTCCCGCCCTGCCGCGCGAACCGCCCGCCCGAACGCCACCGGCACCCCCGCCCCGGCGCGCACGAGCCCCGGCCCCCGCCCGGGCAGGCGTCCCAACACCCGCCGCAGTTCGGTTTCCACCAGCCCCAGCGCGGACGGGCTCAGATCGGCATGCCCCACCGCCGCGATCATTCCTCACACTCTCCTTCCGGTCGTCCGCCGCTGCGGCCCCGCCACTCCCCGGCACGGGGCCCAGAGCGGGGTGCAGGCGGCCGGGCCGCCGCGGGGCGGGCGCAGACGGCTCGGGCAGAGGAGAAGACGACCCGCCCGAGCCGTTCGCTGTGCCCGGAACCGCGAACCGAACACGCCGGACCACCTCGTGATGATCCGCAGCCCGGCTCAGTCAATCCGACCGGCGCCACCCGCGACAGGGCCGTTCGGCCCACCCGGCCCGGGCGGCCGGCACTTCAGGCGGTCGCGAGCAAACGGAGTCCTCGAATACCGGGCGGCCGCGGTCCTCGGCACCGACGGATCACGCTGCCGCCCGGACACCTCCCACCTCTTCCGCTGCTCACCGGCGCGCGCAGGCCCGACCACCCGGGTGCGTTCGGGACCGCACGGGCCCGGGGCCCCTCGTCGGCCGCTCGGGTGGTCGTCCTCTCCGCGCCGAGTCCGCTCTCCAGGCCCGCGGTCACACCTTCGTCACCATCACGCGACTCCTCGCCCGGCGAAGCCCCGACCGGGTGAGCAGCCGCTCGGTGCCCTGCCGGGCGTGTGCCCCGAGCTGCGGCGATCTGGTGGCTGAAGGCAATGGTGAGCGGCTCATCGCTTCGCCACGAGGCCCTTGAGCGCGGTGTTCGGTCTGCTCGCCGCAGTACGACTGCCAGTTGGTGTTCGTCACGAACCGGCCGTGTCGGACGACTGCGCCGGGCCTACCGAGGAGAAGTGCACAGAGCCCGGCAGGACACCCTGGAGCCGCTGGAGCAGGTGGAGAAGAAGGACGCCGACAGCGGAGAAGGCCAGCACACCGCGCAACGCGGGCCAGGTCGTCTCGGCGTCGGGGTCGGCGCCGATGGCCTTGTAGACCCACTTCTCGACGGGCAGGTGCCTGGTCGAGGAGCAGGCCCTGGCCATGTGGGTGCCGACGGGGATGTGGACGAGCGCCGGCGCGCCCACGAGGGCGAGCGCGCCGGCACGGCGGGTGCACCGGCTCCACGCCCGGGTCCCGCCCGCCCCAGGTGCGCTCCAGGCCGTGCAGCCGCGCCCGGCCCTCGGGATCCGGCCGGCACACGGTCACCGCTCGGACCACGTCGCCGCGCGAGGCGGTGGACACCGGCACGGCCGGCAGGGCGACGATGGCCGGCGTCACCGGCGGGGCGAAGCCGCGGCCGCGCGGCCGACCGCCTTCGACGGGACCTCGACGGGTGGTGTGTCGGTCCTCCGCGGCGCATCCGGGGACCTTGACACCGTCTTGACGTGACCTTGCCCGATAGGGTGGGTGCAGGTGTGCCGGGAAGCCTGGTCGGCCGGAAGCCGGGGAGGCTTCCGCAATTCCCTTCCGCATCCCCGGGGGACGGCATGCGCGGCGTCGGTACGGTTCTTTTCCTCGTGGTCCTCGCCACGGTGGTCGCCACCTTCGCGCGCCGCTGGCGGATTCCCGCCCCCTCCCTGCTCGTGGTCGCAGGTCTCGCCGTGGCGCTGCTGCCGGGCACCCCGCAGATCCAGATCAGCCCGGACATCATCGGGCTCGTGGTGCTGCCGCCGCTGCTGTATGCGAGCGCCGAGGACATGCCGTGGCGGGAGCTGCGCGCGGTGTGGAAACCGGTCGGGGTCCTCGCCATCGGCCTGGTGCTGGCGTCGGCGGCGGCCGTCGGCGTGGTGGCGTCCCTGGTGACCCCCCTGTCCTGGCGGATGGCGTTCATGCTGGGCGCGGTACTGGCCAGCACCGACCCGGTGGCGGTGACCGCGCTCGGCCGCCGGCTCGCCCTGCCGCCCAGGGTGCAGGTTCTGGTCCAGGCCGAGAGTTTGTTCAACGACGCCACCTCGCTGGTGCTCGTGCGCGTGGCGGCGGGCATCGCCGTCGCCTCGGCCGCCGCGCACTGGGATGCGGCCGGGGCCGAGTTCCTGCTCCTCGCGGGCGGCGGCACGGTGATCGGGACCGCGGTGGCCGGTGTGATCACCCTGATCAGGCGCCGCACCGAGGACCCGGTGCTGGAGACGGTGATCGCACTGGTCACCCCGTACGCCGCCTACCTGCTGGCCGAAGCGGCGCACACGTCGGGCGTCACCTCGTGCGTCGTCGCCGGGGTCGTCCTCGGAGGCCGGGGCGACCGGCTCACCAACGCCCGCATCAGACTCCAGTTGCACGCCGTGTACGGCACGGTGGTGTTCCTGCTGGAGAGTGTGGTCTTCAGCCTGATCGGACTGGCCCTCCCCTCCGAGGTGCGAGCCCTCGCCCGCGGCGACCGTGCCTGGCCGCTGTACGCCCTCGCCGTGGCCGCCACGCTGATCGCCGTGCGGCTGCTGTGGCTGGCACCGCTGTCGGCGGTCGTGCAGCGCCAGGGCGGCGTCGGCAAGCTGAACTGGCGGATACCGATGGTGCTGACCTGGGCGGGGACACGCGGAGTGATGCCGCTGGCGGCGGTGCTGTCCGTCCCGGAGGTGTCGAGGAACGGCACACCGCTGACCGACCGGCCGCTGGTACTGGTGCTGACCACGTCGGTCGTGGTCGTCACCCTGGTCGGACAGGGCTTCACCCTGGCGCCGGTCGTACGCGCCTCCGGCATCGCCCTGGAACCCGCGCACACGGCCCGGGAGGAGGCCGAGGCCCGCGCCCACCTCGCCCACGCGGGACTGGCCCGGCTGGAGGAGCTCGCGGAGCTGGAGGTGGTACCCGACGTGGTTCTCGGCCGGCTGCGGCGCGGCCTGACCGCCCGCCTCGACGACGCCCGCGACCGCCTCGCCGGGAGCGAGGGCACCGAGGGCGTGTCCGCCGAGTCCGCCGATCTCGTCTACCGCCAGTTGCGCCGCGACCTGATCACGGTGGAGGCCGGCGAACTCCAGCGCCTCTACGACGCCCACGCCATCAGCGACACGACGCGGCGCCGGCTCCAGCGAGTCCTGGACCTGGAGGAGGCCCGGCTGACGGACATCTGACGGAACGGGGCGGCCAGGCCGGGGAACACTCCAGGTCACCGAGCACGGCCGGGGACGTGCCGAGGGCCGGCGCCTTGCGGCACCGGCCCTCGCTCACCGGGTGTTCGGCAGGTCTCGCCCGCCGTAGCTCACAGGACGCGGACGCGCGCGGCCTGCGGGCCCTTGGGGCCCTGGACGACCTCGAACTCCACGTGCTGGTTCTCCTCGAGGCTACGGAAGCCGTGACCCTCGATCTCGGAGTAGTGCACGAAGAGGTCCGGTCCGTCGGCCTGGGCGATGAAGCCGAAGCCCTTCTCGGCGTTGAACCACTTGACGGTTCCCTGAGTCATTTCTTGCTCCTTGCAGGGGCTGGGTACGGGACCCGCACCGTGCGGGCGCCCCGGGCCGGCCTGGACGCCACTTCTCCAGTTCCCTGAAGGAAGGCGGCTCCCGCGACCTCGTTCTTCGCGAGCGTGCGGTGGGGCACGGACACAAAAACCACGACCGCCGACGACAACCAGCCCCCGCCGAATTCATTCCCGCCCCTGAAGAGCCTGCTCAGAGCGCCGGTCCGGAGCGGCAGGCCCGTGCGGGCCGCCCGGGACCGCACCACTCCCTCAAGGGGAGCCGCACGTGTCCCTCGATCGGAGGCCCACCCGTCGTTACTGAAGCCGCTGGGCCGTTCGGGGGAACCGAGGCGGCCACACGGCCGGCGCGTCACGGCGCCCCCGTCGCGTTCTACCTGCTCACAGCGTGGTCCGGAGCCGGGGCGGACCGGTGCCCGAACCCCTTTCCAGATGGATGGCCGATACAAGGGAGAGTTACGGATATATGCGTGCTTTGTAACGCGAATCCAGTCGCCGATCCGGTGCCGCCGCGACGGGCCACAGTGTGAGCCCTCGGCACCGAGCCGGGAATGTCGGATTGCGTACCGGCTCTCACCGGAGCCGGTACGCACGAACGTGAGGTGACAGATTCATGTCTGTGTCTCGTACGGCGGTCCGCCTGATCGCCACCTGCATGGCGTCGGGCGCCATCGTCGCCGCGGCCGCCATGCCTGCCCTGGCCGCCGGAGGCGACCACGACCGCGACAACGGGAGGAGCTACTCGGACAGCCGCTGGGGCGGCCACGACCACGACGGCCGCTTCGGCGACCGGGACCGGGGCTGGGACCGGGGCTGGGGCTGGGACCGGGACCGGGACCGGGGCTGGGGCTGGCATCACGACGGCGGCTGGCACTCGGGCTGGCACCGGGACCGGGACCGGTACCACCACGGCTGGTACGGCGAGCGACACTGGGGCCACTACCGCTGACCTCGGTAACCGCTGGTCAGCCCACGTCGGGCTGTACCGGGGACACGGGAGACGGACCACCGCCTCCCGCGCCATGACCGGCACCGCCGGACACACCCCCACCGGAGGGCCGAAGCACGTTTCTCGAACGTGCTTCGGCCCTCCGGCCGTACGGGCGAGCGGCGCCTCCCGGTGAGGCCAGGTATCCGTACGGCGACAGCGGCGGGTGGCTCAGGCGGTCTCTTCCGCCGAACTGTCGCGGACGCGCACCGCGAGGGCTGCGACGTCGTCGCCGAGTCCACCGCCGCCGTGCCGGAGGAGATCCCGGTGCAGACTGTCGAGCAGCACCCTGGGCCCAGCCGGGGCCTGGCGGCGCATCCAGTCCTGCAGAGCGAAGAACTCGCCCTCGCCGTTGCGGCTCTCGATGACGCCGTCGGTGTAGAAGAGCAGCTGGTCCCCGGGGGCGCAGACGATCGTGTCGGTGGTGTAGTCGGTGCCGATGAGTGCCGCGAGGTTGAGCATCGGCGAGGCGGTGGTGGGGGCCAGGACGCGCAGTTCGCCGTCACGCAGGAGCAGCGGCGGGGGATGCCCGCAGTTGAGCAGCCGGAGGCGGTCGCCCTGGTCGAACTCGGCGAGCACGACGGTGGTGAAATGCTCCAGCAGGTCCTCGCCCGGATGGGTACAGCTGTGCCGGGTGCTGCTGGCGTCCAGGCGGCGGACGATGCCCTCCAGGGTCGGCTCCTCGTACGCGGCCTCCCGGAAGCAGTTGACCACCGCGGCAGCCGCTCCTACGGCGGGAAGGCCCTTGCCTCGCACGTCGCCGATGATCAGTCGCACGCCGTACGGGGTGGCGACGGCCTCGTAGAAGTCCCCGCCGATGCGTGCCTGCGCGGCGGCTGCCACGTACATCGACTCGATCTCGATGCGGCCGACGTGGTGCGGCAGGGGACGCAGGAGCACTTTCTGTGCCGCGTCGGCGACCAGGCGAAGCTGGAGGAACGCCTCTTCCCGCCGCATGCGGATGCGGCAGGCGTACGCGGCAGCCACAGTGACGGCCGCGATGGCGCCCACGGTGAACCAGGTACCCAGGTCGGGGTAGACAAGACTCAGCCCGATCATGACCGCGATGCAGACCGCTCCCAGCAGAAGGGTGGGCAGCACGGGCCAGACGGACGCCGCGAGGGCGGGTACGGCGGTCAGGAGCCGGCTGAAGGCGACCTTTCTCGGAGTGGAGAACGCCAGACCCGTGACGACCACAGTAAAGATCACCGGCGCGAGCTGGACGAGACTCCACCGCCTACGAAGCGGGCCTCCAGGCCGCATCCACCCGATCCAGGGCATAAAAAGGAGCATAACGGCATATGACAGTCATGCAGGTCCACGACGCGAGCGCTCCACCACTCGGCGTACGGCAGATCCGTCGAGGATCGACGAGGACCGGTGCCGCACGCCCGCTCCGCGAGGAGGAACCGATGCCGTGACCCGGGGTGCCCCGCAGGGGGCGGCCAGGTCAAGGGCAGGCGTGGTCGCCCTGCTCGAGCCGGACGCGCAGACCCGGAACGTTGAACGTGCCGGCGGACACCGCGCCCGCGTTCACCCGCAAGTCGGTCAGGGTGGTCGACACGGCCTGCTGGCCGATGCCGTCGGGGTCGAAGAGTCGCGAGCCCTCGTCTCCGGGCCTGACCGGGCCCTTGGTGATGGCACCCTGAGCGACACCGATGTCCAGGCCGGTGAAGTTCGCATCCTCGGCCGTCTCGGACGTCTCGTCGATGAAGAGGTCCGACGCCTCGGCCGGCCGCTCGCCGCCGGTGAGCCGCAGGGTCTGCGCGCCCAGCAGCGGGATGTCGACGACAATCGACTGGCACAGCCCGCTGATCGTCGCATGCCGGAAACCGCTGACCATGACGGGCACGAGTTCGTGTTTCCTGGTCACGTCGACCATGCCGTACTGGCTGACGCCACGGGCGGTCAACGAGTCGGCGGCGATCTGGAACTTCCGGCCGGAGACGAAGAACGACGCCGCGAGCACACCTTGCGCCATGGCGACGCAGATCGCCGCGGACGCCGCGACCCCGGGCAGCAGGACCACCGCGAAGCGCCTCCAACGGGTTCTCCCGGCGCAGTGCGACATCCCGTCTCCTTCGGTTGCGCGGCCAACCCGTCCATGCCGAAAAAGCATGATTGAATCCTATTTGCCCGGCATACGGATCCTAGGGTTCCGGGTGCGGCAACCGGTCGCACTCCACGCCTGCCGTTCGAGTGACGGCGACGAGGACGACTGCACCTCGCGGGTGGCGAAGACGCCCGATCCGACGCGCCTTCGATCCGGCGCGCGCAGCCCGCGCGCTGCCGCGCACATGCGCGCGATCGGTCGTCCGGCGAGTGCAGGAGCAGCCGCCGCCCACCCTCGGCGACGGCAGCACCCGCCCGGACCCGCACGAGGGGCCGGTCCCCGCGGCTCGCGCCCCGGGAACCGGCCCACTCGCTCGGTGTCCGGCGGCTCCTACTGACCGAAGCCGTAGGCGAACAGGTGGTCGGTGCCGGTGGAGCCCGTCACGGGCAGGGTGACGGACGCCACCTGCCTGGAGGCGTCGAGCGGGACTTCGGTGGCGAAGACGTAGGTCTTCACACCGTCCCGGCCTCCGCCGCCGGTGTTGCGGTAGCCCGTCGTGACGGCCGTGGTCTCACCGGGGAGCGGCTTGCTGGAACCGGCATTGAGCGTCCAGTCCGAGAAGGCGACCGTCGCCTTCGAGGTGGTGCCGTCGGTGTAGGTGACGGTCACCGTCCCCGAGACCCCGCTGCCGTCGGTCGGTGCGTTGGTCGCCGTGCCCAGCAGGCCCAGGGACGCACCCGACGTGCCGGCCGGCATCGGGATGGTCTGGCCGGCCATCTCCAGGTTGTCCAGCCGGCCGGACGCCACCGTCGGCCACGTGTACGCGATGCCGTCGACCGTGACCGTGGAGCCGCTGGTGACGCCGGCCGCCGACAGCGCGTTCTGCGAGAACGCCCAGCCGCCGCCGTCGAAACCGCCCGAGAACTTCGTGCCGTCGGGATAGATGCCCTCGTTGGTGTCGTACGGCCACAGCTCGCCGGCCTTCGCCACGGCCACGCGGAGGGCCGCCCCGTTCAGTGCCGTCCCGGTGCTGTGGTCGGTCAGCGCGAAGGTGACCGGGAACGTTCCTTCGTTCGCGCCCGCTGTCACGTGGACCTTCGCCTCCGCACTGCCGGAGGCGGGCACGTCCACCGAACCGGAGGAGGTGTCCAGCGTGACACCGGAGGGCACCGTCGCCTTCCAGTCGACGGTGACGTCCTTGCCGCCGAGGTCGGTGAGGTCGAGCGTGGCGTCACCGGACGCGCCCGGCTGGAGCACCAACCCGTCGGACGGGCCGGTAGCGGCCAGCACCCTGTCGCCGCCCGTGGTGTCCGACGGCGGCACCGCCGACGGGTCGGACGCCCAGGACGTGTCCGGCCGGGTGCCCAGGGTGAAGTCCAGCGTGCCGGCACCCTTGAACTGCTGGTAGGTCAGCCAGGACGCCTTCCACTCCTTGCCCCTGACGTCGAGGGCCTGCACGTAGGGGGCGTCGGGTGCCGCCTGCGGCGCCTTGATCTGCACCGTCCTGCCGCCTGCGAGGGTCACCTCGGCGACCGGGAACACCGGGCTGCCGAGCGCCAGGGTGTCCGTGCCCGGGGTCTCGGGGTACATGCCCAGTTCGGACCAGACGTACCAGGAACTCATCGCGCCGAGGTCGTCGTTGCCGAACGAGCCGACCGGAGCGTTGAAGTACAGCTTCTGCTGGGCCTCGCGGACGGCCGCCTGGGTCTTCCACGGCCGGCCCGTGTAGTCGTACTCCCAGGGGATCTCCACGCTGGGCTCGTTGCTCAGGTTGGCGTTGGTGTTGCCGGGATCGGTGATGTTGTCCAGCAGGCTGTCCAGGAAGGACGAGTACGCCTGGTCACCGCCGCGCGCCTGGATGAGCTGCCGCAGGTCGAACGGGACCATCGGCGTGTACTGGGCCGACGTGCCCTCCACGAATCCGTTGGAGGTGCCGGGGGTGAAACCGCCCGCGAACTGGCCGTCCTTGTTCTTCGCCTGCATGTAGCCGGTCTGCGGATCGAAGACGTTCATCCAGTCCTGGGCGCGGGTGGCGAACTTCGTGTAGACGTCCGTCCTGCCCAGCGACTTCGCGAAGGCGGCGAGGGCGTAGTCGGCGGAGTCGTACTCCAACTGCGTGGAGACCGGGCCGTAGAAGTTGCAGCAGCCGTAGTCGTTCTCGTCCAGCGGGAGGTAGCCCTTGGCGTCCCGCACCGACTCGCCGGGGCGGTCGTTGTTCGGGACGGTCGCCTCGTGCTGCATCGCGGCGAGCGCCTTGCCCGTGTCGAAGCCGCGGGCTCCGAAGGCGTACGCGTCGGCGATGATGCCGGCGGCCGGGTCACCGACCATGACGTAGCTCTCGCCGTTGTTCGAGGCCCACTTGGGCAGCAGGCCGGTCTGGTCGTAGCCGTTGAGCATCGAGGTGACGACGTCACTGGTGACCTTGGGCTCGACCATGGCCATCAGCTGGGTCTGGGAGCGGTAGGTGTCCCAGCCGGAGTAGTTGGCGTACTGGGCATGCTGGCCCTTGGCCAGCTTGTGGATCTGGTTGTCCATGCCCATGTACTGGCCGTTGTCGTCCGAGAAGACGTTCGGGTGCAGCAGCGCGTGGTAGAGGGCGGTGTAGAACTGCACCTGCTGGTCCGAGGTGCCGCCGCCGATCCGGACCTCGTTCAGCACGGCGTTCCAGGCGTCGTGGTTCGCCTGCCGTACGGCGTCGAAGTTCCAGTTCTTGATCTCGCCGGCGAGGTTGCCCGCCGCGTTGGCGTCATTCGTGTAGGAGATGCCGACCTTCGCCTTGACCGTCGGATCGGACGAGGTGTCGAAGGTCAGGTACATGCCGTTCGCGCCCGTCGTCGGGGGCTGGGTGGCCGACGTCCGAGGTGCCGCACTGGCACTGGAGGCGGGTGATGGCGTGCCCGAGGTCTTGCCGGTGCTCCCGTGCACCGTCGGGGACGGGGCCGCCGGCACGGTGAAGTGCTTTTCCTTCAGCGGTCTCGACGGCTGTGTCCGCAGGCTCTGCCGGACCTTGCCGGCTTTCAGCGACTTCGCGTCGGGATTGATGGTGCTGCCGACCCAGGTGCCGCTGGCAGTGAACGGCCGGTCGAACTTGACGTCGAAGTGCAGCGTGTAGCGGTTGTCCGCACCACAGAAGTGGCCGCTGTCGATGGAGCCGCTGATCTCCTTGTCGTTCACCACCTGGACGCGGGTGCCGTCCACCTGTGTGGCGCTGCCGCTCAGCTTGAACAGCAGGTTCGCCTGCCGGCCCGCGGGGAAGGTGAAGGTGCCCAGCCCGGCGCGGGTGGTGTCGGTCAGCTGGGTCGTGACGCCGTTCGCGTCGGTGACCTTGTAGTACCCGATGCCGGTCCGCTCGTCGTCGTGGCTGAAGCCGACGGATGCGCTGCCGAGGTTGCCCGACAGCGCACCGGTCACCGGCAGGACCGGCAGGTCGCCCGCGACGCCGCACCCGGGTCCCGAGACGTGGGTGAGGCTGAAGCCCGATATTTTGTCGTCGTTGTACTCGTAGCCGCCGCCGGAGGGACGATCGGGCGTCGTGTCGGGACCCCACTGCATCATGCCGGCCGGCATGTCGGGGCCGGGGAAGGTGTCCACCTCTCCGGAGGTACCGATGAGCGGGTTGACGAGGGACGCGGGGTCGTTCACCAGGGCCGGTGCCGCGGCGCTCGCGGCGTAGGCGCCGCCGGTCGCGGTGAACGGGAGTGCCGCGATGCCCAGGACGCAGATCACGGCGAGGCGTTGGCGGAGTCTTCTTCGGTTGCGTGGCGCGGCTGAACGTCGAGGTCGGACCATCGGTTGCCTCCGCAGCGGTTCGGGCTTCGCACAGGTGCCGACGTGCCGGAGAAGCGGGCACGCCAGTGAGAGGCAACGGAATCGGGCGCCTCCAAAGGCGCCTGACAACGTTGCCATTTACGAGTGTCGAGTGAAACGCCTGGGCTCAGGGCCTGTCAACGAGGTCAACAGGGCTTTCTGAGCGCGAAGTTGCGACCGATGCCATTGGTCCCGCGCCACGGCGGTCGACCGGAGGCACGGGTTCTGGTGCGGGACGGCCGGGCGGACGCAGGCAGTGCCTCCCGCGGGTCGCCCGGCGACGAAACCGGTGAGCAGCCCTCAGAAGCCCGTGAGCTGAGTCGAGTTGTCACCCCTGCCCCGGTGCCCCGTCCCGCCCCCGGCTCCTGGCGACCCCGCCGCGTACGGCCGGCCGCGCGGGCGGTGGCCGAGCACCGGCAGCGCGGCCCCGCCTTCCGCGACTTCGCGTCTGGAAACCTCGTACGGCACGAGAATCTGCCGTGCCGTCGCACCGGCGCTGGTTGTTCTGTCCGCGGAGTTGCGGACGGTGAGCCAGGTCTCGGCTGAGGGATCTTGAACAGGTGAGAGCCTTCCGGTTCGGTGTGGATCGCGACGTCTACACCAACAGAAAGGCCCTCGCGCCCCACCGTAATGCACGGCTGACCGAGACCGGACGCCTGCGCCTGGCCCGCTGCGTCGTGGACGACAGTTGGAGCCTGCGCCCCGCTGCGGAACGCTTCCAGGTCTCGCCGACCACCGCCCGGCGGTAGGCCGACCGCTACCGCCGGCTCGGCGAGGCAGGCACGGCCGACCGCTCCAGCCGCCCCGCGGGCCGTCGTTGGTGGCGGCCGAGGTGATGGCCACATCCGTGATCATGTTGACGCCGCCAGAGGTCCCTTTCCCGGCTCGCTGTGCACTTCGACACCAGAACCCCCGCCTCACCGTGCAACCGCACACCCCACACCATGCGCCGCCGGTACTACATTCGGGTGGCCGACCGGGGCCGTCCGGGGTGTACGGACTTGTACGGGAAACGAGACTCCACCCGGCCACCCGAAGCGGCCTGGTCAGGCCGCTTCGCGCAAGGCCGGCCCGATCGGCGCAACCAACTCGAACGTCCGGCGGCCATGACCGGCCGCCGCCACAAGCAGGGGGAACACATCATGACGGAGCGGGCGCGGGCACACGCCGCGAACGCGAAACGCCAAGCTGACGCCGACCTGACGCCATGGGAGGGCCACCGGTCGCCCGGTGAGGATGGATCAAGCCCGACGGGGACTGCGCGAGGCGCAGGGCGGGCTACTTCGAGTACACCGAAAGCGAGGCAACCAGTGAAACTCAGGATCAGAAGGTCCATCCTGGCGGGGGCGCTGGCCCTGATGTCCACGTCCGGCCTGGTGGCCGTGAACGCGCCGGCGGCGCACGCCGCATCCTGCGGTTCGGACCGCGTCCTGGCGAGCAACCCGACCGACCTCTACGGGTACAACTTCGGCGTCATCTCCAACAAGCACCTCGGCAAGCTGTACATCGGGTACATCCCGAGCTGCCGGATGGAGTACGCGGAGGTCCACTGGGACCAGAACGCCGACCTGTCCATGATCGGCGACAACTACATCTGGCTGCAGGACGCCCACGGCCACCAGGCGGGGAAGGCGGACATCGGGAGCCTGGGCCAGTACGGCGAGTACGGGTCCTCGAACCTGGTGCCCATCGACAGCTTCGGCTACGGCTACAGCCAGCCGAGGCTGCACATCGGGCTCACCTTCAGCGGCGGCAGGATCCCGACCTGCCGCCCGACCGACTACTACGGCAACGGCCACAGCTTCGCCACCGGCGGCAACGAGGCCAGCCACAACTGGCAGGTGTGCGGCATATGAAGCAGAAGCTCAGGACCGCGGTGGTGGCGGGTGTCATGACCGTGGGCTCCCTGGCCGGCACGCTCGCCCTGTCGGGGACGGCGCACGCCGAGACCTACCAGCGCAACGTCCAGCTGCAGGACCTCCAGGACCAGGGCGTCGACTGCCTGGACAGCAACTACAACGGGTCGCTGTACATCCTGCCCTGCAACGGCGGCAGCTTCCAGCGCTGGAACGTCACGTCCTACGCCCCGGACGTGAACAACTACTACAGCAGGGTGCAGATCCAGAACGTCCGGACCGGCCGTTGTCTGCGGGTCCAGTTCTTCGCCGGAAACGGCTACGAGGCCAAGACCGACAGCTGCGACGCGAGCAACTACCGGGACCAGTGGAACATGACCTGGGTCGGAAACACCCCGGGCAACCCTTCCAACAGCTTCCAGTTCCTCAACTGGCAGCCATCCGGCCCGCTGTCGGGCCGCACCGAGTTCGACTTCTGCCTGGACCGGGGACAGGCAGGCCACGCGAACAACATGGTCTTCGACATCGGCCAGTTCCAGAAGACCTGTGACAACCACTCCAACAAGTGGCAGATCTGGAGCATGGTCCACTAGGCAGCCGTCGCTGCCGGATGGCCGGCCGGTCGTCACGGTTCCGTCCGGGGTTGGTCTTGATGCCGTGACAACGATCAAGGACCCGTCGGTCCGTGACGATGAAGTGAGCAGGAGTGAGCAGCCCCGCCGAACGTCCCCGTCGGCGGGGCCATCGCCGTGAACATCGAACGCCTCAGCAGCCAGCCACCGAGGGATCCTCTTCACCGAGACCGCCGACCGCCTTCCAAACCTTCCTGGACCAGCACGGCATCCCGGGGTCGAAGTCCTGGCGAACGCCGAGCAGTCGACCTCCACCGCTTCAAGATCCCCGCATTCAGCGGCACACCCGGGCCGTCTCCTACAGCTTGACGATCCACAGAAGCTTCAGAGTCAAGCCAGTGCGGCACTAGGGCGTGTTTCGAAAGTCCCGTCTGGTCCGCGACGCCTGGCACGGCACCTCGCCGCGTTGTCGCAATCGTCCGCGTACGCCCGGTACGAGGACGACCCTCCGCCTTGCGATGCACCGCACCAGACGCCGCGGACCCCGCCCTCCGGGCGGACGACGCTACTTTCGAAACACGCCCTAGTCATGGGTCGCCGCCCCGTCCCCGTCCGCGTCCCCGGTCGGCATGCCCAACGGGCGTCGGCCCTGCGGCTGTTGCGGCTCGGGGAGCACGGGCGAGGGGGGAATGGGGCGGTCGACCGTCGCTTCGGCCGTCACGGTCATCGGCTCCCCGTGATGCAGGACGACCAGCGGCTCGCCGTGGAGAAGCCGGTAACGCGCGCGGGACGGGCCGATGTCCACGCGCAGCCTGCGGCTGCGGACCAGTGCGGTGAACGCCACCCTGGACAGCGCCTCCGGCAGGCGCGGCGCGAACGCGAGCCGCTCCGGTCCACCGGCACCGCCGGGACATCGGCGCATACCGCCGAACCCCGCGACCAGAGCGATCCACGTCCCGGCCAGGGAAGCGATGTGCAGCCCGTCACGCGTGTTGTGCTCCAGGTCGTCCAGGTCCATCAGCGCGGCCTCGGTGAGGTAGGCGTAAGCCAGTCGCAGGTGCCCCGTCTCGGCCGCGAGGACCGCCTGACAGCAGGCCGACAGGGACGAATCCCGGACGGTCAGCGCTTCGTAGTAGGCGAAGTTGCGGGCCTTCTCCTCGTCGGTGAAGGCGTCAGAGCACTCCATCATCGCCAGCATCAGGTCGGCCTGCTTGACGACCTGCTTGCGGTACAGGTCGAAGTAGGGGTAGTTCAGCAGCAGCGGGTAGTGCTCCGGCGGGGTCGCCTCGAAGTCCCACCGTTGGAGGGTGGTGAAGCCGGCCGACTGTTCGTGCACGCCGAGAGATTCGTTGTACGGCACGGCCATGCGCGCAGCTGCGTCCCGCCACGCCGCTGCCTCCTCGTCGTCCACTCCCAGTTCCGCGGCCCGTTCGGGATGGCGCATCGTGGCTTCCGCGGCGGCGAGGAAGTTCCGCTGGGCCATCAGGTTGGTGTACAGGTTGTCGCGGGTGACGGCGCTGTACTCGTCGGGTCCGGTGACCCCGTCGATGTGGAAGACGCCCTCCGGGTCGTGGTGTCCGAGGGTGCGCCACAGTCTGGCGGTGTCCACGAGGAGGTCGAGGCCCTCGCCGCGCTCGAACTCATCGTCGCCCGTCGCGGCCACGTACCGGACTACGGCCATGGCGATGTCGGCGTTGATGTGGAAGGCGGCGGTCCCGGCCGGCCAGTAGGCGGAGCACTCCGGGCCGTCGATGGTCCGCCAGGGGAACACCGCCCCGGACAGGCCCAGCTGGCGCGCGCGCTCCCGTGCTGCGGGCAGCGTCCGATGCCGCCATCTCAGGGCCGACGGGACGGCCTCGGGGGCGGTGACCGTCAGGACGGGCAGCACATAGGACTCGGTGTCCCAGAAGGAGTGACCGTCGTACCCGGTTCCGGTCAGGCCTTTGGCGGGGATCGCCCTGTTCTCACCGCGGGCAGCCGCCTGGAGCACGTGGAAGAGAGCGAAACGCACCGCCTGCTGGATCTGCGCGTCCCCCTCCACCTCGACGTCCGCACCGGCCCAGAAGCGGTCCAGGTACGACCGTTGGGCTGCCACCAGACCGTTCCAGCCAGTGCCCATCGCGGCCGCCACGGCTCCGTCCACCTGATCGTGCACGGCGGGCAGCGAACGCTCCCCCGACCAGCCGTAGGCCACGAACTTCACCAGCCGCAGTGGCTGCCCGGGCACCAGGTCCGCGGTCACCGTCAGCCGGCTGACGTCCGGCTCGCTCTGCGCCGACCAACGGACGCTCTCGGGCCCGTCGATCAGATGGTCCGCCGCCGCGCCCACCCGCAACCTGCTCCGCTCGGTGCAGTGCACCAGCCGTAGCCGGGTGTCCTGCGCGAAGTGTTCCTCGGGAACCAGCGGGGACTCGGTCGCCGCGGCGACCCGCGGATCGCCCTCGAAACGGGGCAGCTGCTCGTTGGCGACCAGCTCGGACTGCAGTGCCACGGTGGCCGGTCCGTCGACCGGCTCGATCTCGTACACCACCGCGGCCACCGCTCGCTGGGTGAAGGACACCAGCCGCCGCGAGGCGATCCGTACGGTGCGGCCGCCGGGCGATGTCCATCGTGCGGTGCGGCTGAGAATGCCCGAGCGGAAGTCCAGGGTCCGCTCGTGCGCGACCAGTCTGCCGTAGCGCAGGTCGAACGGGTGGTCGTCGACCAGCAGGCGGATGATCTTGCCGTCGGTGACATTGATCATCGTCTGGCCGGACTCGGGATATCCATAACCGGCTTCCGCGTAGGGCAGCGGATGCCGTTCGTAGACACCGTTGAGGTACGAGCCGGGCAGGCCGTGCGGCTCCCCCTCGTCGAGGTTGCCGCGCCACCCGACGTGGCCGTTGGACAGGGCGAACACCGATTCGCTCTGGGCGAGCACGTCCAGACGCAGCTCGGTCTCGCGCAGGCACCACGGCTCGACCGCGAAGCAGCTCTGGGTGATCACCGGTCCTCCGGAGGCCCGGCCGGGTCACGGTCGCGGGGGCAGACGTCGGACATCTCTTTCCAGGCGGCCGCCTGGACTTTCGCGGTCCGGGTGAGTACCTCGTCCAGGTCGGACGGGAAAGCACGGACGTGTGCAGGAAGCCCCAGCATGCCGCCAGGCTAGAAGCCGCGGGCGAGCACCCGGGTCAGGCCGCGGCGCGGCACGCCGGAAGGCACCCGCCCGGTCGAGTCCGCCGGGGTGACCCCCGCGCCGCTGCCGTGCCGGGGACCGGTGTCCCTCGCGGTCCCCGGCACGGGCGGGTGGTCGGCGGGGGTGGCCTGCCGCGGTGTTGCGTGTCGGTCTGCCGGTTCCGGTGCAAGGCCGTACGAAAGCGGATGACGTACTCCGGGGCCGCGATGCCGTCCACGTCTGCGCGGCCGGGAACTGGTCGGGGCGGGCGCCCTGCAGCAGGCGTCCGTCAGCGACTTCGAGCCGTCCCGCCGCAGGAACTCGCCCGCTGCCGGGCACCGTACGCGATCCCCGCCCGGCACCCCGCGCGCCGCGGCCAGGACGTCACCGGGCACCAGCGTCCGGTCCTCGGCGACCCGCACTGCTCACACACTGCCCTTGCGTTCCACGACCAGAACGCGGGCCTGCGGTCTGGGACGGGCCACGTGGGCGTCGCCGGGCTCGACGCAGCACACGCGGCCGGGCACCAGCCTCTCGACGTGCTCGACACCGTCGACGCGGTAGTGCATGTCGACGGCACCGTCCAGGACCACGAAGACTTCGGGCCCGTCGTTGACGTGCCAGACGTAGGGCTGGTCGCTCCAGTGCAGACGGACCGTCGCCATGTCCAGTTCCACCAGGTCGAGGGCGCCCCAGGGGCGGTCGGCGGTGTGGGCGGCAGCGTCGAGGAAACGCATGGGATCCACTCCTGAACGAGACGTCGGTGCGGCCACGGGGTCGTCCCGGGCCGCTCCACCCTCTCCCGGCACCGGAGCCGACACGAGTGGCACAAGTGCCAATCCCCTTGGAATTGCTGCCAGCCGTCACACGGTCGGGCTCGGCCCCCGTAGGTCCGGCGAGGGCAGCTCACTCGGGCAGGGGCCGGTCGTCCCGGTGAGCCCCGTAGAAGTCGATCTGGTGGCCCATGAGGGTGCGCATGGACGTGCCCCGCGACACGCCGTAGACGGTGCCGGGGAAGTCCAGGCCCCGCTGCTCCTCCCAGAGTTCGGCGTGCTGGTCCGGTGAGAACAGCCGCGCCGGGTCGCCGGCCGCGATCCAGCCGATGGGCACCACACCGTCCGGCGGCAGCTTGGAGTTCACGTGAAGCACGCTGTTGATCCGCAGCTCCGAGCGTGTCCCGGCCACGGCACCCGGGAACATCGACGCCCCGGTCGCCACGAAGACCTCGTCCTCGACGCTCGCCCCGTTGACATGGGCGTGCGGTCCGATCAACACCGCGTCACCCAGCACCGCCGGATGCTCGGCCCTCCCCCGGACCAGCGCGTTTTCCATGATCAGGACATCCCGGCCGATGCGCACCTCGCCGTCCTCGGCGGTCAGGACGGCACCATGCAGCACCCGCGCCCGTTCACCCAGAACCACCGCACCGCACAGCACGGCCGACGGAGCCACATAGGCGGACGCGGGAACGACCGGTCGCTGCCCACGGTGTTCGATCAGCATGGCCCAAGCCTAGAAGTCTCATGAAGATCTTGGTAAGGGGCTGTCCGGCCGCAGGC